>JAVEWT010000110.1:0-5610 GCA_034004425.1 Methylophilaceae bacterium
AGGTCGGGAATGATGGCGCAGGCGCCGCCTGCATCGCGATTGATGCTGCCCTCGCTCACCAGCTTCTGCAGGTTGGGATCTTTCTGCATGTTGGCGATGAGGTTCTGCATGCTCATCCGGTAAACGGTTTCGATCTGGCTGCGCGGCATCACATCGAGAAAACCGGTCCGTTGCGCCTCGCCCAGATAACTCGCCACCGGTTGACCGTCGCTGGTATAGACGCTGGCACGGATCTCGCCGTAAAAGGTCGTCATGTGCGGGTTGTAATACATGCGCGGCTGCAACCAGACCAGCGATCTCGCTTCATTGACCACGCCGCACATGCCGGTTTCGCCGAACGCCTGCGCCAGCATGTCTTTTGCCAGCGGCTCGACCACCGGCCCCTGCTCATACCAGTAATCCGAGTAAAAATGCCAGAGCTTGAGCGGGTGCTTGTATTCTTGCGGGTGGATGTAAATGAGCATGTTGGCCGGCGCCGCCAGAACCGTCAGCGGCAACACCATCAGCATGGCTGCGGCAGCGAGTCTTCTGCAATGATGAACAGCAGTGTTCCGGTTCAAGATTTCCGCTCCTTCTAACTGATACGCTAATAACTGATCCGATAGACCAGGCCGGCGCGGTCGTCAGACACGTAAAGTGCGCCGTCCGGCCCGCTGACGACATCGACCGGTCTGCCCCAGGCCGCGCTCCCTTTCAGCCAGCCGGTGGCGAAATCGACGACCTCGCTCGGTCTGTTTTCCCTGAATTTTACCCTGACCAGCTTGTAGCCTGAAGGCTCCTGCCGGTTCCAGGAGCCATGCAGCGCGACGATGGCATCGGTACGGTATTCTTCCGGGAAATTCGTCTTATCGAGGAAACTGATGCCGATCGGTGTCGAGTGCGCGTCGAACATGATCTCCGGCACTCGCGTCGTCTTGCAGAAATCCGCATCGCCGAATTGCGGGTCCGGTACCTGATTACCCCAGCAATAAGGCCAGCCGTAATGCTGGTGCGGCTCGATCAGATTGAGGTGTTCGGGCGGCAGATCGTCATCGACGGGGCCGCCCTTGCTGGCCGTACGCATGTCCGATCCGTTGTTGGTTGCATACATGGCACCGGTCTGCGGATGCCAGGCAAAACCTTGGGAATTGCGCAAACCACGCGCCCAGGTCGCGCTCGGCTTGTGCCGTCCCAGCGTCACCAGCGCGCCGGCCGCCTTGCCATCGGTAGTGTAGCGTTCGATGGTGGCACGTGTCGGGTCGGTCTCGACACAGGCATTGCAACTCGAACCGACGTTCAGATAGAGATGGTCGTCGGGACCGAATTTCAGTCCTTTCAGCCCGTGACCACCGGTCGCCAGACCGCTGATCAGAGGCTTCGCGCCTGCTGCCGGCCAGCCGCCCTGCGCGTTGCGCTCCAGTTGCAGCACGGCATCCTGATTGGCCACCAGCAAATTATCGCCGACAAAGGCCAAGCCCTGTGGTGCGTTCAGCCGTTCGGCCACGGTCACAATCTGCTCGGCCTCGCCGTCCTTGTCGGCGTCAACCAGCATCAGCACCTGTCCGTCCATACCGGTCGACAGATAGAGGTGACCATCCGGCCCGAAAGCCATGAATCTCGGTCCACGGAAATACTGGCCGTCGGCGCCAGGAATTCTGGCGAACACCTGCAGCTTGAATCCCGGCGGAAGCTGGATCGCCTGCTCGGGCGAAGTCGGCAACGGCATCAGCTCCGCCATGTCGGCCTGTGCGGGCAGCAGCCAGCAAATAGCCAGTGACGCCAGCGCAATCAGCTTTAATCTGGCGCTCATGACCTTGCTGCCCCGCTCATGTCAGCACATCCGACCAGATATTGCGAGCCCAGTCATGGGCATAGTCGCCTTCCTGCGTCGAAGGCGCGTCTGAAACGCCGCCGCCATCGGCCGGCAACATGATCTGCTTCAGCGGATCATAGCGGTAGACGTGCGCCACGTGCATCGCCATGTTGTCGCTGACGAAGCTGTAGCAGGTATTGGCGAATACCGGCAGCGGATCGGGATCGATGCCGCTGAATGCAGCGACGATGGCGCTGGCGCAGACACGCGCCTGCGAGGTCGCCATGTGCGCCGACTTCGGCAGACCGGCAGAGACGGCATCGCCGACGACGTGCACGTCCGGCAATATTTTCGAGGCATAGGTACGGAAATCGACTTCGCACCAGCGCTGGTCGACATTGGCGACCCCCAGCATCTGCGCCACCTTGCCGGCCCGCTGCGGCGGAATGACATTAAGCACATCGGCACGCACCTGCTCGAACTCGGTCATCACCCGTTTTTCTGTTACATCCAGATCGACGATGCTGCTGTTCGGCCGATAATCGATCATGCCCGCATACATCTCGGACCAGACCTTGAGAAACAGGCCCTTCTTCGACACGATATCCGGATTTGCGTCGAGCACGATGATCTTGGCGGACGGATTGTGCTGCTTGAGATAGAAGGCAACCTGGCAGACGCGCTCATAAGGCCCGGGCGGGCAGCGATACGGCGCCTTCGGCACGCTGATGACGAACACGCCGCCCTCGGGCATGGCCGCCAACTGCTGGTGCAGGTTGACGGTCTGCGGTCCGGCCTTCCAGGCATGCGGGATAGCCTGCTGTGCCTCTTCACCTTGCAGCATGGGCAGGTCGTCGTAAATCAAATCGATACCGGGCGCCAGCACCAGCTTGTCGTAGCGCAACTCGCCGCGCGCCGTCATGACCTTTTTGGCGGTGCTATCGACCGCGGTAACCGTATCCTTCACCCAATGGATGCCGTGGTTGCGCTTGACTGCCTCATAACTGAAGCTCAGATCGTCCAGTGTCTTGCTGCCGCCCAGCACCAGGTTGCTCAACGGGCAGGAGATGAAATAAGGGTTGGGCTCGATCACCACCGTTTCGATGCCGGCGTTGCTCCAGATGCGCAGATATTTGGCGACCGTCGCTCCGGCATAGCCGCCGCCGATGACGACTACACGGGGCCGGTTGCCGGAAGACTGAATCAGCGCCTGCGTGCAGCCACCGAGCGAAGCCAGAGCCGTAGCGGCACCCGTCCATTTGATGAATTCACGGCGATTGAACCTAGGTCGATTCATGGTTTGGCCTTGGTTTCGCTCTTGGCCGCGGGCGGCAGTTCGGCGCTCACGCGAGGTTGTCGCGAGAAATGATCAGCCAGTTCGCGGATCTCGGCCTCGGTCAGTCCCTTGGCATGGCGGTGCATGACGGTGGAGGCGCGTTCGCCCGATTTGAAGGCCTGCATCTGCCGGATGAAATGATCGACATGCAGGCCGGCCAGAACCGGCGTGCCGCCGATGCTGTTGCCGTTGGTGCCGTGGCACGCCGCACATGAAGAAGCCAGGACGTGAGTGTGAATGCTCAGCCTGGCATAGGTTTCGTCAGCGCAGACACCGGAACTGAGCAGCAGACTCAGCAGCCCTGCCAGACCGGTGTAATGCGCTTTGGTCATCAATGAATCTTTATTGCTTTCCGTCAGTTAGAAGCACTGCTTGTCCTGGCAACCGTCATCCCTGACGCCCAGATCCATCAGCAGCTTGACCATTTCAGTCTTGCCTTCGTCACGCAGTGGTCGCAGGATGGAAACGTCTGCCTTCAACTTGATGTTGATGTCGGCACCCTTGGCTGCCAGCAGCTTCACCACTTCGGTGTGCCCACCCAGTGCAGCCAGATGGAATGCGGTCAGGCGGCTGATCTCGTGCTGCCAGTTCAGGTCGGCTCCGCGGTCGATCAACAGTTCCACCAGCTTGACATGGCCCTTTTCAGCCGCGATATGCAATGCGGTCCAGCCGAAGAAGAAATCCTTGGGTTTGGCGATGCCTTCGTCCAGATACTTCTTCACCAGCTTGATGTTGTTTTCACCGAGCGCCTGGGTGTATTCCATGTGTTGGTCATCGGTCATGGCCATACTGGCGGACATCGGCAGCATCAAGGCGACAGCCAGCAAAAGGGATTTGATCATATTCATACAGCTTTTCTCCTGATTCTTGTAATAAGGGTTTATTCAACAAACTTTCTTGCGTTGCGGAACATCTGAATCCACGGCCCATCTTCACCCCAGCCCTGCGGATGCCATGAATGCTGCACGGTCCGGAACACGCGTTCCGGATGTGGCATCATAATGGTAAAACGTCCGTCTGTCGTGGTCAGGCCGGTAATGCCCTGTGGCGAACCATTGGGATTGAACGGATAGATCTCCGTCGCCCTGCCGGCATTGTCCACATAACGCATGCTGACCAACTTGTCCCTGACCACAGCATGGACAGCGTCCATATCAGAAAATTCCGCATACCCTTCGCCGTGTGCGACCGCGATCGGCATCCGGCTGCCGGCCATGCCCTTGAAGAACAATGACGGCGATTCCATGATTTCCACCATGGCGAAACGCGCCTCGAACTGTTCGGAACGGTTGCGCACGAAGTGCGGCCACTGTTCCGCACCCGGAATGATGCTGTGCAGATTGCTCATCATCTGGCAGCCGTTGCAGACGCCCAGCGCGAAGGAATCCTGCCGGCTGAAGAAAGCGGAGAACTGGTCGCGAGCCCGCGCGTTGAACAGGATGGACTTGGCCCAGCCTTCACCTGCCCCCAGCACGTCGCCGTAGGAGAAGCCGCCGCAGGCCACCAGCCCATGGAAATCCTTGAGCGACACGCGGCCACTGATGATATCGCTCATATGCACGTCATGCGACTCGAAACCGGCGCGGTTGAACGCCGCCGCCATCTCGACCTGGCCGTTGACGCCCTGCTCGCGCAAGATGGCCATTTTCGGCTTGGCTCCAGTTGAAACATAAGGCGCTTCAACATGGTGGGCAAGATCGAACGTCAGGTGTGCATGCAGCCCCGCATCGTTGACGTCCAGTATGCGGTCGTATTCCTGCTGCGCGCAAAGCGGATTGTCACGCAGCTTCTGCATCTGGTAAGTGGTTTCCGACCACAGACGATGCAGGTCGGTACGCAACTCGGCGAACTCGACCTCGCCCAGGCGGCGGATGATGAAGCCGTGGTTGTCGGCCACTACCTTGCCGATCGCGTGCACGCAATCGCCGAGCACTTCCTGCAGCGCCAGGCGTATCGAATCCGCCTCTGCGGCCGCGACCTGAATCACCGCGCCCAGCTCTTCGTTGAACAGCACCTCCAGCGTATTGCCTTGCAAACCGCTGATATCGATATCCAGTCCGCAGCGTCCGGCGAACGCCATCTCGGCCAGCGTGACGAACAGGCCGCCATCGGAACGGTCGTGATAGGCCAGCAGCTTGCCGTCTGCATTGAGGTTCTGGATGGCGGCGAAGAACGCCTTGAAGCGTGCCGGATCATCCAGGTCCGGCGCACGGTTGTCGGTCGCCGCATAGACCTGAGCCAGTGCCGAACCGCCCAGGCGGTTCTTGCCATAACCGAGGTCGATCAGGATCAGGCTGGTATCGCCCCGGTCGGTACGCAATTGCGGCGTCAGCGTCTTGCGCGCATCCGCTGTCGGCGCGAAGGCGGTCACCACCAGCGAGATCGGCGCCGTCACGGCCTTCTTCTCGCCGTTTTCGTCCCAGACCGTCTTCATCGACATCGAATCCTTGCCGACCGGAATACTGACGCCCAGTTGCGGGCA
>JAVEWT010000111.1:0-5574 GCA_034004425.1 Methylophilaceae bacterium
TGAATCACAGAAGGTAAAAACTCAGCAGGGCAAAGCTCACCAGGGCAAAGCTCTGGCTCAAGCGCAGATTCTAGGGGTGCTGGCGCACGAGATCGGTCATGTCGAACACCGTCATGCCTTGCGTCAGTTCGTACAGGGTACGATAGTTGCTGCGGTGGTCACCTGGTATCTGGGCGATGTCAGCAGTCTGCTGGCGGCCGCACCGGCAGCCTTGCTGAATACACGCTATACGCGTAATTTCGAGCGGGAAGCGGATGCCTATGCCGCTGCCACCATGCTGAAAAACGGCCTGTCGCCGGCTGCGCTGGCTGATATGCTGAGCAATATGCAGCAGCACTACTGGCAGCAGGAGGTGAAGGGGCAAGAGAAGGCGGGAGCGGCTGAATCTCAATGGCTGGATTATTTCTCCACGCATCCCAATACGCAGGAACGTATCGCCCGCTTGCGCGGTCTTTCAGGTGAGGAGGCACAGCCATGAAATGCATGCACTGGTGGCACGTCTGCCGCGATTTCATCCGGCGCCTGTCCGGCGATGACGCCTACGAGCGCTATCTAGAACATTACGAGGCGATGCACGCCACCACGCTCAATCCGCCGCCCAGGTTGAGCCGCAAGGAGTTCTTCAGCTACTGGCAGGAGAAGAAGTGGCACGGCGTCAATCGCTGCTGCTGATTGCCGGCCGCCTGCTTCAGGCGTTTATTTTTTTGGCGCTAGCGCCCGCCTCATCATCCAGACACCGACGACGATCATCGGCAGGCTGAGCCACTGGCCCATGCTCAGGTTGAGCGCCAAGAGGCCGAGGAAGCTGTCCGGTTCGCGCGTGAACTCGACCAGGAAGCGGAAGCTTCCGTAGCCGATGAGGAACAGGCCGGACACCGCACCGACCGGCCTCGGCTTGTTCGAATACCACCAGAGCAGGACGAACAGCGCGATGCCTTCCAGCGCGAACTGATAGAGCTGCGAAGGGTGGCGCGCCAGATGGTCGATCTGCGGGAACACCATGCCCCAGGCCACATCGGTCGTGCGGCCCCACAGTTCGCCGTTGATGAAGTTTCCAAGGCGGCCGGCACCCAGGCCGAGCGGCACCAGCGGTGCGACGAAATCCATCAGCGCCAGCCAGCGCCGGCCGGTTTTTCTGGCATAGAACACCATGGCTGCCAGCACGCCCAGGAACCCGCCGTGAAAGGACATGCCGCCCTGCCAGACATAGGCGATCTCCAGCGGGTGGCTGAGGTAATAGGCGGGCTGATAGAACAGCACATAGCCGAGGCGGCCGCCGATGATGACGCCGAGCGCGCCATAGAACAGCAGATCGTCGATCTCGGTCACCTGCCAGCCGGCGTTGGCCTGCTGTTTTGCCCTGTATCTGCCGAGTAGCAGCACGCTGAGGAAGGCGATCAGGTACATGAGGCCGTACCAGTGGATGGAGATCGGGCCGAGCTGCAGGGCGATCGGGTCGAATTGTGGATGAGTCAGCATGAAAAGATGGTCCCGGATTGCGTTGACTGGAATCGGATAGCCAGTAAATTAGGATAAAATAACGAAATTATAGAGTTATTTGAAAAGGTTTGAGGTTTTTCCATGCCCGCATATCGCTCACGTACTACCACCCACGGTCGCAACATGGCCGGCGCACGCGCCCTCTGGCGCGCCACCGGCATGAAGGATGAGGACTTCAGCAAACCCATCATCGCCATCGCCAACTCGTTCACGCAGTTCGTGCCGGGCCATGTGCACTTGAAGGATCTCGGCCAGCTGGTCGCCCGCGAGATCGAGAAGGCCGGCGGCGTCGCCAAGGAGTTCAACACCATCGCCGTCGACGACGGTATCGCCATGGGGCATGGCGGCATGCTCTACAGCCTGCCGAGCCGGGATCTGATCGCCGACTCGGTCGAATACATGGTCAACGCGCATTGTGCCGATGCACTGGTCTGCATCTCCAACTGCGACAAGATCACGCCGGGCATGCTGATGGCGGCCCTGCGCCTCAATATTCCGGTGATCTTCGTTTCCGGCGGCCCGATGGAGGCCGGCAAGGTCAACTGGAACGGCGAGGTACGCAAGCTGGATCTGGTCGATGCCATGGTGGAAGCGGCCGACAGTAATGTCAGCGATGCCGATGTGGCCGAGATCGAGCGTTCGGCTTGTCCGACCTGCGGTTCCTGTTCCGGCATGTTCACCGCCAATTCCATGAACTGCCTGACCGAGGCGCTGGGATTGAGTCTGCCCGGAAACGGCTCCACGCTGGCGACTCACGCCGCACGCAAGCAGCTGTTCCTGCAGGCCGGCCGCACCATCGTCGAGTTGGCCAAGCGTTATTACGAGCAGGACGACGAAAGCGTGCTGCCGCGCAACATCGCCACCTTTGCCGCTTTCCAGAACGCCATGAGCCTGGATGTGGCGATGGGCGGTTCGACCAACACCGTGCTGCACCTGCTGGCGGCCGCGCACGAGGCCGGTGTCGATTTCACCATGAGCGACATCGATGCCATTTCGCGTCGCGTGCCCTGCCTGTCCAAGGTGGCCCCGGCGACGCAGAAATACCACATGGAAGACGTGCACCGCGCCGGTGGCGTCATGGGCATTCTGGCCGAGCTCAACCGCGCCGGCCTGATTCATCAGGAGTGCCGTACCGTGCATAGCCCGACCATGGGCGATGCGCTCAAGCGCTGGGACATCATGACCACCAGCGACGAGGAAGCGCTCAAGCTCTATCGCGCAGCGCCTGGCGGCATCCCAACCACCATCGCTTTCAGCCAGTCCATGCTGTGGCCCGATCTGGATACCGACCGCGAGAACGGCTGCATCCGCGACAAGGCACACGCCTATTCGCAGGATGGCGGCCTTGCCGTGCTGCACGGCAACATCGCGCTCGACGGCTGCATCGTCAAGACCGCCGGCGTCGATGACAGCATCCTCAAGTTCACCGGCCGTGCCCGTATCTTCGAATCGCAGGACGCGGCGGTCGAAGCCATCCTCGCCGACAAGATCGTCGCCGGCGATGTCGTCGTCATCCGCTATGAAGGCCCGCGCGGCGGTCCCGGCATGCAGGAGATGCTGTATCCGACCAGCTACCTGAAGTCCAAGGGCCTGGGCAAGGCCTGCGCCCTGCTGACCGATGGCCGTTTTTCCGGCGGCACTTCCGGTTTGAGCATCGGCCATGCCTCGCCGGAAGCCGCAGAAGGCGGCGCCATCGGCCTGGTGGAGGAGGGCGATACGATCGAGATCGACATTCCGGAGCGTCGTATCCATCTGGCGGTTTCGGTCGAGGAGCTGGAACGCCGGCGCCAAGCCATGCAGGCCCGGGGCGCTCAGGCCTGGAAGCCGGTCAACCGTCAACGCGTGGTTTCGCCGGCCTTGCGCGCCTATGCCGCGATGAGTACTTCAGCAGCGAAGGGCGCGGTACGCGACGTTTCCCAGATCGAAAAATAACAACGATGCAGCGAAGCGGGTCGCAAGGCTCTGCGACAAGAACAGAGCCGGCGACCCGATTTTATGAAAACACCTGAAGAAAACATCAAAAGAGCTATGGAAACTTCAACAGTGGTGCTGGAACAAGGCACCAGTGAGTCTGTGTCCGCACATGCGCCGGAAGACGACGTGCGTTTCGTCAAAGACGCCAATGGACTGGATTACATCGAAATCGAGAATCGTTATGCGACCGCCAAGCTGGCGTTGCAGGGCGCGCACTTGATGTACTGGCATCCGCGCCACACGGCGCAGCCGGTGCTCTGGGTCTCGGACGAGTCGCGTTACGAGCAGGGGCGCTCCATCCGCGGCGGCATCCCGTTGTGCTGGCCATGGTTCGGCGCCCACCCCACAGACAGTTCCTTGTGCATGCACGGTTTTGCCCGCGTCACGCCGTTCTCCGTGGTCGATATCGGTCAGATGAACAACGGCTGCACGCGCGTCATCCTGCAGATGCAGCATAACGAGAACGTGCAGCGCCAGCTGTCCTATCCCTATACGCTGGTGATCACCATGGAGATCGGCGAGACGCTGTCGATCAAGCTGTCGACCACCAATCGCGGCACGCAGCCCTTTTTTATGGGCGAGGCGTTCCATACCTACTTCAACGTCAGCGACGTCGAGCAGATCCGCGTTTCCGGCCTCGACAATACCGAATATGCCGACAAGCTCCTCAACTACTGGCGTGACAAGCAGCAGGGCGACCTGACCTTCGATCAGGAATTCGACCGCGTCTATGTCAGCACCAAGTCGACCGTGACCATCCACGACCCGCAGTATCATCGCAACATCGTCATCCACAAGAAGGGCAGCAACAGCACGGTAGTGTGGACGCCCTGGCAGAAGAAGGCGCAGCAGATGCCGGACATGCCCAAGGACGACGGCTGGCGCAAAATGATCTGTGTCGAGACGGCGAACGCGATGGAGAACCTGGTCATGATCAATCCGGGCTACACCCACGTGCTGGCCGTGGAGTACGTGGTCGAACCGGATCAGGCCTGACAGCGATGTCCAACCGCCTGGCCGGCGAGACCAGCCCCTATCTTCTGCAGCACGCGGATAATCCGGTCGACTGGTATCCCTGGGGCGAGGAGGCGCTACAGCTGGCGAGAGAGCTGGACAGGCCGATCCTGCTATCCATCGGTTATTCCGCCTGCCACTGGTGTCATGTCATGGCACACGAGTCGTTCGAGGACGAAGAAGTGGCCGCCGTCATGAACGAGCACTTCATCAACATCAAGGTCGACCGCGAGGAGCGGCCGGACATCGACCAGATCTACCAGACCGCGCATCAGATGCTGTCGCAGGGCAACGGCGGCTGGCCCTTGACGGTGTTCCTGACCCCGCAACAGCAGCCCTTTTACAGCGGCACCTATTTCCCCAAGACGCCGCGCTATCAGTTGCCGGGTTTCCCTGATCTGGCGAGACGGGTCGCGGCTTTCTATCACGAACGCAAGGCCGACCTGGCCGCGCAGAACACCCAGTTGATGCAGGCCCTGGCGCGCACCATACCCACCGCAAGCAGCGAGGTGAGCGCCGGCAGCGACGCCTTGAAGACGGGTTTTCTGCAGCTCCGGGCGTCATTCGACTTTACTTACGGCGGCTTCGGCTCGGCGCCAAAATTCCCCAATCATGCCGATATCGGCCTCTTGTTGCGCGCCGCACACGGCGGCAACGCCGAAGCCGGCGCCATGGCCCTGCAGATGCTGCAGAGCATGGCGGACGGCGGCATCTACGACCAGCTCGGCGGCGGCTTCTGCCGTTACAGCGTCGACGAGCGCTGGGCGATCCCGCATTTTGAAAAGATGCTGTATGACAACGGCCAGCTGCTGGCGCTCTATGCTGACGGCTGGCAGTTGCTGCCGGACAAGCAAAGCCGGCAGGCACAGCGCTTCGTCGAAGTCATCGAAGAAACCGTGGGCTGGCTCATGCGCGAGATGCGCGCGCCGGACGGCGCCTTCTACTCCTCGCTCGACGCAGATTCGCCCAATGCGCTGGGCGAGCAGGAAGAGGGGTGTTTTTACGTCTGGCAGCGCGAGGAAGTGCGTGCGCTGCTGACGGATGAGGAGTATGCCGTTGCTGCCCGTTGCCTCGGGCTGGATCGCG
>JAVEWT010000112.1:0-5520 GCA_034004425.1 Methylophilaceae bacterium
GGTCATGGTCGATGCCGACCGGCGTGTTGTGCAGGTCGTGCAACTGCCTTGTCCGCTCTGGCAAGGCATGGCGCAATTATCGCAGGCGGTCGATCAGGCGCTGTTGGCCTTGAATCAACCCGCAGCCGGGCATGCCGTGACGATGACGGGCGAACTGGCCGATGTGTTTTCCGGCCGGCGGCAGGGCGTGAACGAAATTTCGCGCCTGATGGCGGCTAAACTTGGAGCGGGAACGTGTTTCTATGCTGCTGCTGACGGTTTCGTCGGCTTGCCGCAAGTGGATGACTGTCATCGGCAGATCGCTTCCGCTAACTGGCACGCCAGCGTCAGCCTCCTGGCCAGTCGGTTGCCGCAGGGGCTGTTCGTCGATATCGGCAGCACGACCAGCGACCTGATTCCGTTCAGCGACGGCCATGCCTTGAATCGCGGCTTCACGGATGCGGAGCGCATGCGTAACGATGAACTGGTTTACACTGGCGTCGTTCGTACGCCACTCATGGCATTGGCTCCGGCCATTATGTTCAGGGGAGAGGCATATCACGTGGCTGCCGAGCTTTTTGCGACGACGGCCGATATTTACAGAATCACCGGTGACTTGATGGAAACAGAGGATATGGCGGCTACTGCCGATGGCAGCGAAAAGAGCCTGCAGGGCAGCATGCGCCGGCTGGCGCGCATGCTGGGCCATGATGACGAGGATGCCGGGGATGGCGACTGGATGGCGCTGGCGCAAGCTTTCAAGACGGTTCAGTTACAACAGTTGCGTCGCGCGGTCGAGCGCTTGCTGGCGAGAGGGCGGCTTTCTATGGATGCGCCCTTGGTCGCGGCCGGTGCCGGCCGTTTTCTGGCCCACGCCCTGGCCGATGAGTTGCAACGGGATTGTCTGGAAGCGGAGCAATTGATCGATGCGGAGACGCCTGAGCTGCGCCGATGGGCCGGTGTCTGCTTCCCGGCCTACGCGGTTGCTACCTTGCTGCCGCAAGCGGGTGCCTGAGCCCATGCTGCAACAGATACTTCCTTATCAGTCGGACAGCACGCATTTGTTCCAGCGTATCGCCCACGAAGACTGGGCGGTAATGCTAGACAGCGGCCAGCCCATGGGGCAATACGGCCGCTACGACATCATCTGCGGCAGGCCTTTCGTCACCATCGTGACGCGCAACGGCAAGACGACCGTAAACCGCGCCGGTGAGCAGACTTCGTCCGATGCCGATCCGTTCGCCGTGCTGAAATCCGTGCTGGCGGCATATCCGCAGCCGGCTGGCGAATGGCCCTTTGCCGGTGGCGCCATCGGCTACTTCGGTTACGATCTTGGCCGCTATCTGGAGAAGCTGCCGGCGATCGCCAGCGATGGCGAGCAGATTCCGGATATGTGCATCGGCATTCATGACTGGGCAGTGGTGGTGGACCATCGCGAACGCAAGACCATGCTGCTATCCCATGGTTGTGACCCGTCGACTCGTGTGAACTGGCAGGCGCTGTGCGATCTGTTCGCGTCGCCAGCGCCGGGTATTGATGAGGACCGCGACTTCAAGCTCACCTCGGCTATCAGTTCGAATCTCGACGAAACCGCTTATGCCGACAGATTCGACCGCGTCAAACGCTATATTACGGAAGGTGACTGCTACCAGGTCAACCTCGCCCAGCGTTTTTCGGCGCAGGCCGAAGGCGATGGCTGGGTTGCGTACCGGCATTTGCGCCAGATCAGTCCGGCGCCGTTCATGGCCTACCTGCGCTATCCCGGATGCGAGGTGCTGTCAGCTTCGCCCGAGCGCTTCCTGCAGGTCAGCGGCCGGCATGTCGAGACGCGGCCCATCAAGGGCACGCGGCCGCGGGCAGCGGATGCTCCGGCGGACAGACGCAATGCCGAGGAACTTGCCAGCAGCCTCAAGGACCGGGCTGAAAACCTGATGATCGTCGATCTGTTGCGCAACGACATCAGCAAGAACTGCGAAGTCGGCAGCGTGCGTGCCGACCGGCTGTTCGCGCTGGAAAGTTTCGCCAACGTGCATCATCTGGTCAGCACCGTCACCGGCATTCTGGCGGCAGGCAAGACGGCCGTCGATCTGCTGCGCGGCTGCTTCCCCGGCGGCTCCATCACCGGCGCCCCCAAGCTGCGCTCCATGCAGATCATCGAGGAACTGGAACCTCACCGGCGCGGCATTTATTGCGGGGCTATCGGATATATCGGTTTTGATGGCAATATGGATACCAATATCGCCATCCGTACCGCGGTCTATTCGCAAGGCGAGATCCGATTCTGGGCCGGTGGCGGCATCGTGGCGGATTCTGAAATGCAAAAGGAATATCGGGAAACCTGGGACAAGGCTTCTGCCATGTTGCAGCTGATGCAACATTTCGGTGCCGGCAGAACCGATTAAAACGACAATCAATCCAATAACGAAGAGAGCAAACTATGTGGGTGATCAAGCTCGGCGGCAGTCTACTCGGCGCGCCTGAACTGAAGGGCTGGCTCGATGTGCTGGCACGCAACGGTGACGGCAGGATCGTCATCGTTCCGGGAGGCGGTATCCTGGCCGATGCGGTCTACGAATCGCAGCTGATGAGCGGCATCAGCGATCTGGTCGCCCACAGGATGGCTGTCATGGCCATGGACCAGTACGGCATCCTGCTTGCCGGTCTCAACGGCGACCTGGTGACGGCGGCCAGCGATCTCGAGATCGCCGAGCGCGGCTGGCAGCACAAGGCGGTGGTCTGGTTGCCAAGCGCGATGGTTATCGCTGACGAGAGCATCCCCACCAACTGGGAGGTGACATCGGACAGCCTCGCGGCCTGGCTAGCCCAAAAACTCAATGCCGACCAGTTGATCCTGGTGAAATCGGAACGGCCGCAGATGGAGCAGATATCGCTCGAAAGACTGACCAAGGAAGGTTTTGTCGATGAGCATTTCGGCGACTACATCGTCGGCCGCGAGTTCGGCACATGGGTCATGGGCAAGGGCGATTTCGTCGTCTTTGATGACGGCATCACGCAGGAGAAGCTGATGGCGACCGGCCTGCCGGTACGCTGCTCCTGGAACTGATCAGATATACGAGGAGATCCGACATGACGATAGCCAACAAGGAACATGTATACAGCGAAGCCGAGATCAAGGCGAAGCTGGCTGCCGAACTGCCGCACTGGTATCTGGAAGACGGCTGGATCAGGCGCAAATACAAGACCGGCAGTTGGAAAGGCACGCTGATGGTGGTCAACACGGTCGGCCATCTGGCAGAAGCAGCCTGGCATCATCCGGATCTGACGGTGTCCTATGCCTTCGTTATCGTCAAGCTGTGCACGCACAGCGCCAAAGGCATCACGGACAAGGATTTCGAGCTCGCGCGCAAGATCGAGGAAGTCATCCAGTGGCAGCCAGGCAAGGCCGGCGGCGCACTGGAAGGCACGCCCAACGACGACCAGCGTTTCAAATATATCAAGTACGACGAATCGGCATAGCCTGACGAACTGCGCGTTCGTCAGGGCGGGATTTGCCGGCTCAGGCGATGGACTGCGCTTCCTGTTTCTCGAACTTGCCGAAGTGCAGCATGACTGTCGGCAGGATCAGCAGGTTGAGGATGGTCGAAGTCACCAGGCCGCCGACGATGATGGTGGCCAGCGGACCCTCGATCTCGCGGCCCGGCTGACCACTGCCGGCGGCCAGCGGTAACAGCCCCAATGCGGTCACCAGCGCCGTCATCAGGATAGACGGCAGCCGTTCCGAGGCGCCGCGAATCGCCGTTTCCAGACCCCAGATACACCCCTCATAGTCGACCAGATGCTGGTAATGCGAGACCAGCATGATAGAGTTGCGCAGCGTGATGCCGAACAGCGTAACGAAGCCGACCAGCGAGCCGAGCGAGATCCAGCCGCCAGTGAACATGACGGCCAGCACGCCGCCGATCAGGGCGAAGGGCAGGTTGAGGAAAGTCAGCAGCAGATTGCGCAGGCGGCCGAAAGCGATATAGAGCATGAGGAAGATGCCGATGACGGCGAGGATGCCGTGCATCAGCAGATCCTGCCGTGCCTGCGCCTGTTCTTCCGCCTGGCCGGTAAAGGTCAGGTAGCTGCCCGGGCTGATCTCTACTTCTTTCGCGATGCGCTCCTTGATTTCGGCGACATAGCGTTCCACATCGCGACCGCTGACATTGGCGGTCACCGTCTGGATACGTTTGGCGCCGGCATGCAGGATTTTTGAGCGGCCGTTTTCCTGCGAGATGTCGGCGATGTCGCTCAGGCGCAGTATCCTGCCTTCGCGCGTGATGACCGGCAGCTTGCCGACCTCGGTGACGCTGTCCCGCGCTGCCGGCGCCATGACGACGCTGACGCCGACCACGCGGTTACCCTGATAGACCTGTGAAACCGGCACCCCTTCATAGGCGGTGCGCACGGTGTCGAGTACGTCCAGCGGTTGCAGGCCCCAGGCGGCCAGGCGTTCCGGTCGCAAACGGACGACCAGTTGCGGCGTGCCCGGCGGCGATTGCACCATGACGTCGGTGCCGCCTTCGGTGCCGGCGAGGATGCCGGCGATGGCTTGCGCGTCGCGGTCGAGCGCATCCAGGTCCTGGCCGTAGATGTTGACGACGACGGCTGCCGCATAGCCGGAGATGGTTTCCTCGATGCGTTCGGTGAGGAAGGTGTTGATTGCGAAGTTGGTGCCGACGAAACCGGCTTCGGCGACGCCGTCACCGTCGGTATCGACTT
Source organism: Methylophilaceae bacterium (assembly GCA_034004425.1). Taxonomy (GTDB): domain Bacteria; phylum Pseudomonadota; class Gammaproteobacteria; order Burkholderiales; family Methylophilaceae; genus UBA6140. Next base: position 4,702 of record JAVEWT010000112.1, read on the forward strand.
GCTCTCCGGAAATCGCCTCGCGAATCTCTTCCAGCACGCGGCGTTGTTCCTCGCCGGACAGCATGCCGATCTCGATCTCGAACTCGCTGTAGTGGGTGCCGAAGGTGTCGGCTCCGTTCTGCGCACGTCCCACCCACTGGGCGACCGATTTCACGCCGTCGATCTCCTTCAGTACTTCGTAGACCTGTTTGCCCATGCGCAGGGATTCCTGCTCAGATGTGCCGGGCACGGCGGTCATATGCATGATGTAATGGCCTTCATGCAACCCGGGGATGAACTGATTCTTGAACAGCGGCAGGATGCCGATGCCGAGGCTGATCAGCAGCAGCGAGATGCCGAGTATCAGTTTGTAATGGGTTTCTATCCGGTGCAGCAGCTTGACGTATCCCGACTTGATGCTGCGGATGACAGGCGGATCCCCTTCGTCCAGCCGCGCCTTGCCCAGCATCAGATAGCACATGGCCGGCGTCACGGTCAGCGCGACCACCAGTGAAGCGAGGATGGCGGCGATATAGGCGATGCCGAGCGGTGCGAACAGTTTGCCGCCGACTCCGCCCAGCGTCAGCAGCGGCACGAACACCAATGCCACGATGAAGGTCGCATAGACCACAGACTTGCGCACTTCCATCGAGGCGTCGTAGACGACGCGGTAGACCGGCAAAGGTTGCGGCAGCAGCCGGTTCTCGCGCAAGCGGCGGAAGATGTTCTCGGCGTCGATGATGGCGTCGTCTACGACCTCACCGAGGGCGATGGCGAGCCCGCCCAGCACCATGATGTTGATGCCCATGCCGAACTCGTACAGCACGATGATCGCCGCCA
>JAVEWT010000113.1:0-5495 GCA_034004425.1 Methylophilaceae bacterium
GCCTTCAAGCGCGGGTCGATCTGCCACGCCAGGGAGGCATCCACCGTGGTGTATGAAGGCAGTTTGTAGGTGTTGGATATGGTGCCGTAACGCTCGCCGACATGATTGACGCCGAGGCCGACATGCACGCTGGGCAGCAAGCGGTAGCGCGTCCACAGATTGGCCTGCAGGTGCGCGATGTTGCCCAGGCGATTGCCGACGTCGCCGTTGTTGCTCTTGGTGATCTCGGCATCGATGTAGGCCAGCCCGCCGCTCAGGTACCAGTCCGCGGTCGCCTGCCAGCCACCTTCCAACTCGATACCGCGTGAACGCTGTTCGCCGCTCTGGATATCGAAACCGGGATTGGCCGGGTCACCCGTGGTTGCATTCTCGATAGTGATGTGGAACAGCGACAGGCTGCCGCTCAACTTGTCCGACTGGTGCTTGATGCCAATTTCGCGTTGGCGGCTACGCTCCGGTTCAAACGGCTTGTTATCGGCTGAAATTCCACCAACGATGCCCTCAATCGACATTGCCGTACTCATGCCGGCGAACAACGACCATTGGGGATCAAGCAGATAGGATGCACCGACCTGGAAGGTGTTGGTGCGGTCATCCTGATCACTGCTGCCGGGGGTATCGATGCGGCTCTCGACCTGACGCAGGCCGAGCAGCAGATTGAACCGGTCGGTCAGCTTGATCAGATCCTGCACGTAGAACTCGTCGGTATCCGCCTGACCGCTGAACGTGCTGAGCGCTCCGATCGCCGGCAATACATTGGCATAGACCGGGTTATACGGATTGATGGCCGTCACACCGACATAATTGGACCAGTCGCCCTTCCATTCATGCCGCTCGGCAGTGTAGCCTAGCGCCACCTGATGCGCCATGCCAGCAAGATCAAATTTACCTTTCAGCTCCAGTTCATAGGTGTCATGCATGTCACGCTCGTGGAAGTTATGGCGACCGGTGCGAGGAATCAGGATACCGCCGGTAGGTTTAGCCAACCGCACCTGCTGCTGGTTGACATTGAACTCGAAGCGCTGGTAGCGCGGACTCAACGTCCAGTTCTCGCCGAGATCGATCTCGAGCCAGGTCTGGATCAGCGGCGACCAGGTATTGAGATAATCGAACGCCGGCTCGCCCAGATAGGTACTGCGTTTGCCGCTGAAACCGACCGGCAGACCCGGGTTGGGCGAGCTCTCGCGCTGCTGGTATTCGGCCATGAGAAAAGCCCGTACCGGACCGCCCTGGTCCCAGGTCACGGTCAGGCCGACGTTGTCGCGGTCGATATCCTGATGGTCGACGAAAGTGCCGGAGCGCTCGGTCTCGCCGTTGAGGCGGATGCCTAAGCCGCTGTCGCCGACGCCGGTCGTCAGGTCGAAGCCGCCGATCTTCGTATCGTACTGGCCGAGGGTGACATGGGCGCTACCGGCAAAATCGCGCTCCGGCCGCTTGGTGATCATGTGGATGCTGCCGCCCAGACCTTCCATGCCGAGGGCGACGCTGCCCGGCCCCTTGATGACCTCGACCCGCTCGACGTTGCTGAAGGCGGACTGGTCGACATCCTCGAAATAGAGCTGGCGGAAACCGTTGCGCGTGACCGAGGCATCGAAACCGCGCAGCTTCCACGAGAAGCTGGCAAATGGTGCCGTCCTGCTGTGGCCGCTATAGGCGGACGGCACGCTTTTCAGCACATCGGCCATGTCGATCGAACCGCTATCCTGGATCTGCGCCCAGTTGATGGACTGGCTGCTCTGCGGCACGATCAGATTATCCGCCTGAAAGCGGGTCACTGCAGTCGATTGCGGCGTCGCATACCTCGCCGCCATGTCCATCGCCTGTGTGACACCGATTTGCGGCAGAGTGATATCCAGCGCGGCGAGGTTCTCGCCCGCTTCCGGCTCGGCCCCGTGGGCCGCCATTGCAGCAACGCCCATCCACGCACCTGCCAGTACCGGCATGATATTTCTGAAATCCATAATAACCCCCTGTTTTCATTGTGCATGCATTTTAGGGGCTGACATGGATGGTGAGAATGCGACACATGGTCGCAGCCTGTTCCGACACCTGTCATGTCGCCGTTGCCGCAGCATGCCCGGCGTGGCTTGCGGCATTCTGCGGCGCGACAATTTGCCGCAAGCACGAGCCGTCATTGCGCGCTAAAATCAAAACATGTTCGCCCGACATTTCCATCCGCATACCGCCGCGACCAAGAACTTGCGTCGCCTGTTCTGGGTGCGCAACATCGTCGTCGGCTTTCTACTGGCGATCGCCCTGCTACTGCATTACCTCGATATCCCGCTGAACCCGTGGCCGATCGCCATCTCACTCGGCGGCATGCTGTTGCTGAACGTCATGACCTGGTGGCGGTTGCGCGACCCCATCGGCGTCAGCGAGACCGAGCTGCTGGTGCAGTTACTCGGCGACATCGTCGCGCTGACCACGCTGTTCTATTTCACCGGCGGTTACAGCAACCCCTTCGTCTGGATGTATCTGCTACCGCTGGCGATTGCCGCCGTCGCGCTCAACACGCTTTATGTCTGGCTCGTCGCCGGGCTGGCGATTCTGGCCTATTCGCTGCTGGTGTTCCTGCATGTGCCGCTCTCGCACCTGCATGTGCATGCCGGTCCCGGCATGAACCTCGACATCCACCTGATCGGCATGTGGCTCGGCTTCATGGTCAGCGCCGGCATCTTCGCCTTTTTCGTCACCCGTATCGGCCAGACCCTGCGCGAATACGACCGGCTGACGGCGGAAGCGCGCGAATCCGCGCTGGAGAGTGAACGCATGCTGGCACTGGGCGCGCTGGCGACCGCCGCCGCGCATGAACTGGGCACGCCGCTGGCCACCATGGCGGTGCTGACCAAGGAGATGCGCGAGGAATACGGGCACGAGCCGCAATTGCGGCAGGACCTCGACCTCTTGCGCAAACAGGTCGACCGCTGCAAGGAGATCCTGACCTCGCTGACCTCCTCTGCCGGCGATATGCGGGCAACCGACGCCAACGGCGTCGCTCTCGACGACTTCCTTGAAGGCACGATCCAGCGCTGGCGAGACATCCGGCCGGCGGTGCGGCTGCACTGCCGCATCAGCGGCAAGTTGCCCGCGCCGAGGATCGCCACCGATCTGGCGCTGGGCATGGCGCTGATCAACCTGCTGGACAACGCCGCCGACGCTTCGCCGGAACAGGTGGATATAGAAGGCGAGTGGGATCAGCAGCTGCTGAAACTGGACATACGCGATTACGGACCCGGCATCACGGACGAAGCGGCACAGCGCGCCGGCACGCCGTTCTTCACCACCAAACGCGAGGAAGGCATGGGGCTGGGCCTCTATCTGTCGCGCATCATACTGAGCCGTTTCGACGGCAGCGTGAAACTGGACCGGCATCCGCAGCAGGGCACGGTGACGTCGATCCGCCTGCCGCTGAACGGATTGATTTTGCGGGGCGGCGCCTGATGCTCGCGCGGACTTGGCAATCCAGTCGCCGCCACCATGAATGCACAAGATTGGCTGCACAAGTATTTGCAACAGCGCTAAACTGGAGCAAAAACAGGGACTGAGACCATGCCGAGAACCTGGTTCACACGACGCAAACGCATCTTCCCGCTGAAGTGGGAGATCACGCTGGCCCTCATCATCAAGGTCATGCTGCTGTATGTGCTGTGGGCGCTGTTCTTCGACCAGCCCATGCCGAGGGAGGACCGCGGCGAAAACACCAGCCGCATCATTCTGAACAAACCATAATCGATAAACCGTAAAGGAACGCCCATGTTGCCCACCGCCGAAGTCGTCGATCTCAGTCGCCTGCAGTTCGGGGCGACCGCTCTTTACCACTTTCTGTTCGTGCCTCTGACGCTGGGGCTTTCCTGGCTGCTGGTGATCATGGAGTCGGTCTACGTCATGACCGGCAAGGAAATCTACCGCGACATGACCAAGTTCTGGGGCAAGCTGTTCGGCATTAACTTCGCCATGGGCGTCACCACCGGCATCACGCTGGAATTCCAGTTCGGCACCAACTGGGCCTATTACTCGCACTACGTCGGCGACATCTTCGGCGCGCCGCTGGCAATTGAAGGCCTGATGGCCTTCTTTCTCGAATCGACCTTCGTCGGCCTGTTCTTCTTCGGCTGGAACCGGCTGTCCAAGGAGAAACACCTGATGGTGACCTTCCTCGTCGCCATCGGCTCCAACCTCTCGGCGCTGTGGATCCTGATCGCCAACGGCTGGATGCAGAACCCGGTCGGCGCCGCCTTCAACATCGAAACCATGCGCATGGAGATGACCAGCTTCTCCGAACTCATTTTCAACCCGGTGGCGCAGGTCAAGTTCGTGCACACCGTGGCCGCCGGCTACGTCACCGCTTCCATGTTCGTGCTCGGCATCTCGTCCTGGTATCTGCTGAAAAAACGCGACACCGCCTTCGCCCTGCGTTCCATCGCCATCGCCTCCAGCTTCGGCCTCGCCTCCATCCTGTCGGTCATCGTGCTCGGTGACGAGTCCGGCTACGCCACCGGCGAAGTGCAAAAGGTCAAACTGGCCGCCATCGAGGCCGAGTGGCACACCGAGGAGCCGCCGGCCGCCTTCACGCTGATCGGCCTGCCCAATCAGGAGGAAGAACGCACCGACTACGCCGTCAAGATTCCCTACGCGCTCGGCCTCATCGCCACCCGTTCGCTGGACGAGCCGATCACCGGCATCGTCGACCTCAAGGCCGAGAACGAACAGCGCATCCGCAACGGCATGCTGGCCTATGATGCGCTGACCCGCCTGAAGGACGGCGACGAAAGCGCCCGCGCGGTCTTTGAGCAATATCAGCACGACCTCGGCTACGGCCTGCTGCTGAAGAAATACACGCCTGACGTCATCGACGCCAGCGAGGAACAGATCAAATCCGCCGCCAACGACACCATCCCGCAGGTGGCGCCGCTGTTCTGGAGCTTCCGCATCATGGTCGGCCTGGGCTTCCTGTTCCTGTTCATTTTCGGCGCCGCCTTCTACTACACGACCAAACGCCAGATCCAGCAAAAGACCTGGCTGCTGCGGCTTTGCCTGTACGCCATCCCGCTGCCGTGGGTCGCCGCCGAACTGGGCTGGATCGTCGCCGAATACGGCCGCCAGCCGTGGACCATCTCCGGCATCCTGCCGACGCATCTTTCCACCTCCTCGCTGTCGGCGGGCGACCTCTATTTCAGTCTGGCCGGCTTTATCGGCTTCTATACGCTGCTGCTGATCGTGGAGCTGTTCCTGATGTTCAAGTACGCGCGGCTGGGACCGTCCAGTCTGCATTCCGGCAAATACCACTTCGAACAAGCGGCCGCATAAGGAGAACGTCATGATGTTGGATTACGAAAGCCTGAAACTGATCTGGTGGCTGTTCATCGGTGTCCTGCTGATCGGCTTTGCCGTCACCGACGGCTTCGACATGGGGGTCACCGCCTGGCTGCCCTTCCTCGGCAGGAACGACGAGGAGCGCCGCGTCATCATCAACACGGTCGGCGCCGTGTGGGAAG
>JAVEWT010000114.1:0-5411 GCA_034004425.1 Methylophilaceae bacterium
AAGGCCTCCGCCGAATTCCCTGAAGAATCGAGCGCCATCCACCAGCTGTCGGCCGAGCAGTCCGAAGCCTTCCGCAGCTACCTTTCGGTGCTGGCACAGGAAGCCGGGGTCCGTGACCACGAAGGGCTCGCCTTGCAACTCTCGCTGCTGATCGAGGGCGCCATGCAGGCAGAGCACATGCGACGCGGTTCAGGCAGCATCAAGTACGCCAAGAAAGCGGCGAAGATCCTGATCGACGACGCGCTGACGTCCTGATTTCGATCGTCCGCCCTTGCCTCGGGCCGGACGCCTACGGATAATGCCGTTTTCATTCTTGCTGGCATTTCCTCATGAACACTCTCATCTGCGGCTCGCTCGCTTTCGACACCATCATGGTGTTTCAGGATCAATTCAAGAACCATCTGCTACCGGAAAAACTGCACATCCTGAATGTCTGCTTCTTCGTGCCGGAGATGCGACGCGAATTCGGCGGCACCGCCGGTAACATCGCTTACAACCTGCGCCTGCTCAACGGCAAGCCCCTGATCATGGCAACCGCCGGCAACGATTTCGCCACTTACACGCAATGGCTGGCACAGAACGATATCAGCGACCGTCACATCCGGCTGATTGCCGACAGCTACACGGCACAGGCTTTCATCACCACCGATCTCGACGACAACCAGATCACAGCATTCCACCCCGGCGCCATGCAACAGGCGCATATCAACAGCGTCAAGGACGCGCAGGACGTATCGCTCGCCATCATCGCCCCGGACGGACGCGACGGTATGTTCCTGCATGCCCGGGAATGCATGGAGGCCGGGATCCCGTTCCTGTTCGATCCGGGCCAGGGCCTGCCCATGTTCAACGGCGACGAACTGATAGACTTCATCGACAAGGCCACCTACCTCGCCGTCAACGACTATGAGGCGCAACTGATGCAGGAAAAGACTGGTCTAACCCTCGATGCACTGGCTGCCAGAGTCAAGGCTCTGATCGTCACCCAGGGCGCCAACGGCTCGACCATCTATGCGGAAGGTCAACGCTTCGACATCCCCTGCGTTGCAGCAGATGCGCTGGTCGATCCGACCGGTTGCGGCGATGCCTATCGTGCAGGCTTGTTATACGGCATCGTCAAAGGCTGGAGCTGGCAACAAAGCGGCAGGCTGGCCGCCGTCATGGGCGCCATCAAGATCGCCAGCCGCGGCGGACAGAACCACCGTCCGAGCCGGCAGGAGATCGAAACCCGTTACGCAAAGGCTTTCAACGAAACGATCAAGCTGGATTAGGAATCCCACCCAATTTGCAGGAGTTATCTCATGAAAATCAGTCGCCTACTTGTCTTGTTGTCGCTCTCGCTGTTTCTCGCCGCCTGTGCCAGCTCCCAATCCGGCAGCGTCTACAGCCGCGATGAAGCGCGCAAGGCACAGACCGTGCGCATGGGCGTGGTCGAAAGCGTGCGCACCGTCCGCATCGAAGGTACCAAATCACCGGTCGGCACAGTCGCCGGCGGTGCGGTCGGCGGCATCGCCGGCAGTAGCATCGGCCATGGCCGCGGCTCGGCAGCAGCAGCCGTGGTCGGCGCCGTGGTCGGCGGCCTCGCCGGTGCGGCAGCGGAAGAAGGCCTGACCCGCAAGGATGGCCTAGAGATCACCGTGAAATTGGACAACGGCACTCTGGTCGCCGTCGTCCAGGAAGCGGACGAGCAGTTCCAGCCGGGCGAACGCGTGCGCCTGATCGAGTCCGGCGGCACGACACGCGTCTCCCACTAGCCGCATCCTCCTTTAGAATTTTTTCTACAGCGGCTTCGATGGCTGCAGCTATGCGCGGTCATCGAAGCTTCAACTGGATGTAACGGTACTGTCACCCAACCTTCGTAAAGTCTTCCTCATATCAATTCTGTCGAGGAAGACAAAATGCTCAACCAGCATGCCGCCATCGGACTGGCTCCGGAACCCAGCCATCTTACCTTCAGTTTTGCCCGCAATCCGTCCGAAGTCGCCGAAGCGCAACGCCTGCGCTACAAGGTGTTTTCCGAGGAAATGGGCGCACGACTCAACAGCCGCGACGGTTACGACCGTGACGGCTTCGATGCCTTCTGCGACCACCTGCTGATCCGTGAAAGCAACAGCAACGAAGTGGTCGGCACCTACCGCATCCTCAGTCCGGCCATGGCCAACGAGGCCGGCGGCTACTATTCGGCAGGCGAGTTCGATCTCAGCCGCCTGTCTCACCTGTTCGACCGCACGGTGGAAGTCGGCCGCGCCTGCGTGCATCCGGATTACCGGAATGGCGGCACAATCTCGCTGCTGTGGGCCGGCCTGGCGAAGTACATGCAAGTGAACCGCTATGAATATATGATCGGTTGCGGCAGCATCGGCATGGCCGATGGCGGCCACCACGCCGCCAGCCTCTATCGCCGCCTGCAGGACGATTATCTGTCACCGCCGGAATACCGGGTGTTTCCGCGCTGCCCGCTACCGCTGGATGGCCTCAATGCCGAACTGCAGGTCAGCTGCCCGCCACTGATCAAGGGCTATCTGCGCCTCGGTGCCTATATCTGCGGCGAGCCGGCCTGGGATCCCGATTTCAACACCGCCGACCTGCTGATTATGTTACCTTTGTCACGCCTGAATAAGCGCTACGCCACCCACTTCATGAAATAACCTTGCCCGCCCCATACGCCAACTTTACGACCCAGATCTTGCGCACCAGCCGCATGGTGTTCCACACACTATACGGCCTGGTAGTGGCTGCCTTCGTCCTGCCGGGCCAGAGGGCGCAGCGGCGAAACCGCATAATACAACAGTGGTCGACCGGCCTGCTCAATTCGCTGGAGATCGAAGTCGTTGTCGAAGGCGAAAGCCCACCCCCGGGTCTGCGCAGCACGCTGTTCGTCGCCAATCACGTGTCGTGGGTGGACATCCACGCGCTCAACAGCGTGCACACCACCAGATTCGTCGCCAAAGCGGAAATCCGCCAATGGCCGCTGTTCGGCTTTTTTGCCGAGCGCGCCAACACCCTCTTCATCGAGCGCGAAAAACGCCACGAAGCCGGCAGGATCGTCGACAACGTCAAAAGCGCCCTGCTGGCCGGCGATTGCATCTGCTTCTTTCCGGAAGGCACGACGACCGACGGCAGCGAGATCAGGCCGTTCAAGGGTAGTTTGTTGCAAGCCGCGATCGAGGCGAATGCGACCGTGCGGCCGTTCAGCATCCACTATCCGGATGAGGAAAACCGCATCAACCGGGAGATGGCTTACTGGGGAGAGATGAGCCTGCTGGCCTCGATGCGTCAGGTGATACGCCAGCGCCGCCCGAAAGTGGTGCTGCGTTTTGCCAGCCCGATCAGCGCCGGCGGGCATGATCGCAGGCAACTGACGAACAATACCAGGCTTGCCATCACCCGGTTACTGGATCTTGAGCGGTGAATCCGCCGCCGCGCACGGAACCTGAAAAATCGCCCGGTCCTCAAGACGCATCGCCGTCAGCTTTCCACCCCACAAACAGCCCGTATCGAGGGCGCTGATATCGGCACGCAACTGCAGACCAAGCGCCGACCAGTGGCCGAATACGATTGGACTGCCTGCCGAACGCCGGCCCGGCACATCGAACCATGGCAGATAACCGGCCGGGATTTTTTCCACCTCGCCGGCGAACTTCAGATTTAGCTCCCCTGCCGGCGTGCAGGTACGGATGCGCGTCATGGCGTTGGTGATGAGGCGCAAGCGGTCCATGCCCTGCAGCCCCTCCTGCCAATGCGCGGGCTGGTTGCCGTACATCTTTGCCAGATAATCGAGATAGCCCGGCCCTCTCAGCACGGATTCGACCTCGGCCGCCAGGCTCACCGCATCGTCGGCGCTCCACTGCGGCAGGAGGCCTGCATGCACCATAAGATAGCCCTGGTCGCGGTGCACCAGCGGCTGCTGACGCAGCCAGTGGAGCAGGCGGTCGGCATCCGCCGCATCCAGCAAGGGCTGCAACGTGTCGGACTTGTGCAGGGGGACAAAACCGGCAGCCACCGCCAGCGCATGCAGGTCGTGATTGCCCAGCACCATGTCCAGCGAGTCCTGGTGCTCGTAAGCCCAGCGCAACATTTCCAGTGACCCGGCACCACGATTGATGATGTCGCCGACCAGCCAGAGGCGATCGGTTGCCGGCTGGAAACCGATCTCGCTCAGCAATGCTTGAAAGGAATGAAAGCAACCCTGAATGTCGCCGATCGCGTAGGTCGCCATGGTTTACCGCAGAAAAAACAGAGCCGGCCACTGGGGCCGGCTGCTTTGAATGAATCGTGCCTTAGAAATTCGCACCGCTCTGATTGGCCATGAAGATCACGGTCTGTGCAACTTCATCGTCGCTCAAGGATGGGTTGCCACCCTTGGCCGGCATCATGCGGATACCGTTGATGGCGTGCTGGATCAGCGTGTCCTTGCCTTGCGCGATACGCGGGGCCCAGGCGTTCTTGTCACCCGGCTTCGGCGCACCCATCAGACCAGAGTCGTGACACATGGCACAGACCGCCTTGTAAGTCTGTGCGCCACCATTGGCCGCCGCTGCAACCGGCGCAGCTGCAGGTGCAGCTTCCGCTGCCGCCGGAGCAACTGGTGCTTCTTCAGCCGGTGCCGCCTCGGCAGGTACCGCCTCAGCCACCGGAGCTGCCGCCACCTTGAAATCGGCACCCGCCTCGTTGGCCATGTAGACCACGGCGTTTGCCATTTCTTCATCGCTGAGGCTCGGGTTACCGCCACGTGCCGGCATCATGCGGATGCCCTCGATCGCATGCTTGACCAGCGTTTCATAGCCTTGCGCAATACGCGGACCCCAAGCTGCCTTGTCGCCAAACATCGGCGCACCCATCGCGCCGCTACCGTGGCAGGCCAGACAGTTCTGCTGATAGACAGCATCACCGGACAATGCCACCTTGGTCGCGCCGGCATCGGTCGCCACGACATCAACTTCTGCCACAGGTGCAATACGCTCCTCAACCTTGGCCTGCGCCACCACCGGATCTTCATCCGGGATATGGTTGGCGTTGATACCCATGACGAGTTTGACGATCAGAATAATCACCAGAAGCGGGGCAAGCAGGCCGCCCAGCGTAGCGAGCACAACCTGCGAAACTGTGGTTTTGGGGAAATCGTGGTGCTGGTCACTCATGATTAAATTGCCTAAACGTTAGCGAAACCCAGATTATACTGATAAGGCCGAATAGACAAAAGGACAAGCTGGCAGGCGTTTGCTATAATTCGCCGCTGCATCAGTTTCTTGCGCGCCCGTAGCTCAGTTGGATAGAGTGTTGGTTTCCGAAGCCAAAGGTCACAGGTTCGACTCCTGTCGGGCGCGCCAATAGATCAGATTAATCAACATGACCGGCACTGTCGCCGTCAGCCCCGAACACAAACAAAATCGGCACCCGTTGGTGCCGTT
>JAVEWT010000115.1:0-5401 GCA_034004425.1 Methylophilaceae bacterium
TCAATGCGGAACGGCGACAAAACCGACGAGAGCGTTGATCGATTGCTTGCAACCAAACCGGAGAGTGACAGTAGAAGTTTCCGGGATCAGGAAATAGGTAGTGAAGTAAAAAAAACGGGGTTCAGTGTAATTTACTGAACCCCGTTTTTTTATGGCGGATGATGTCAGTCATCTGCGCGAAATGTCTGGCGGAGTGGACGGGACTCGAACCCGCGACCCCCGGCGTGACAGGCCGGTATTCTAACCAACTGAACTACCACTCCAGCGTTGTCTCGCGATTGCGCGACAACGAAGGCGCGCATCATACCTCAAACCGTGGGGAATAATCCAGAGGTTTGCAGCACGGATGTGTAATTCTTTATCAGTGGATTGATGCCTACGCAGGCTTTTCCTCATGCAAGTGCCTGAATTGCTTTAGAATGAGCGCCTTTCAAGAACTTCGGGCCGCGAGGCCGGTATCAGAGAGGAAAGCATGAGCAAGATCAGCGTAGAGCACAATCCGTCCGAACAGCGCCTGCAGGCATTGGGCGTATCCAAATGGCCGACCTGGCAGAAGGAGGTCTCGGTGTTTCCCTGGGTGTTTCCGGAGCAGGAGATCGCCTACATCCTCGAAGGCGAATGCGTGATCACGCCGGAAGGCGGCGCGCCGGTCAGCTTCGGCAAGGGCGATCTGGTGACTTTCCCCGCCGGCACCAAAGCCAGCTGGGAGGTCAAGCAACCGCTGCACAAGCATTACAAGCTGGACGGCAACATGCTGACGCAGATCTGGGCGCGTTTGAAACTGAAACTCGGCCTCTAAGATCGCGGCGCAAACCTGACCAATTCGGGCATACCCCAGCGCTACCACGTATTGCAAGGCGTTGCGGTCTGGCGTATGGTGGTTATGTAGTTTTCCGATGCTATCTGGCGGGAGGCGCGATTCATACGGCGCAGACTGCCAGCGAGTTTCCACCAAAAGTAAGACGAAAGGAGCTTTGCAATGGATAAATTCTCGACAATTCAGAAATTGGTTGCGGCGATTTTTGTGGCCGGTCTGGTTTCCGGCTGCGCTTCCACCAATCGTGTCGCTGCACTTGAAGCGCGCATCGATGAAGTGAGCGCAAGCGCGAATAACGCTCAAAGCACCGCCGATCAGGCGCTCGCGGCGGCCAATGCTGCTGACGCCAAGGCAACACAGGCTGCTGCCGATGCTGCCGCTGCCATGCGTGCCGCCGAAGAGGCCAAGAGTCTGGCTGCTGCTGCAGATGCAAAAGCAGACAGGATGTTCCAGAAGAGCATGACCAAATAGGCCGTTTCAATACTGCTGATGACGGGGCTGCCGGTGCGAACCGGCAGCCCCGTTTTTATTGATGTGCCGCCGGTGAGGCAGCCGGTGTTGAAGTTGGGGTGGCAGTCGGCTTGATGGCCGCACTGTCTTGCCGGCCTGCTCCGACCGACCTGATAACGGCATGATCGGCAGCGCCGTCGATGATGGGGGTGGCGATGCCGGATTTTTTCTCCAGCACGGTCATCGCCCGCTGCCAGTCGATCGGCACGTCCTCGCCGACTTTCTCCAGCACGGTATGCATCAGCGCCGTGCGTTCATCCAGCGTCTGTTCATGCTCCGGCAGCGGCGGGAAAGTCTGCAGGTAGAGCTGCCCCTGACGCCAGCCGGCCACATGCGGCTGATGCACGATCTCCACCGGCGTGCCGACCGGCACCTGCTGGAACAGCGATTCGATGTCTTCCGGATAGAGACGGATGCAGCCGTGGCTGACGCGGCGGCCGATGCCCCACGGCTTGTTGGTGCCGTGGATCAGGTAGCCCGGCATGCCGAGGTTCATGGCGAACTTGCCGAGCGGATTGGCCGGCCCCGGCGGCACGAACGGCGGCAGCGCGATGCCGTCCTCCGCCCGCGACTTCCGCACCGATTCTGGCGGATACCAGGTCGGGTCCTTGCGCTTGGCCGTGATTGTGGTGCGGCCGTAGGGCGTGTTCAGAAATTCGCGGCCGATGCCCATCGGGTGGGTGATGACCTTGCCCGGCTGGCCGTTTTTCGGTTCGACGAAATAGAACAGCCGCATCTGCGGGATATTGAGCACCAAGCCGCGTCGCGGTGCTTTCGGCAGCACGTATTGTGTGGGCAGGATGACGTAGGTGCCCTCGCGCGGTAGCCAGGGATCGACGTTCGGGTTGGCGCGGATGATCTCGTTGTAACCGAGACCGTGCTCGCGGGCGATGTCGAGCAGGGTGTCCGACTCCTTGGCGACGACGAAGCGCATCTCGCCGATGACATCTTCGCCTTCCGGCGGCAGTTCGAAGCTGGTGGCCTGACTGATTGGCGCGGCGGCCAGCAGCCAGATGAATGCGAGTGCGATCAGGGGGTTAAAGCGTGGCATCTGCATGGGCATCGATCCGTAGTGACCCTGTCAGCATAACATCATGAGGCCGGCACGGCCACGCGCACGCAACTCCGCCTTGCCTTGAACCATTGCTGGCGGCATCATGTCGATGCAGGTAGCTGTTGCATTTTTTTCATGCATATTTAATGCATTTTTCACCGCCTTTTATCGCATCAAGGAAAACACATGACCCAAGCCTCCACCACGTTGCGCGAACTGCTCGGACTCGGCCTGCAACCGACACCGCTCAAGGACACCGCCCTGATCATGATCGACTGTCAGAACACCTATCGCAGCGGCATCATGCAGCTGACCGGGGTCGAAACGGCGCTGCTGGAGGCGCAGAAGCTGTTGAAGATGGCGCGCGCGCTGAAGATGCCGGTGTTCCATATCCAGCACGACGCCGGCCCGGGCACGCCCTATGACATCACGGCGCACATCGGCGCGATTGCCGACGAGGTCGCCCCCATCGCCGGCGAGCCGGTGATCGTCAAGCATTACCCGAACTCCTTCGTGCAGACCGACCTCGATCAGCAGCTGAAAGCCGCCGGCATCAAGAACGTCGTGCTGGCCGGCTTCATGACGCACATGTGCATCAACTCCACCGCGCACGGGGCTTTCAATCTGGGTTACGGCGTCACCGTGGTTGCCGCCGCCACCGCGACACGGCCGCTGCAGGCGGCCAACGGCAAGGTGCTTACGGCAGCCGAGGTGCATGACGGCGCCATCGCTTCCACCCGCGACCTCTATGCCGCCATCGTCGATCGCGTCGACGACCTGTTCGCGCAGGCCTGAACCCGGGTTCACACCACTAACACGCGGGCCATCTTTCAATGCTTGAAGTATTGTTTCCCTTCGTCGGTGGCCTCGGCCTGTTTCTGATCGGCATGATGCTGTTGTCGGACGGACTGGTCGCCTATGCCGGCGCCGGCCTCAAGCGCTCACTGGTGCGCTTCACCGGCACGCCCTACAAGGCGTTCGCCTCCGGCACGCTGGCGACGGTGATGGTGCAATCGTCTTCGGCGACGGCGGTGACACTGATCGGTTTCGTCAGTGCCGGCCTCATCACCTTCTCGCAGGCCATCGGCGTGCTGATCGGTGCCAGCCTCGGCAACACCGCCACCGGCTGGATCGTCGCCGAGCTCGGGTTGAAAGTGAACTTGGGTTTCTACACGCTGATCCTGATCGGCATCGGTGCCTTTCTCAAGCTGCTGGGGCGCGGCCGCTGGACCGATCTGGGCATGGTGCTGGCCGGTTTCGGCCTGCTGTTCCACGGCCTCAGCATGCTGCAACAGGCCATGACCGGCCTTTCCGGCATGTTCAACCTGGCAGACCTGCCGGTGGGCGGTTTCGGCGCGCGCATCCTCATCATGCTGTTCGGGCTGGTGCTGACCGCGATCCTGCAATCGTCGACGGCCGCCATCGCCACCACGCTGACAGCGCTTTACACCAACACCATCAACTTCGACCAGGCCGCCGCGCTGGTGGTCGGCGCGGCTATCGGCACCACGCTGACCGGCGCGCTGGTGGCGATCGGCGCCACCATCTACGCCAAGCGCACCGCGCTCGCCTACATCCTGTTCAATCTGGTGGCCGGGCTGATCGGCATCCTGCTGTTGCCGGCGTTCCTGTATCTGATCCAGCTGCTGGACAACTTCATGCAGATCGCGCCGGACGCCACCATGCTGGTGGCGTTCCATACCTTCTTCATCCTCATCGGCGTCGTGCTCTTCCTGCCGTTCACGGCCGGCTTCGCGCGCATGGTCGAACGTCTGTTGCCGGATGTCGAGGACGGTCTGGTGCAGCGGCTGGACGACAGTCTGCTCAACATCCCGGCCGTGGCGCTGGAAGCCTCGCAGCGCGCCATCGAACAGGCGGCCGGCTTGCTGCTCCGTGCTTATGGCGAGGTGCTGGCGATGACGCACTCGGCCGGCACCGAGACCGACCTGAAGCAGGTCGAGCAGGCGCTCGACCATACCTTCGATTTCGTCACCCGCATCCAGCTGCCGCCGGAAGAGGATGCGCAGGCCGAGCAGCGCATCGCCCAGCTGCATACTATCGACCACCTGCTGCGCCTGCGTCACCGGCTGAGCGATATCGCCCGTGCCAACATCGATTTTGCCAACCCGGTCTATCAATCCGCCCTGCAAAGCAGCCGCAGCATGATTCATCTGGTTCAGCGCGCGCTGGCTGAGAAGACGCTGGCGCCGTATCAGGAGGAGATCGAGCACGAGGCCAGCCAGCTTTCCGTCTTCGTGCATCAGGCGCGTCATGAGATCCTGCAGAAGGTCATGCCTAGCAGCAAGGCGTTGAACACCTTGCACACGACCGACGTATTCCGCTGGATGGAACGCACCGGCCACCACATCGGCCGCATCTGCTTTTATCTGGCACAGGGCCGTCCGCTCAACGGAAATGGGGTAAAATCCGCCCCCGGACCGGAGCGCGCGCCCGACAAACCGGCGGATGAAAACAACGGCAGCAGTTTCGCCGACGATATCCGCGTCAACGGGCAATAGCGCGTCCTCAGCGGCACGCAGGTGCCGCATCCTTAAATCAGCGCATCATCCGAAACATGAAAATCCTGACATGGTTGCAGGCGTCTGCGCGGCATTACCTGCAGACGCAAACCCCCTTGCGCGAGAAGTTCTATTCATCGCTCGCCGCCCTTTGCGGCATCCTGCTGCTGGTGCTGGCCGAAAGCCTGCTCGCCAGCGAGTTCACATTATCGCTGCCGGTGCTCGCCTCCATGGGCGCCTCGGCCTTCCTGCTGTTCGTCGTGCCGCACAGTCCGATGGCGCAGCCGTGGCCCATGTTCGCCGGCCATCTCCTGGCTTCCGTCATCGGCGTCCTCTGCGCGCAAACTATCGCGCAGCCGGCACTGGCGGTGGCCGCCGCTGTCGGCCTCGCCATCTTCTGCATGTACTTCCTGCGCTGCCTGCATCCGCCCAGCGCTGCCACCGCCATGATCGCCGTTCTCGGCGGGCCACAGGTGCACGCGCTGGGCTGGAGCTTCTGCT
>JAVEWT010000010.1:0-26033 GCA_034004425.1 Methylophilaceae bacterium
TCACCGACAGGAAATGGTGCGGATTGGACGCCGTCTTGATGGCATCGATAGCGACCCGCACGTTTCCGTCGGTGCCATTCTTGAAGCCGACCGGACAGGAAAGCCCGGAAGACAGTTCGCGATGCACCTGGGATTCCGTCGTGCGTGCGCCGATTGCGCCCCAACTGACGAGGTCGGCCGTGTATTGCGGCGTGATGGTGTCGAGAAACTCCATGGCGGCCGGCATGCCGAGCTCGTTGACGTCGAGCAGGAACTTGCGGGCCTTTTCCAGGCCTTCGTTGATGCGGTAGCTGCCGTCGAGGAACGGATCGTTGATCAGCCCCTTCCAGCCCACCGTGGTACGCGGCTTTTCGAAATAGACGCGCATGACGATCATCAGGTCCGCCGCCAACTGCTTGCGCATTTCCTTCAGGCGTCGCGCGTATTCAAGACCGGCTTCGGTGTCGTGGATCGAGCATGGGCCGACGACGACCAGCAGACGGTCGTCGCTGCCGTGCAGGATGCGATGGATCGCTGCGCGTGCGGCGAGGATGTTGTGGGTGGACTCGTTGCTCTCCTTGAGCTTGTCCAGCAGTTCCAGCGGCGTGATCAGGTCCTGTATCTCCTTGATACGGACGTCATCGGTCGCCAGTTTTTCGTATGCAGTCATCTGGCTAAATCTTGCTTCCTGTTTTCAATAAGTTTTCCAGCACGTTCAGAAAACGGGCGTTCTCCTGGAACAACCCGACACTGACGCGCAAGTACTCCGGCATCTCGTAGTTGGCTACCGGCCGGACAATGACGCCCTGCTGCAGCAAGCCGCGATTGATGGCGGCGGCATCACCGACACGCACGCTGACAAAGTTGCCGAACGACGGGATGTACTGCAGCCCCAGCGTATCAAAGCCTTGTGTCAGTTGTAGCATGCCGGCGCGATTGAGGGCATAGCTGCGCTCGACGAAATCATCGTCGTTGAGCGAGGCAACCGCTGCCGCCTGCGCCACGCTGTTGACGTTGAACGGCTGACGCACGCGATTCATCATGTCCGCGATCTCCGCCGAAGCGACACCGTAACCGATACGCAAGCCGGCGAGCCCGTAGGCCTTGGAGAAGGTGCGCGAAACGATCAGATTGGGAAACTGCGCGAGCCAACTGAAACTTTTCGATTTCGTCTCGGCCGGCATGTATTCGTCATAGGCTTCGTCCAGCACCACCAGTACCCGCGACGGCACCTGACGCAGAAAATCCAGCAGCAGGTCTTTTTCCAGCATGGTGCCGGTCGGGTTGTTCGGGTTGGCGATGAACATCATCCGCGTCTGCGGCGTCACTGCCGCAAGCATCGCTTCCAGATCATGGCCGAAATCGCGAGCGGCGACCGTCACGCCAACGGCGCCGACGGCCTGAGTGGCCAGCGCATACACGGCAAACGCGTGCTGCGAAAAAACCGCTTCGCTGCCCGGGGTCAGGAAGGCGCGGGCCGCGAGTTCCAGTATGTCGTTTGACCCATTGCCAAACACCAGCATCGCCGGCTGCAAGCCGAATTTGCGGCAGACCGCATCGCGCAGCTCGAAGCCGCTGCCGTCCGGATAGCGGGCAATCTCCTCCAGCGCCTGCTGCATGGCTTCGTACGCCTTGGGGCTGGCGCCGAGCGGGTTCTCATTGGAAGCCAGTTTGACGATCTGATGCGGCTCCAGACCCATTTCACGCGCAAGGTCGGAGATCGGCTTGCCCGGCTGGTAGGGGGCAATGGCACGGATATGATCAGGCGCGAGGTCGCACAATCCAGTCACGGTTCACCTTTAAACAATCAAAACAAAAAGCGGCATTAAGCCGCGATGATTCAAACGATTATACCACCGGCTGCTGCCGGGTCCGGCGGCTGCAAGCCGCCACGCCCATCACTAATCTAAACAACAGCGACCGGATAGGAGCCCAGTATCTTGACCAGCGAGGCGCGTTTCTGCAACTCGGTCATGGCCGCTGCCACGTTGGCGTCCAACTGGTGGCCCTCGATATCGACGAAGAACACATATTCCCAGACACCCATTCTCGACGGGCGCGACTCCAGCTTGGTCATGCTGACCTGATGGCGGGCCAACGGTTCCAGCAGGTCCACAATGGCACCCGGTACGTTGCGCGTAGCCATCAGCAGCGAAGTCTTGTCCTTGCCGGAAGGCGCGACGTCATGGCCGGCGAGCACGAGGAATCGCGTCGTGTTCTTTGGATCGTCCTCGATGTTTTCCGCCAGCAAATTGAGGCCGAACAGCTCGCCGGCACGACGGCTGGCGATGGCCGCCGCTTGCGGGTCAGCAGCGGCGAGACGCGCCGCTTCGGCATTGCTGGCGACTGCATGGCGCTCCGCATCGGGCAGATGCTGATTCAACCATTCATGGCACTGCGCCAGCGACTGTGCGTGCGAGTAAAGCTTGGCGATCTTTTTTCTGTCCTTTTGCTGGCTCAGCAGATTGTGATGCACCGGCAGCGTGACTTCGCCGCAGATATGGGCATTGGTCATCATCAAGAGGTCCAGCGTTCTGCCGACGGCACCCTCGGTCGAGTTCTCGACCGGCACCACGCCGTAATCGACTTTGCCAGCCTCGACCAGACGGAACACGTCGTCGATGGACGCGCACTCGACCGGCGCCGTCAATCCGCCGAACTGCTTATTGGCAGCCTCCTCGCTGAAAGTGCCGAGCGGGCCGAGGAACGCCACGCTCAGTTCTTTTTCCAGCGCACGACAGTTGGACATTACACTACGGAAAATCGCCGTGACCGCCTCTGCCGACAACGGGCCCTCGTTGTTCTGCAGCAACCGGCGCAACACCTGGGCCTCGCGTTCGGGCCGATAGATCGGCCCCTCGCCCTTGATCATGCCGATCTCGCGCGCATGACAAGCCCGTTCGTTGACCAGTTTCAGCAACTGGTCGTCGATGGCGTCGATACGGTCACGGTGGCTTTTCAGTTGTTCATCCATAGTCGTCATCAAGCATGCGTCCGTTCGAATTCCCGCATGAATTGCAGCAAGGCTTCCACCCCCTCTAGCGGCATGGCGTTGTAGATCGAAGCGCGCATGCCACCCACCAGCTTGTGTCCCTTCAACTGCAACAGCCCCCGCTGCGAAGCCTGCTGCAGGAATTCCGCATCCAGTCCAGAGCGGTTGATGGTGAACGGGATGTTCATGCGCGAACGGTTCTCGACCGCTACCGGCGAATGATAGAAATCCGAGGCATCGAGATAATCATAAAGCAATGCCGCCTTGCGGATATTGGTTTTTTCCATGGCCGCCAAGCCACCACGCTCTTTCAGCCATTTGAACACCAGACCGGCGATATAGATGGCGTAGGTCGGCGGCGTGTTGTACATGGAGCCGTTATCGGCATGTATCCTGTAATCCAGCATGGTCGGCGTTCCGGCTTCCGGCTGGCCGATCAGGTCTTCGCGCACGATGACGATGGTCAGGCCGGCCGGACCGATGTTCTTCTGGGCTCCCGCGTAGATCAAGCCATAACGGCTGACATCGATCGGGCGCGACAGGATATGCGAAGACATGTCGGCCACCAGCGGCACGCCACCGGTTTCCGGTGTCCAGAACACCTCGACGCCGCCGATAGTCTCGTTCGACGTGTAATGCACGTAAGCCGCGTCCGGACTCAACTGCCAGGCGTCCTGCGCGGGCGCATAGGTGTAATTCCTGTCCGCCGAGGATGCAGCGACATTGACCTCACAGTATCTGGCCGCTTCAGCGATGGCTTTTTCCGACCAGATGCCGGTGCTGATGTAATCCGCGCGCTTCCTGCCGCGCAGCAGATTGAGAGGGATCATGGAAAACTGCAGATGCGCGCCACCCTGCAGGAACAACACCTTGTAGTTGGCGGGGATTTGCAGCAGTTCGCGCAGATCGGCTTCCGCCTCGCTGGCGATCTGCAGGAACTCCTTGCCGCGGTGCGACATCTCCATGACCGACATGCCGGAGCCATGCCAGTCCAGCATCTCGTCGCGCGCCTGCATCAGCACTTCTCGCGGCAGCACGGCCGGGCCGGCCGAAAAGTTATAGACCGGACTCATGGGTTCAGGCTTCGGTCTCGTCATCGGTTTCCACGATCTTTTCCAGGCCCGAGAGTTTCTCGCCGGCACCCAGGTTGATCAGGGTCACGCCCTGCGTCGCACGTCCCAGTTCGCGGATCTCCTTGACGCGGGTACGGATCAGCACGCCACCGGTGGTGATCAGCATGATCTCATCCTCGTCGTTGACCAGTCTGGCCGCAACGACGGTGCCGTTGCGCTCGCTAGTGGCGATTGCCTTGACGCCCTGCGTGCCGCGACCGGAATGGCGGAACTCCTTCAATGCCGTGCGCTTGCCGTAACCGTTCTCGGTCGCCACCAGCAGGGTCTCGTTCTCGTTCTCTGCGATCAGCAACGAGATCACCTGTTGCTTCGGCGCCAGCTTCATGCCGCGGACGCCGCGCGTCGCGCGGCCCATGGGACGCACGTGCTCTTCGTCGAACCAGACCGCCTTGCCGCCGTCCGATACCAGCACGACATCGTTTTCGCCGTGCGTGATCTCGGCACCGACCAGATAATCTCCGTCATCCAGGTTGATGGCGATGATGCCGGATTTACGTGGATTGGAGAATTCGACCAGAGAAGTCTTCTTGACGGTGCCGGCGGCGGTGGCCATGAAGACATAGCGGTTTTCGTCGAACTCCTTGACCGAGAGGATGGCGTTGATCTTCTCACCCTCTTCCAGCGGGAACAGGTTGACGATGGGCTTGCCACGGCTGGCGCGGCCGCCCTGCGGCACTTCGTAGACCTTGAGCCAGTAGACGCGGCCGCGGCTGGAGAAACAGAGGATGTAATCGTGTGTGTTGGCGACGAACATCTTGTCGATGAAATCGTCTTCCTTGGTGCCGGCCGCCTGTTTGCCGCGCCCGCCTCGACGTTGCGCGCGGTACTCGTCCAGCGGCTGCGACTTGACGTAACCGGTATGCGACAGCGTGACGACGACGTCCTGCGGCGTGATCAGGTCTTCCAGCGACAGATCCTGCGTGTTCTCGACGATCTCGCTACGCCGCTTGTCGCCGAACTGCTGACGGATGGCGGAAAGCTCTTGCACGATGATTTCCGTCACGCGCTCGGCCCGGGCCAGAATATCGAGCAGGTCGGTGATGACGTCCATCACTTCCTTGTATTCATTGACGATCTTGTCCTGTTCGAGGCCGGTCAGACGTTGCAGGCGCATCTGCAGGATTTCCTGCGCCTGCACGTCGGACAGTCGATAGCCATTGGGGGTCAGGCCGAAGTCGACCGACAGACCTTCCGGACGCGAGGCATCGGAAGCGGCACGCTTCAGCATCTCCTCGACTACCGGCGAGGTCCAACTGCGCGCCATCAACTCACGCTTGGCGTCAGGCGGTGTCGGCGCTGCCTTGATGATGGCGATCATCTCATCGACATTAGCCAGCGCCACGGCCAGGCCTTCCAACACGTGGCCGCGCTCGCGCGCCTTGCGCAACTCGAACACGGTGCGACGCGTGACGACCTCGCGCCGGTGGCGCAAGAAGGCTTCCAGCATCTGTTTCAGGTTGAGGAGACGCGGCTGGCCGTCGAGCAAAGCCACCATGTTCATGCCGAAGGTGTCCTGCAACTGGGTCTGCTTGTACAGGTTGTTGAGGATGACTTCCGGCACTTCGCCGCGCTTCAGCTCGATCACCACGCGCATGCCGGACTTGTCCGATTCGTCGCGCAGATCGGAAATCCCCTCGATCTTCTTCTCGTTGACCAGTTCGGCGATCTTTTCGATCAGGCTCTTCTTGTTCACCTGATACGGGAGTTCATCGATGATAATGGCCTGACGGTCACCCTTGCCGATATCCTCGAAGTGCGTGCGACCACGCATGACCACGCGGCCGCGGCCGGTACGGTAGCCTTCCTTGACGCCTACGGTACCGTAGATGATGCCGGCGGTCGGGAAATCCGGCGCCGGAATGATGTCGATCAGTTCGTCGACGCTGGTCTCCGGATTCTTCAGCAGCACCAGACAGGCATCCAGGACTTCGTTCAGGTTGTGTGGCGGAATATTGGTCGCCATGCCGACCGCGATGCCGGAACTGCCGTTGATCAGCAGGTTGGGGATACGCGCCGGCATGATGAGCGGCTCCTGCTCGGAGCCGTCGTAATTGGGGCCGAAATCCACGGTTTCCTTGTCGATGTCGGCCAGCAGTTCGTGCGCGATGCGCGCCATGCGGATTTCGGTATAACGCATGGCCGCCGCGTTATCGCCGTCGACCGAACCGAAGTTGCCCTGGCCGTCGACCAGCATGTAACGCAAGGAAAAATCCTGCGCCATGCGCACGATGGTGTCATAGACGGCGGTGTCGCCGTGCGGGTGGTACTTACCGATAACGTCACCAACGATACGCGCCGACTTCTTGTAGGCGCGATTCCAGTCGTTGTTCAGCTCGTGCATGGCATACAGTACGCGCCTGTGCACCGGCTTCAGACCGTCGCGCACATCGGGCAAGGCACGCCCCACGATCACGCTCATGGCGTAATCGAGGTAGGAGCGGCGCATCTCGTCTTCCAGGCTGATAGGGAGGGTTTCTTTTGCGAATTGTTCCATATTGGCTATCGGCTTAATTGGTGACTTAAAGGTATGGATTCTAGCATGATACGACGGTCAGGACATGGCCGATTATGACCTGCGCTCAGCCATGGCCGGCGCGGCTTTCACCCGTTTCGATCAGTGGCCGTTTCAATGCAAAACAGCCGTGAGCAAGACGGCCTTAAACGGGGGGCAAAGCCAAAGAAAAACGGGGCTTGCGCCCCGCCTTTCAACACGTTTTTTCTACTGCTCACTTCTTTCGTCCGTGCAACACAAACATCAGTATGCCTGCCAGGATGGCCAAAATCGCGACCGCATCCGGAATCGCCACGGCCTTTTCCACTTCTGCCGTGGCTTTCAATGCGCCGATCTGGAGTATGGTTTCCTCCGTGGTATAGCTGAATTCCTGGTAGACCAGCGCGGCAACCCCGAGCATGATCAGCAAGAGCCCGAAGATCAGACGGGGTTTCAGCACGCCGCAGCCTTGGTTACAGGCAAGTGCAGCATCATTCGCCGAACTTCTTGCGGGCTTCCGCCAGCGCGTGCTTGATGCTTTCCCAGGCTTCGTCACCACCCTTGCGCAGTTCCTGCCAGGCATCGCCAGCCGATTCCTGGATTTCCTTCAATTTCAACCGCGCTTCGTCACGCTTGGCACGCAACAGAATGAGCTGCTCCTCGGCTTTGGTGCGAAGTTCAGCATCCAGTTGACGGCCACGTTCCTCAAGCACATCAATGTCGGCGCTCCATACATCCAGTTGCGCTTTTAGTTTCTCTACATACTCATCCTTGACACTCATGTTTCAGCTCCTTCAGGTTGAATCAAACGGTTCCAGTTACAAGTGTGACACATCCATGCCACTGAAGTGCAATCAATCAGCGACCCAAGAGCGCCAGATCCGCCTTCAGGTCGTCGATATGCTCCAGTCCGACGGCGATGCGCACCAGTCCGTCGCCGACGCCTGCTGCGGCCCTAGCCTCCGCACTGACACGGCTATGCGTGGTGGTGGCAGGGTGCGTGATGGTGCTCTTGGCGTCACCCAGATTGGCGGTGATGGAAATCATGCGCGTCGAGTCGATCAGGCGCCATGCCGCTTCCTTGCCACCCTTCACATCGAAGGAAACGATGGCGCCGCCGCTCTTCTGCTGCCGCATCGCCAGCGCGTGCTGCGGGTGGGAGGCCAGCCCCGGATAGTAAACGCGGTCGACGCCCGGTTGCGCCTCCAGCCATTCGGCCAGTGCCAGTGCATTGCGCGCATGTGCATCCATGCGCACATGCAAGGTTTCCAGCCCCTTGAGGAACACCCAGGCATTGAACGCGCTGAGCGAAGGTCCGGCAGTCCGCAGAAAACCGTAAACCGGCTCCAGCACATCCTTCCTGCCCAGCACGGCACCGCCGAGGCAGCGACCCTGACCATCGATATACTTGGTCGCCGAATGGATGATGATGTCGGCCCCCAAGCTCAGGGGGCGCTGCAACGCAGGCGTGCAGAAGCAGTTATCGACCGCCAGCAGCACGCCGGCATCATGGGCAATGGTCGCCAGCTCGGCGATGTCGCAGACTTCGGTCAGCGGGTTCGACGGTGTCTCGACGAAAAACAGTTTGGTATTGGGTCGAACTGCCTCCTTCCACGCCTGCGGGTCGGTCAGCGACACGAATGTCGTCTGCAGGCCCCAACGTTGCAGGATGTTGCTGAATAGCTGCACTGATGTACCGAAGATGCTGCGCGAAGCCACCACATGGTCGCCGGCCGAACACAAGCCCATCACGCAGGCAAGGATGGCAGCCATGCCGGACGATGTCGCCACGCAGAATTCCGCGCCTTCGAGCGCCGCCAGCTTATTCTGGAACATGGTCACGGTCGGGTTGGTGAAGCGCGAGTAGATATTGCCCGGCTCCTGTCCGCCGAAGCGTGCCGCAGCCTGTGCCGCGCTATTGAAGACAAAACTGCTGGTCAGGAACATCGCCTCGGAATTCTCGCCGAATTCCGTATGTTCGCTGCCCGCCCGGATGCCCAACGTTTCCGGCTGCCATTGATGGTTCATTGCCTTACCTTTCCAATCTGTTCATTTGCAAAAAACAGCGGGCACAAAAAAACCCGCTCAGCGTCGCTGTATTTCAGCTTGCTAAAACGGGTTTACGTACGACACAACTCGCTTTAGCTGAATTTATAACGCGCCCGCAAGCTGAGTTTGTGCTGCAGGCTTACTGCAGCACGCTCAAATCAGCGCAATTCAATCTTAGCCCTCCGCCCACCTTGGCGTCAAGTCAGGCCGGCTCTTCCTCGTACTCCTTGGCCGAGACCAGATTGAGGTCCAGCTGCGTACTCGAATTGGCCGGCTTCTTGTGCTTGTGCCCTTCGCCCCGTGCCGACTCGATCTCGTTCAGATAGGCTTCGTCGATATCACCGGTCACATAATGTCCGTCGAAACAGGAGCAGTCGAACAGCTCGATGTCGGGATTGCTCAACTGCACAGCCTTGATCAGCGCATCCAGATCCTGATAGATCAAGGCATCGGCACCGATTTCCCGGCAAATCTCCTCGTCAGTGCGCCCTGTCGCCAGCAACTCGTTGCGCGTCGGCATGTCGATGCCATAAACGTTGGGGAAACGCACCGGAGGCGCTGCGGAAGCGAAATAAACCTTGTTCGCGCCGGCGTCGCGTGCCATCTGTACGATCTGCTGCGACGTGGTGCCGCGGACGATGGAGTCATCGACCAACAGCACATTCTTGCCCTTAAACTCCATGCCGATCGGGTTCAGCTTCTGGCGCACCGACTTCTTGCGCAAGGCCTGCCCCGGCATGATGAAGGTGCGGCCGATGTAACGGTTCTTGATGAACCCTTCGCGATAGGTCAGATTCAGCGCGTTCGCCAGTTGCAACGCGCTCGGCCGACTGGTATCGGGGATTGGAATGACGACATCGATCTGCAGGTCCTTCCATTCGCGATGGATCTTTTCCGCCAGGCTTTCACCCATGTGCAGGCGGGTCTGATAGACCGAAACGCCGTCGATGACGGAGTCCGGTCTGGCCAGATAGACATATTCGAAGATACACGGCGTCAATCTTGCATTCTCGGCGCACTGGCGCGAGTAGAAATTTCCGTCCATGTCGATAAAAATCGCCTCGCCCGGCTCGACGTCGCGCATCAGCGTAAAGCCGAGCACATCAAGCACCACGCTTTCGGATGCGACAGCGTATTCGACGCCCTGCTCGGTTTCCAGCTTGCCGATCACCAACGGCCGGATACCATGCGGGTCACGAAAGGCGAGCAAACCGAAATTGGCGATCATGGCAACGACACCATAGGCACCCTTGCAGCGCTTGTGGACGCCGGCGACCGCTTCAAACACCATATCCGTGTTCAATACAACGTTATGCGCACTACGTTCGATCTCGTGCGCCAGCACGTTGAGCAGGACTTCGGAGTCGGAACTGGTATTGATATGGCGCAGATCCTGGCGGAACATCTCCTGCTTCAGTTGTGCCGAGTTGGTCAGGTTGCCGTTGTGACCGAGCACGATGCCAAAAGGCGAATTGACGTAGAAAGGCTGGGCTTCGGCGGCCGAGGATGAGCCGGCGGTCGGATAACGCACATGGGCGATACCGGCATTGCCGATCAGGCTGCGCATGTGGCGGGTCTGGAACACGTCCTGCACGAGACCATTGTTCTTGTGCATGTAGAACGTGTTGCCATCGCAGGTAACGATGCCGGCAGCATCCTGTCCGCGATGCTGCAATACCAGCAATCCGTCATACAGCAACTGATTGACCGGGTTTTTACTGACTACTCCAATGATTCCGCACATTAATCAAACATCCAATAAACTAAAATCTGTCGTGTCGAGCCAAATCCGGAATGGCTCAATCTAGTCGTATTTCACATGCTTGGCAATATCTGTCGGCATCCAGGACAACTGGGCCGTCACCATCGCCTCCAGCGGCGCAGCAAACATCGCATTACGCCACACCGGCTCCCTCGGTAACGCTGTAAAACCGGCCAGCAAAACCAGGATGCAGCTCACCAGCAGGCCGCGTGCAAACCCGAACACAGCGCCCAGACCGCGATCGACCCAACCCAAGCCGGCCTTCTTGAAGATATGCGCAATCGCGATCGCCAGCAGGCTGCACAATAACAATGTCGCCAGAAACACAATCAGAAAGGCGGCCAGCATTTTCAATTCCGCGTTGGGGATGGCTTCCGGCAAAAGCGGCACCACTTCGAGCGCGTAAAGCTTGGCGACGATAAAGGCCACGACCCAGCTTGCCAGCGCGAGCACCTCACGGACAAATCCGCGCATGATGCTGATCAAGACGGAAATGCCGACGATGGCCAACACTGCATAATCGAAGCCGGTCATGGGCGCTTACTTGTTGGTGATGATCATGCCGGACAGACTGGCAGCCTTAATCTTGCCCATCGCCTCTTCCGCCAGCTCACGACTGGCAAAAGGACCGACACGCAGACGGATTTTCTCGCCCTGGGCCGTCTGCAATTTTTCCGTACTGGGCTGCAGCCCCTGGGCTTTCAGCTTGCTTTCCAGTTGCCGGACGTTGGCGGCATCTGAAAACACACCGATCTGCACGGAATATGTCGGTGATGGCGATTTTGCTGTTGACTGGACCGGTATCGGTTTGGATGCAGGTGTCGATTTATTGTCCACAACCGGCGCAGGAGTTTTCGCGGCTGTTGCCGCATCGGCTTCTGCCACCGCCGGCGTTTCCGTCGCTAAAGCGTCTTGCGGTATCGTTTCTGGCAGTGTTTCGGCTTGCACTGCGGTTTCCGGTTCGGGGTTGTAAGGCGTAACGCTGGAAGTGAACTCATCGTCATCCTGACTTGGGATCGAAATCTCGATCTCCTGTTGCGGCAGGTTTGCCGAGCGGTCATCCAGCACCATGGGCAGCACCGTCACCATCAGCAACACGAGGGCGATCGCACCCACGAGCCGCCTACGGGCTCTTTTCCTGAATTGAATCTCTTGTTCGTCGATCGACATTGACGCGCTCTCCAATGGCAGGTGCCCGTTCTTCAGCGCGATGCGCTGGCAGCAGATGCCGGCAATTCTTGCATGACTTCAGCGACAGTAAAAAATGAACCAAACACGATAATTCTATCATTTTTACCCGCATCCAGACAGGCCTGACGGAATGCAGCCGGCAGACTTTCAAAGCCTGCATAAGGCCCAACCGCGCTGATTTTATTGAATATTTCGAGCATCTCCGGCACGCTGGCGGAGCGCGCATGATCGACCGAGGACAGGTACCAGCGATCGATCTCGGGCAACAGCGCCGTGACCACGCCGGCGATATCCTTGTCGGCAAGCATGGCGAAGACGGCCAGCGTTTTGCCAGCAGGTTTCGATTGTCGCAGATTGTCGACCAGCGCATGCGCGGCGTGCGGATTGTGCGTCACATCCAGCAGGATTTGCGGCTGTAGGGAAACGGTCTGGAAACGACCGGCCAGACGCACCGACCGCAACCCCGATTCGATCGCATCGCGATCGACCGGCAGGCGCGCCTGCATGGCCTCGATCGCCGCCAGGGCACTTGTCGCGTTATCCAACTGGAACTCGCCGCGCAACGCCGGCAACGGTAGTTCCGGAAACCGGCTAGCGCCCTCGAAATCCCAGCGATCACCATGTCGTATCAGCCTGAAATCACGCTCGCGCAGACGCAAATCGGCGCCGATGGTCATCGCATGCTGCAACAGCGTCTGCGGCGGATTGCAGTCGCCGCAGATGGCAGGAACGCCAGCTCTGAAGATACCGGCCTTCTCCAGACCGATGCTGTCGCGACTGTTGCCGAGAAACTCGATGTGGTCGATATCGACAGCGGTCACCACTGCACAATCCGGCTCGAACACATTGACGGCATCGAGCCGCCCGCCGAGGCCGACTTCCATGACTGCCAAATCGACCGTTCGCTGCATGAAACACCACATGGCAGCCAGGGTACCGAATTCGAAATAGGTGAGCGGCACTTCCCGGCGTGCCGCTTCCACTGCAGCAAATGCGGCGGCCAGCGTGTCGTCATCGAGTTCCGCCCCGTCGATGCGTACGCGCTCGTTATACCGAATGAGATGAGGAGAACTGTAGCCGGCGACACGGTAGCCGGCCTGACGATAGATTTGCTCCAGCATGGCACAGGTCGAACCCTTGCCATTGGTGCCGCCGACGATGATGATAGGGAAACGCGGCGTCAGTCCTAAACGCTGCTTGACGACGGCGACGCGCTCCAACCCCATCGCAATGGATTTCGGGTGCAGCGCCTCGATGTAGCGAAGCCAGCCTGCCAGATTCTGCGGCAGGGAGTTTTCAGGACCCACGTGTCAGTCCGGATTCAGGCGACGGCAGGCAATCGCTGCATGGCGGTAATGATGGTTGTCAGCTTGTCACGCATCTGACGGCGATCGACGATCATGTCGATGGCCCCATGTTCGAGCAGGAATTCCGCGCGCTGGAATCCTTCCGGCAACTTTTCACGCACTGTCTGCTCGATCACGCGCGGACCGGCAAAGCCGATCAGGGCATTCGGCTCGGCAATGATGACATCGCCCAGCATGGCGAAACTGGCCGAAACTCCACCCATGGTCGGATCGGTCAGCACCGAGATGAACGGCAGCCTGGCTTGACTGAGCTGGGTCAAGGCTGCACTGGTCTTCGCCATCTGCATCAGGGAGAACAGACCTTCCTGCATGCGCGCCCCGCCGCTGGCGGAGACGCAAATGAACGGCGCCTTGTGCTCGATGCTGGCCTGCACGCCACGGCAAAAGCGCTCACCCATGACCGAACCCATGGAGCCGCCCATGAACTTGAATTCGAACGCCGCCACCACGGCGGGGATGGTTTTGATGCTGCCTTGCATGACGATCAGCGAATCTGTCTCGCCCAACTCGGACTGAGTGGCTTTCAGCCTGTCGGCGTATCGCTTGGTATCCTTGAACTTGAGCGGATCGATCGGCAGCACATCGGCACCGATTTCGGAGCGGCCCTCGGCATCCAGAATCAGATCCAGCCTTCTCCTTGCAGAGATACGGTGATGATGCCCGCATTTAGGACAGACTTCGGCATTGTTCTCCAGATCGCTGCGATACAGCACGGCGTCACATGACGGGCACTTGCTCCAAAGCCCTTCAGGTACGACCTTCTTGCCTGTGCCTTGTGCACGATTGATTTTTGGCGGTAATAGTTTTTGCAACCAGCTCATGGTCTGCCCCTTGTCTAGTGGTTGTCTATCGCGGCACGCAACTCGCTGGTAAGCGCAGTGAGCTTTGGCAGCAGTTCCTGTTCCGATGAATTCTCGATTTCCTGCACCAGGCGGCTACCGACGACAACAGCGTCGGCAATCGCTGCCACCTGCTTGGCCGTGGCGGCATCACGCACTCCGAAACCCACGCCGATCGGCAGATCGGTCTTGCTGCGGATATCCTGCAAACGCTCGGCCACCTGCGCGATATCCAGGTTCTGGGAACCGGTCACGCCCTTCAGGGAAACATAGTAAACGAAGCCGCTGGCCTGTCCCACGATCGTGTCGATGCGCTTGGGCTCGGTCGTCGGCGACAACAGAAAAATCGGATCGAGTTCGCGGCTTTTCAATAGCGCGACGAACTCGGTGCATTCTTCCGGTGGATAATCGACGGTCAGCACGCCATCCAGCCCTGCGTCTCTGGCCTGGTCGGCGAACTTCTCATAGCCCATGGCCTCGACCGGGTTGGCATAACCCATCAGGATCACCGGTGTCTTCGCATCCTGTTGTCGAAAGGTTTTCACCATCTCCAGCACATCCGACAAGCCGACGTGATGCGCCAGCGCACGTTCACTTGCGCGCTGGATCACCGGGCCGTCGGCCATCGGGTCCGAGAACGGCACGCCGAGTTCCAGCATATCGGCACCACTCGCCACGAGGGCGTGCATCAGGTCGACGGTTTGTTTCGGATGCGGGTCGCCCGCAGTGATATAGGGAATCAGCGCCTTCCTGTTCTGCTGCGCCAATTGTGTAAAAGTCGATTGAATACGAGACATTGTGTTTTTCTGTTATGGGCTGGAAGATGAAATGACTAGAGTTCGATACCGGAGAGTCTTGCCACGGTATTGATATCCTTGTCGCCACGACCGGAAAGGTTGACCAGCAACACCTTGTCGGATGACATGGTGGCTGCCATTTTCATGGCGTAGGCGATCGCATGGCTGGATTCCAGCGCCGGAATGATACCTTCCGTCCGGCACATGGTATGAAAGGCGTTCATCGCCTCATCGTCGGTCACAGCGACATATTCCGCGCGATGGATGTCCTTCAGCCAGGCATGTTCCGGGCCGACGCCGGGGTAGTCGAGGCCGGCGGAAATCGAATGCGTCTCGACGATCTGGCCGTTCTTGTCCTGCATCAGATAGGTACGGTTGCCGTGCAACACACCGACCGGACTGTTGGCCGTCAGCGGCGCGGCATGCATGCCGGTCTCGATACCGTAACCGGCCGCCTCGACACCGATCAGCCTGACGTTCTCCACATCGATGTACGGATAGAAGATACCCATGGCGTTGGAGCCGCCACCGACACAGGCAATGACGGCATCCGGCTGACGACCGATCATCTCCTGCATCTGTTCCTTGGCTTCGATACCGATCACAGACTGGAAATCGCGCACCATCATCGGATAAGGGTGCGGGCCTGCAACGGTGCCGATGATATAGAAAGTATTGGCGACGTTGGTCACCCAGTCTCGCATCGCTTCGTTCAGGGCATCCTTCAGCGTCTTCGATCCGGATTCGACCGGCACCACGGTCGCCCCCAGCAGCTTCATGCGATAGACGTTCGGCGCCTGGCGCTTGACGTCTTCTGAACCCATGTAGACCACGCACTCAAGACCGAGTCGTGCGGCGATGGTCGCCGTCGCCACGCCATGCTGACCGGCACCGGTTTCCGCGATCACGCGCGGCTTGCCCATGCGCTTGGCCAGCAAGGCCTGGCCTACCGTGTTGTTCACTTTGTGCGCGCCGGTATGGTTGAGGTCTTCGCGCTTGAAATAGATGCGCGCACCGCCGATCTTCTCGGACAATCGCTGTGCATAATAAACCGGACTGGGGCGCCCGACGAAATGCTTGAGGTCATAGGCGAATTCAGCTAGGAATTCCGGATCGTGCCGGTAGCGCTCATACATCACGCGCAATTCTTCCAGCGCCTCGATCAAGGTCTCGGCGACAAAAATACCGCCATATGGGCCGAAATGGCCGCGTTCATCCGGCATATCATAAACTTGCATCACTGACTCCTCGCATGAATGCAGCGATCTTCGCTGCATCCTTGATTCCTTTGTTGAGTTCGACACCACCACTGACATCCACCGCATATGGCCGCACCTCGCGGATTGCCGCGACGACGTTCTCCGGGTTCAATCCACCGGCCAGCACCACGGGCTTGGGGAATGTTCTGGGAATGATGTTCCAGTCAAAAACCTGACCGGTTCCGCCCGGCACGCCTTCCATGAACGCGTCCAGTAACAAGGCTCGGGCATGCTTGAATTGTTGCGCATATTGTAGCAAATTTGTATCGGATTTAACGCGCACCGCCTTCATATACGGCATGCCATGGCGTTCGCAAGCCTCGGACGTTTCGTCGCCGTGAAACTGCAAAAGATCTAGCCGGACCTGTTGCTTGACCTGTTCGACCTCGGCCGGTTCCGCATTGACAAAGAGGCCGACAGCACTGACGAAAGGCGGCAATATCGCGACGATCTGCGCGGCCCTTTCGGGACTGACGTAGCGTGGGCTCGGACGGTAAAACACCAGACCGATGGCATCGCAGCCGGCAGCCACCGCTGCTATGGCATCTTCTTCGCGAGTGATGCCGCAGATTTTGACACGTGTACGCAAATGACGCTTCCCGTCAGACTGAACAAGCGTCATTTTATAGCGGTTGACAGTTTATGGCGCGCTTTTTACGACTCTCGCCAATTTCTCAAATGCATATCCGGCTCAATTCCCTGCGAATCTCTGGCAGCCCCCACACAGAGTCATAGCCGATACCAGTCAGATAGAGCCCATCCGGCGAGAATGTCGGCGGCGCCCGCCTGCGATCCTTCAATTGCAGCAACTCCCGCATGAATTCGGGCGGATGGCTGCCCTTGCCGATATAGACCAGCGCGCCGACCATGTTGCGTACCTGATGATGCAAAAAAGCATTGGCGCGGAAATTGAACAGCAACCGGCCATCCGTACCGCTGACCTCTGCTGTGTGCATGACTTTCACCGGCGACTTGGCCTGACATTCGGCGGCGCGAAAAGCGCTGAAATCATGCTCTCCCAGCAGGAATTTTGCCGCCTGCTGCATGGCAGCGAGATCAAGCGGCTGGTGAAACCAGCCGGCCTTGCCATGCATCACCGCCGGAGCCACGGGCTGATTGATGAGAAAATATTGATAGCTGCGTTCATAAGCCGAAAATCGCGCGTGAAACGCCTCCCCCACCGGTTTTGCCCATAACACGCGTATGCCTGCAGGCAGATGTGCGTTGACGCCCCTGACCCAGGCGTTTTCCGGCCTCGAGGTCTCGGTATCGAAATGCACCACTTGGCACAGGGCATGTACGCCGGTGTCGGTACGGCCAGCAGCGACAACGCTGACGTCATGCCCCGCCAGTACGGCCAACGCTGTCTGCAGGGAGTCCTGGATGCCGCAACCGCTACTTTGGCTCTGCCAGCCACAAAAGCCGTGGCCGTCATATTCCAGCCCAAGGGCTATGCGCATGACAAGACGACTCCCGTCAGTATCAGGCCAAGCAACACCCAGCCGTCGAAGGGACGCATGGGCGGCTTCATGATCTCTATCCGTTCCGGTGCATTGTGGCCGCTATCCAGCATATTCTCCAATGTCATCAGTTGTTGCAGCGAATTCTGCTGCTGGTTTCTCATGCCATGCTCGACATAATACAAGGTCAGCCATAACCTGACGGCGAAGCGTTCGGCATCAATACCGGCAAAACGCAATGGCCTAGCGAGCCAATACAATCCGGCAATCAACTGATCGCGGCTGGTCATCGCCAGTAGCAACGCCAATCCGGCGAGGATGGCCGCGAGACGCAACACCTGCTCCAACCCGCTAACAATCCCTTCATAAGTCGGCGTAATCGGGAAATGCCAGCTCGCCACATACTCGCCCGGCGTGTTGCAGGCATAGACCAGCAAGAGGAAAAGCAGGATGTAGCGTACGCGTCTGAGCAATTTCATCCATTCGCCCAATGCGGGAAATCTGCACACGCCTGCTGCCAGCCTGTTCTTGTTATTCAGATCGACAGCGAACATGGTGGCGAGCATCACGAGCAGCACCACACTCAACAGCAGAGATTGCATGCCATAAACGGCAAGGGCAAATATCAACAGTGTCAGAACCCGGAGAGAAGGATGCATGGCGTCAGAAATCAAGCATGAATTAATAATGTCGAGCATCAATAAAAAAGCCGGGCATCACGCCCGGCTTCATTAGAACACAATTGCCATCAGGACAGACTGGCAAATAGTTCCTGCGCGCGCTGACGCTGTCTCGGGCCGCCTTCCTTCAGTACTTCCTCCAGCAGTTCACGCGCACCTTCATTATCACCCATATCCATATAGGCGGTCACCAAATCCAGCTTGGTATTGACGTCGTCGGACTCCTGTTCGGCACTGCCTGTCTCCTCGGCAACCTGGGGCGACTCCCCGAGATCCAATGTGATGCCTGACAGATCGAGTTCCAACGCGGATTCGGCGTTGGCAGATGCCTCCTGTTCTGCAGCCCGGAGATCTGGTTCCACTGGCGCACTGACTTCTGGCTCGCTGGCAGCACCCAGATCAAAATTGAAATCCAGTCCTGAGGCTTCTTCCAGTGGTGCTTGCTCCGGCTCTTCGACCACAACAGCCGTCGCTTCAGATGGAAGGTCAAACTCTGTGGTAGAGGACAAGGTCAAGCCTTCATCCTCCTTTGCTGCATCGCTTGTCTGCTGCGTATCACCGAAGCTCAAGGTCGGTACCTCGATTTCAGGCAAGGTCGCACCAAGGCTCGGCGCCTCAAACTGGATGGTATCTTCCGCCAGCGATTCCGTGGCACCCAAAGCTGTGGGCTCACCCTCAACCGCTTTAACTGCCTCTCCGCCTGTCGAGAAATCCATGTTGAAGTCCAGACCGCCCGCATCCGGTGCCTCAGTGTCTGCAAACGCTGCTTCTTCACCGACAGGCACCGCTTGCTGCACACCATCTTCCGCAGAAGCTTCTGCCGGGGTGGAAGCAAAGCCCAGATCAAAATCAAGACCATCGTCAGCGGTCTTCCCGGTTTCGCCGGCAGCACCTTCCGTGACAGCACTTTCTCCATCCAGCGAGAAGTCCAGACTCGATTCCGACATCAGTTCTGCACTATCGAAGTCGCTGGCGTCCAGCCGGCTGGTCTCGGCCGACGCCGCTACCACTGCAGCTGTTGCCGCCGCCTTGCCGGCATCAGCCGCACCCGGCGAGGCTTGCGCATTGCTGGTGTCATAAAGTGGATTGGCCGGTTCGAGCTTCTGACCCATTTCCGCGACCTGTCTCCACACCGGATCAGCGGAACCCAGGGTTGAATACAACTCACCTGCCACCGCTTCGAAGGCGGAAGTGTCATTGCGGGCAGCAAAGATTTCGAGCAACTTCAGGTGCAGCTCATAGCGCGTCGGCTCCTTGGAAATGGCGTCGTTGAGGATTTCCTCCGCCTGCGAGTCACGACCATAGGCCATGTAAACCTCAGCCTCGGCAATCGGATCGACATCATGGGTATCGATCATGCCGCTGGGGTTCTGCGAGAAGTTGGTCAGGAATGAAGTGTCGCCGGTATCTACAGTACCTCCGGAGGTATTGCCGAAGACGGTGTTGGCCTTGAGGCCGCCGGCCGTCAGAATACCTTGCTCGAAGCTGTCCAGATTACGTTTGCGGCGGTTACGAATGAACATCCAGCCACCGCCAAGTAACACAATGGCACCACCAGCCAAGCCGATCAGCGGCGCATTGTCAGCCAAGTCATCCAGAAAACTGCTCTCTTCCACAGGCGCCGGTGCAGGTGCGGCCGGCTTTTTAGCCGGCACCGGCTTGGATTCAGGCGCGACTTCTGCCGGCGGTGTCGCATTTGCAGCGGCCTCTGCCGGTGTTTCGGCTTCTGCTGGCAGAACTGGGGTTTCTTTCGCTGTCGGTTCAGGTGTTTCCGCTGCCGCCGGAACTTGCTCCGCTTCCGCCGTTGCGGCGGGCTGTTCTTGCAAGTCTGCCAGTGTTTTGTCCTTGATGGTCAGTAGCGCCTGCAGATCGGCAATCTGCTTCTCCAGCATGGCAACGCGTTCGTTCGCCTCGTCTACACTTTTCTGCCTTGCCGTGTTTTCTTCCTGCATGGCCGCGAGCTTGTCCTGCAGAGCCTTGGCTTCAGCGCCGGCGGCTTCCGCTTCACTCTTGGAAAGCTTGACGACATCCCTCGGGCCGGACTCTGCAGGTAGAGCTTTGTCTTCCGTCGCTGTCTTCAGTTTGCCCGAAGCCGCCTGATCGCCTGCATCCGCCGCGGCGGGTTCCGATTCAGCCACGACCGCGGCCAGCTTGTTACGATAGGCATTCCAGTCTGCAGTCTGCACCTTGATTTCCTGCGCAGCTTCCTGCGGATTCACGGCAGCCAGTTCTTCATGTGACGGCGCCCTGATAATCTGCCCCACCTTGAGCCGGTTCATGTTGCCGCCGGCGAATGCATCCTTGTTTGCACGATAAAGTCCGACCAGCATCTGATCCAAGCTGACGCCTTCTACCTGCAGCTCGCGGGCGATCTTGCTGAGATTGTCGCCGGATCTGGTGGTGTATTCCTTTTCAGCCGGCGTACTCGGAGGCGAACTTTCTACTGGCGCGGGCGCTACAACTGTCGCAGCAACGGGAGCCGGCACGGCAGCCGCCTGGGTTTGAACCGGCGCCGGGGAAATTGCCGGCTGCTCGACATCGTAGCCCGGCGGATCCAGTAATACGGTGTATTCCCTCAGCAGTCGACCGGTAGCCCAATCGACCTGAATCAGCATATCGAGGAAGGGATCTTCGACCGGCTGTCTGGTGACCAGCTTCAATACCGGACTGCCATCTGGCTTCTTACCCACTTCGATTTGTATGGCGCTGTGAATTGCCCTGCGCTCCATGCCCTGGACGGCATATGCTTCCTGAGGAGCGATCGCGGCACTGAGAGATGAGAGTTCTTCAGGAGTGGTGGAAACGAGATCGATTTCTGCACGTAGCGGCTCGCCTAGTCCTGAAATGATGGTCAGCTTGCCTAACCCTGCCGAGTGAGCTGAGAATGGCAGAAATGCAAAACATACCGCCAATGCAATTTGCTTGTAATTAGACTTATGCACTATCCCACCCTTATAGAACTTATAGTCGCTTTATTAAATTAACATCAAATAGTTAGACATGCAAGCTCATACCAAACATTATATTTGCGTGCTATCTGGCTTGTTTCCGTCAGCCTTCATTCTTGCCGGAACGGCTCAGTCTTCCACCAATATGCGCAACATGCGACGCAAGGGTTCGGCAGCACCCCACAACAACTGATCACCGACCGTGAACGCAGCCAGATAATCATCACCCATGCTCATCTTGCGCAGGCGTCCAACCGGCACGTTCAAAGTACCGGTCACGGCGGCAGGCGTCAGCTGCTTCATGGTCGCCTCGCGCTCGTTGGGGATTACCCTGGCCCATGGATTGGCGTTGGCGATCAGCGCATGCACATCATCCAGCGGCACGTTCTTCCTGAGCTTGATCGTCAGCGCCTGCGAATGGCAACGCATCGCCCCGATACGCACACAGAGGCCGTCGATCGGGATCGGCGCATCCTGCAATCCGAGTATCTTGTTGGTTTCCGCCGCGCCCTTCCATTCCTCCTTGCTCTGGCCGTTGCCCAGGTCCTTGTCGATCCAGGGAATCAAACTACCGGCCAACGGGACGCCGAAGTGCGCCGTAGGAAAGCGCGCGTCGCGCAAGGTCCCAGCCACCTCGCGATCGATATCCAGGATCGCCGAGGCCGGGTCTGACAGAAGGTCGCTCGCCACCCGGTGCGCTTCGCCCATCTGCTTCAACAACTCACGCATGTTCTGTGCACCCGCGCCGGAGGCGGCCTGATAGGTCATCGCGGTCGCCCACTCGACCAGGTTCTCGCGGAACAGCCCGCCGAGCGACATCAGCATCAGCGATACCGTACAGTTGCCGCCGATCCAGTTACGGCCGCCGGCTGCCAGCGCACGGTCGATGACGTGGCGGTTGACCGGGTCGAGGATGATGACTGCATCCTTCTCCATCCGCAGCGTGGATGCGGCATCGATCCAGTGGCCGTTCCAGCCTGCGGCACGCAGCTTGGGGAATATCTCGGTGGTGTAGTCACCGCCCTGACAGGAGATGATGGCATCCATCGCCTTCAGCTCTGCGATATCCTTCGCATCCTTCAACGGCGGGGTGTCGCGCCCGACATCAGGCCCCTTGCCGCCGGGACTGGAAGTCGTAAAAAATACCGGCTCGATCAGCGCGAAATC
The DNA here is from genome assembly GCA_034004425.1 of Methylophilaceae bacterium. Lineage (GTDB taxonomy): Bacteria > Pseudomonadota > Gammaproteobacteria > Burkholderiales > Methylophilaceae > UBA6140. Next base: position 22,115 of record JAVEWT010000010.1, read on the forward strand.
GTTCTCCTCCCGCATGCGTTGCATGAGCACTGAACCCACCATACCGCGCCAACCGACAAATCCCACTCGCATCATTGCTTTCACCCTCATTCATTGAATCGCTGCAGCTGCAGCAACGCACTTAGCCATGCCAAGCCTTGCGTTACGCAAGCGGCGCTCTACAGCGCAGCTACGACCGCATCACCCATTGCATTGCAGCCGACCTTGTTCGTTCCTTCAGTCCAGATATCAGCCGTGCGATAGCCCAGGGCCAGCGCCTTTTTTACCGCATTCTCAATGCGCACGGCATTGGCTTCATCGTTAAAAGTGTAGCGCAGCATCATGGCGGCGGACAGGATGGTCGCCAACGGATTGGCGACATCCTTGCCGGCGATGTCCGGCGCGGAACCGTGGCTGGGCTCGTACATACCCTTGTTGTTGGCATCCAGCGAAGCCGACGGCAGCATGCCGATGGAACCAGTCAGCATGGAAGCCTCGTCGGACAGGATATCTCCGAAGATGTTGCCGGTGACCATGACATCGAACTGTTTTGGTGCGCGCACCAGCTGCATAGCTGCGTTGTCAACGTACATATGCGAAAGTTCGACTTCCGGATATTCCTTGCTGAGCTCGATCATGACCTGGCGCCAGAGTTCGGTGGTTTCCAACACATTGGCCTTGTCCACGGAACAGACTTTCTTGTTGCGCTTCATGGCAATCTGGAAGGCGACATGCCCGATGCGGCGAATCTCCGATTCGTTGTAGCGCATGGTATTGATGCCTTCGCGCTCGCCGTTTTCCAGCGTCGAAATGCCGCGCGGCTGGCCAAAATAGATGTCGCCGGTAAGTTCACGGACGATCATGATATCGAGGCCTGACACCACTTCAGGCTTCAGCGTCGAAGCCGAAGCGAGTTCAGGGTAGAGCAATGCCGGACGCAGATTGGCGAACAGGTTGAGGCCCTTGCGGATGCGCAACAGACCGCGTTCCGGCCGCATATCGCGCGGCAGCGTATCGTATTTCCAGTCACCGACCGCACCGAGCAGCACTGCATCCGATGCCTGCGCCAGCTTCAGCGTCGCTTCCGGCAAAGGATCGCCGGCAGCTTCGTAACCGGCGCCGCCGATCGGCGCCTCTTCCATCTGCAACTCGAGGTCGAGCGCCTTCAACACTTTCAGCGCCTGTGCGACGATCTCGGGGCCGATGCCATCACCTGGCAGTACTGCAATTTTCTTCATGTCTACAAATTTCCGGATAATTAATCTTGAATGACACTGGCCGTTCAGCCGAACAACCAGGGCTGGCTGGCCTTATGCCTGGCCTCGAATGCCTTGATCTGGTCGACCTTCTGCAAGGTCAGGCCGATATCGTCAAGACCGTTGAGCAGGCAGTGCTTGCGGAAGGCGTCCACCTCAAAACTGAAACTGCGTCCAGCCGGACTGACGACGACCTGCTGCTCAAGATCGACCAATAACTGATAGCCGGGCGTCTCATCGACCTCCCTGAACAGTTCATCCACCTCTTCGGCTTCGAGCACGATGGGCAGAATGCCGTTCTTGAAACAGTTATTGAAGAAGATGTCGGCAAAACTCGGCGCGATGATGCAACGGAAGCCATAGTCCAACAAGGCCCACGGCGCATGCTCGCGGCTGGAGCCGCAGCCGAAGTTCTCACGCGCAAGCAGGATGCTCGCGCCCTGATAGCGCGGCTGATTCAGCACGAAATCCGGGTTCAACTTGCGCTTGCTGTTATCCATTCCCGGCTCGCCGTGATCGAGATAGCGCCACTCGTCGAAAGCGTTCGGACCAAAGCCGCTGCGCTTGATGGACTTGAGGAACTGCTTGGGGATGATGGCATCGGTATCGACGTTGGCGCGATCCAGCGGGGCCACCAATCCCTCCAGTTTCACAAAAGGTTGCATATATTTACCTTGTAAACTTTATCAATTATTTGGTTGATTTCTGCACGGCTTCACCGGCCTTTTCCAGATCCTTGCCCATGCCCTCGACGGTGTTGCAACCAACGAGTGCGAACGCCGAAACCATAAAAAGCGTACTGATCAGCTTGGTCATCATTTTCCTTTCCATTCAGACTGACAGCCTTAACTCAACTGCCTGACATCGACAAAATGGCCGGCGACCGCCGCTGCCGCCGCCATTTCCGGACTAACCAGATGCGTGCGGCCGCCTTGCCCCTGACGCCCCTCGAAATTGCGGTTGGACGTGGAAGCACAGCGCTCGCCAGGCTCCAGCCGGTCGGCATTCATCGCCAGACACATGGAACAGCCGGGCTCGCGCCATTCGAAACCGGCATCCTTGAACACCTGGTCCAACCCCTCGTGCTCAGCCTGTGCCTTGACCAATCCCGAACCCGGCACCACCATCGCCAGCTTGACGTTGGCGGCCACTTTCCTGCCCCTGGCAACGGCCGCCGCCGCGCGCAGGTCTTCGATGCGCGAATTGGTGCAGGAGCCGATGAACACCTTGTCGATACTGATCTCCTTGATCGGCGTGTTGGCTTGCAGGCCCATATATTGCAATGCGCGCTCGATACCCCCGCGTTTGGTCGGATCGCTTTCCCGCGCAGGATCCGGAACCGTGCCGCCGATGCTGGTGACCATTTCCGGCGAGGTACCCCAGGTCACCTGCGGCTCGATCTCTTCCGCCTTCAACTCGACGACGACATCGAACTTGGCGTCCTCGTCACTGTGCAGCGTGCGCCAATAGGCAACTGCCGCATCCCAATGCTCAGGCTTGGGCGCATAGGGACGACCCTTGACGTAATTGATGGTGGTGTCGTCCACCGCCACCATGCCGGCACGCGCGCCCGCCTCGATCGCCATATTGCACAAGGTCATGCGACCTTCCATGCTGAGGCCGCGGATGGCAGAGCCGGCGAACTCGATGGCATAACCGGTGCCGCCCGCTGTCCCGATCTTGCCGATGATCGCCAGAGCGATATCCTTGGCCGTCACGCCCTTGCCCAGTTGGCCTTCGACCCGGATCTGCATGGCCCTGGATTTCTTCTGCACCAGACACTGGGTCGCCAGCACATGCTCGACTTCGGAAGTGCCGATGCCATGCGCCAGTGCGCCGAAAGCACCATGCGTGCTGGTATGGGAATCGCCGCAAACGACCGTCATGCCGGGCAAGGTGGCGCCCTGTTCCGGTCCGATGACGTGCACGATACCCTGACGCGCATCGTTCATCCTGAATTCGGTGATGCCGAACTCGGCACAGTTGTTATCCAGCGTCTCCACCTGCAGGCGCGAGACCGGGTCGGCGATGCCGTGGCTGCGGTCCGTGGTCGGCACGTTGTGATCCGGCACGGCCAGTACGCTGTTGATGCGCCACACCTTGCGTGCCGCCATCTTCAGCCCCTCGAACGCCTGCGGGCTGGTGACTTCATGCACCAGATGACGGTCGATATAGAGCAGTGCGGTGCCGTTTTCCTCGGAAACCACGTGCGAATCAAACAACTTGTCGTATAGCGTTTTTGCCATAAATAACCTTATCTAGCCTCCAATAAAGCGTGAAACACACGGGCCGAAAAAACCAGGCCAACGCAATGTGTCGTGCCCGCTCAATCCCTGAAATTGCCGAACTGCAACGGAAAATCCGTCACGTTCTTCTTCACATGCGCGATCGCCTCCTGCAGCATATCGCGCTTGGCGCCGTTGACGCGCACCGTGTCACCCTGGATGCTGGCCTGCACCTTAAGGCCGGAATCCTTGATCAGCTTGACGATCTTCTTCGCCAGCTCGCTGTCGATGCCGGCCTTGATCTTCAGCTCCTGCTTGGCCTTGTTGCCTGAAATCTTTTGCACATCCTGATGATCGAGGCGCTTGCTGCTGTCCGGCTCTTTCTTTTCCATCGCCGGCAGCAGGATGTCCTTGATCTGGTCAAGTTGAAAATCTGAATCTCCGTACAAGGTGATCAGC
>JAVEWT010000116.1:0-5357 GCA_034004425.1 Methylophilaceae bacterium
TATAACGGATCAGGCCGCGCGGATAACCGACCTTGTCCATCACGCCGTCGCAGACGTCGGCGCAGGCACCGCAACCGATACACTCATATTGCAATCCCTTGCGGATGTCGATGCCGGTGGGGCACACCTGCACGCAAAGATTGCAGTCGATACAGGAACCCAGTCCCAGACTCTTGGCGTCATCCTTGCGCGAGCGGCTCCCGCGCGGCTCGCCGCGCTCGTCGTCATAGGTAACGATGAGCGTGTCCTTGTCGAACATGGCGCTCTGAAAGCGAGCATACGGGCACATGTATTTGCATACCTGCTCGCGCATGAAACCGGCGTTGCCGTAGGTGGCGAATCCGTAGAAGAACACCCAGAAGGTTTCCCAAGGTCCCATCTGCAACACCATCCAGTTCTGCAACAGCTCGCGGATGGGCGTGAAATAGCCGACGAAGGTGAACCCGGTCCATAAGGCGAACAAGCCCCAGACCAGATGCTTCAGGCTCTTTTTGGTGAGCTTCTCCGCCGTCATGCCGCTCTTGTCGAGTTTCATGCGGGCGGCCCGGTCGCCTTCGATGACCTTTTCAAACCAGAGGAAGATCTCGGTATAGACCGTTTGCGGGCAGGTGTAGCCGCACCACAAACGGCCGGCCACTGCAGTGAACAGGAACAGCGACAGCGCCGAGATGATGAGGATGGCGGTGAGATAAATCAGGTCCTGCGGATAGAGAACGAGGTCGAAGATATAGAAACGTCTGGCCTCGAGATTGAACAGCACGGCCTGGCGCTCACCCCATTGCAGCCAGGGGACGCCGTAGAAGACGATCTGCGTGATCCAGATCATCACCCAGCGCCACTTGCTGAACAGCCCTGAAACGCTGCGAGGGTAGATCTTCTCCTGCGCAGCGTATAACGAAACCATCACTTCATCCGGAGCTTCGGCCCGCTTGGCGCCTGCTGTATTTTCGGCCATGCCTGTTTCACCGCACTTTCATTACTTGTTGGACAAACCCCAGACATAGCCTGTCAGCACATGGATCTGTGCCTCGCTCAGCTTGTCGGCCTGTGCAGGCATTTGATTGGTCTTGCCGTTGTTGATCATGGCCATGATGTTCTTCTCGCCGGCGCCGTGCAACCAGATGCCATCGGTCAGATTGGGCGCCCCCATCATCTGGTTGCCCTTCCCTTCCGGACCGTGGCAGGCGGCACAGACCATGAACTTCTCCTTGCCGAGTTCGGCCCGCGCAGCATCGTGCTCGCTGCCGGAGAGGCTCAAGACATAATTGGCCACGTTCCTGACATCGTCCTCGCTACCGACCATGGCGGCCATCGGGGGCATCATGCCCATGCGGCCGTTGACCAGCGTGGTCTTGATGTTTTCCGGTTCGCCGCCATGCAGCCAGTCGTTGTCGGTCAGATTGGGGAAGCCCTTGCTGCCGCGCGCATCGGAGCCGTGACACTGAGCGCAGTTGTTGAGGAACAGGCGCCCGCCGATCGCCATCGCCTGCTCGTCTGCCGCGACCTCCTGCACCGACATCGCCATGAACTTGTCATACAGTGGCTTGGTGACTTCCTCGGCCTTGGCCATCTCGGCCTCGAACTGGCCGACCTGGGTCCAGCCCAGCTTGCCCTGATAGGAGCCCATGCCGGGGTAGATGATCAGGTAAGCGACGGAGAAGACGATGGTGATGATGAACAGCCACACCCACCAGCGCGGCAGCGGGTTGTTCATTTCACGCAAATCGCCATCCCAGACGTGACCGGTGCTCATGTCCTGCGACGCCTGCACCTTGGTCTTGTTGGTCAGCCACAGCAGCAGTGCGCAGCCAAGGATGCCGAGTACCGTGATCGCCGAGATAAACAACGGCCAGAAACTGCTGGTGAAATCGAAATCACTCATTTTTTATTCCTCAATCCTGTTCAAAAGGCAGATTGGCCGCTTCTTTGAAATCCGCTTCGCGCCGGCGTGACCAAGCCCAGACCACGATGCCGATGAAGACGACAAAGCTGGCGACGGTTGCGATGATGCGTAACGTATTGATATCCATCAGTCTCACCCCGCTATTTCAAGGTTCTGCCCAAGCCCTGCAGATAAGCGATCAGGGCATCCATCTCGGTCTTGCCTTCCACCTCGGCCTTGGCATTGGCGATCTGCTCGTCGGTATACGGCACGCCGACCTTGCGTAGCGCCCGCATTCTCTGCGGAATGCCATCGGCATCGACCAGATTCTTCTCCAGCCACGGGTAATACGGCATGTTGGATTCAGGCACCACATCTCGCGGATTGATCAGGTGGATGCGATGCCATTCGTCACTGTATTTGCCGCCGACGCGGTGCAGGTCCGGACCGGTGCGCTTGCTTCCCCACTGGAACGGATGGTCGTAGACGAACTCGCCGGCGACCGAGTAATGGCCGTAGCGCAAGGCCTCGGCGCGGAACGGACGGATCATCTGCGAGTGGCAGTTGTAGCAGCCTTCGCGGATGTAGATATCGCGACCCGCCAGTTGCACCGGCGTGTACGGTTGCAGGCCCTTGATCGGCTCGGTCATCGTCTTCTGGAAGAACAGCGGGACGATTTCCACCAGGCCGCCGAAGGAGACGACGACCAGGATCAGCACGATCATCAGGAAATTGTTGGTTTCGATCTTCTCGTGAGAGAAACCGGACTTTTTATTGTGGTCAGCCATTTTCATTATTCCTTAAGCATGAGCCGCAACGGGCGGAACAGGGACATTGACGGATTGACCGTTCGATGCGGTCTTCAGCACATTCCACAGCATGACCACCATGCCGCCGAGGTAAAGCAGGCCGCCCAGGAGACGCAGCGCGTAGAACGGATAGGTCGCCTTCACGCTTTCGACGAAGGTATAGGTCAGCGTGCCGTCCGGATTGACGCCGCGCCACATCAGGCCCTGCATGACACCGGCGATCCACATCGCGGCGATATAGAGCACGATGCCGATGGTCGCCATCCAGAAGTGCAGTTCGATGGCCTTGATGCTGTACATCTGCTTCTGGCCGAACAGACGCGGGATCATATAGTAGAGCGCGCCCATGGAAACCAGGCCGACCCAGCCGAGAGCGCCGGAGTGTACGTGGCCCACGGTCCAGTCGGTGTAGTGCGACAGCGCGTTGACGGTCTTGATTGCCATCATCGGGCCTTCAAAGGTGCTCATGCCGTAGAACGACAGCGACACGATGAGGAAGCGCAGGATCGGGTCGTCACGCAGTTTGTGCCACGCGCCGGACATGGTCATCATGCCGTTGATCATACCGCCCCAGCTAGGTGCCAGCAGAATCAGCGAGAACACCATGCCGAGCGACTGGGTCCAGTCCGGCAATGCGGTGTAGTGCAGATGGTGCGGACCCGCCCACATGTAAGTGAAGATCAGCGCCCAGAAGTGCACGATGGAGAGGCGGTAGGAGTAGACCGGACGCTCGACCTGCTTGGGCACGAAGTAGTACATGATGCCGAGGAAGCCGGCAGTCAGGAAGAAGCCGACGGCATTGTGACCGTACCACCACTGCACCATGGCATCCTGCACGCCTGCATAGGCCGAGTAGGACTTCATGAAGTCGGCCGGGATCGCGGCACTGTTGACGATATGCAGCAAGGCGACGGCGATGATGAATGCGCCGAAGAACCAGTTGGCGACATAGATATGCTTGACCTTGCGCTTGCCGATGGTGCCGAAGAAGACGATGGCATAAGCGATCCAGACCAGCGCGATCAGGATGTCGATCGGCCACTCCAGTTCAGCGTATTCCTTGGCCTGGGTGAAACCGAGCGGCAGCGAGATGGCGGCCGCGACGATGACGATCTGCCAGGCCCAGAACGTGAACGACGCCAGCGGCCCGCCGAACAGCCGGGTCTGACAGGTGCGCTGCACGACGTAATATGACGTGGCGAACAACGTGCTGCCGCCGAAAGCGAAGATGACGGCATTGGTGTGCAACGGTCGCAAACGGCCGAAACTGGTCCAGGGCAAGCCCAGGTTCAGTTCCGGAATATACAACTGGGCGGCGATGATCACGCCTACCAGCATGCCCACCACACCCCAGATGACCGCCATGATTGAAAACTGCCGTACAACGGTATCGTTGTACATCACTGCTTCAGAGCTATTTAGACTCATTTCCCCTACCCCAAGTTGACGATGCTGTGTGACATTCTGTCGCAGAGTGCGGCAGCCCAATTTGACATAGGTCAATCGTCGTGCAGAATCCGCTCGCCTTCCTGCTCTATGTCTTCGAACTGATCGTTGTAGATGGCCCACCACAGCCCCGCGAGGATGGCGAGCACCAGCACAACGGAAAGAGGAATCAAAAGAAAGAGGATGTCCATGAATTAATCCTTTATTTTGGCCAGTCTGGCCGCGTTCAGAATCACCAGCAGGGAACTGAGGGCCATGCCGAGCCCGGCGATCCAGGCATTGATCCAGCCGGTGACGGCAAGGGGAATGCAGACGGCGTTGTAGAGCGCCGCCCATATCAGGTTCTGGCGCACGATATGCATCGTCCGCCGCGCCTGCAGGAACAACTGCGTCACCGTCGTCAGCTGCGCACCGAGGATGACGAAATCCGATTGCGACTGTGCCAGCGGCGCGGCCTGCCCCAGCGCGATTGAAACCTGGGCGCCGGCCAGCACCGGACCGTCGTTGAGGCCGTCGCCGACCATGGCGACATGACGGCCGGCGTCCTGCAATGTCCGGATATGTGTCAGCTTGTCCTGCGGCGTGCTGTCGGCAGCCACGCGATCGACCTGCAGTTTGTCGGCCACCCGCTGCACAGCCGCTTGCCGGTCGCCGGAAAGGATCTCCACTCTCATGCCCGCCGCGCGCAACTGCGCGATGCTTGCGGCCGCATCGGCGCGGATATCCTCGTCCAGATCGAAGCTCGCCAGCCAGCCCTGCTCATCGGCCATATGCACCTGCATCTGCGCATGCCCTGCCGCGTCGATGCCGCAGAAACGTGCCGAACCCAGCCTGACTTGACCATGCGCCGACTCCGCCAGCAGGCCCTGTCCCGAGACTTCCTCGACCTTGCCGACGACCTCGCTGCTTTGCGGGCAGGCTGCCAGCAAAGTACGCGACACCGGATGCAACGATTGCCGCGCGATGGCTGCCGCCAGCTGCAAGGCGCGATCCGCGCTCCAGCCGTCACGCACGCTGATGCGGCTGACCTGCATGCGATCATGGGTCAGCGTGCCGGTCTTGTCGAACACCACGGTGTCGATGCCGGCCATCATCTCCAGCGCCTGCAGCCTGCGCGTCAGCACGCCGCGTCGCGCCAACGCACCGGCCGAGGCCAGCATCGCTGCCGGCGTGGCGAGCGACAAGGCACACGGACAAGTGACGACCAGCACGGCCACCGC
>JAVEWT010000117.1:0-5331 GCA_034004425.1 Methylophilaceae bacterium
GGTTGGAAACCGCTTCATCGAAAATAAGGATGCTGGGTTGTCTGAGTAGGGCTCGGGCAATCGCGAGGCGTTGTTTCTGCCCACCGCTCAAGCCGGTGCCGTGCTCGCCGATCTCGGTCTGGTAGGCTTGCGGAAGTTTCTCGATGGTTTCGTGAATGCCTGCGAGTTGGCAGGCTTGGACGATCTGCTCGAAGCTGGCGTGCGGATTGGCGAGAATGAGGTTGTCGTAAAGGGTGCCGGAGAACAGCATGGTTTCTTGCGGGACGATGCCGAAGTAATTGCGCAGTTCATTGGCTGAGAGGTGGCGAATATCCTTACCGTCGAGCTTGATATTGCCTTCCTGTGGTTGGTAGAAACCGAGCAGGAGTTTAGCGAGAGTGCTTTTGCCGCAACCGGAAGGGCCCATGAGCACGGTGCATTTGTTCGGTTTGATGTTGATGCTTAAATTACGGTAGAGCCAAGGGTGGTTATCCGAATAACGGAAGCTGATGCTATCGAGTTCGATATTCCCGGCCTTTGTGTTGGTTCTGCTGGGGATGAGGGAATAGGGTTCAGTTGGGGCATCCATCAAATCACCCAGTCGCTTCACGGCGATATCCGCCTGCTGAAATTCCTGGTACATGCCGACCAGCCTAAGTACGGGGCCGCAATTAGTTACTCCGACCCCAATTATTAGCTGCCGCGACAATGCCACTGATGATTGCCCCTAGCGCAAAACCGCGAACGCGGCGGCGGCGATTGCACCGTCTTCCGCCGAGGTGGCGCCGCTGATGCCGATGGCGCCAATGATCCTGTCATTCTGGACGATGGGCACGCCACCCTCCACCGGCACGGCACCCGGCAAACCCAGTATCGAGGTGCGGCCGGCCAGCAGCGCCTCCTCGAACACCTTGGTCGCCCGCCTGAAATTGCTGGCGGAACGCGCCTTGGCGATCGCAACCTCGACGCTGGCGGTCTGTGTATCGTCGGCTTTTTCGAAATAGACCAGATGACCTGCGGTATCGACGATGGCGATCGCCACTCTCAGCTTCAATCGTTCCGCTTCGCGGGCAGCGGCTTCAGCCACCTGTTTCGCCTCCTGTAGTTGAATGTCCGGTCCGTAGCCAGCAAGCGGTGCAGCGCCGGCATGGCCGAACCATCCCAGCAAGGCCAACAGCAACAGCCAATTTTTCATTAGTTTCACGACCATCTCCTCCCGGCAGTCAATTTCTTCAATCGGCCAATTGTTCGTGGCAGATAGCGGGCAGCGCCCGAAAAAACCGGAACAATCAGGCGCGTTCCGGCATCTATGCCCATGATGCCATACGACAAATTCAAGCTTCTGCTCTGGTCTGCACTTTTGCTGTCTGTTGCAGCCCATGCCGCCCCGCAAGCCGGTCATCCGCTGGCGCAAGAGCTCTGGCAACAGCGGGCACTCATCATCAGCGTGCCGGCTGCCGACCATGCCATGCTTGCAGATGTGAAGTCGTCACTGCAGCGGCAGGACTACCAAACGGCATTCGCGGAACGACGTATGGTGCTCTATGAAATCATCGCCGGCAAGGGCATGCGCAACGGCGTCCCGCTGGAGGATATCCAGAACCGGGCGCTGCTGGACAGCCTGCAACTCGAACCGCCCTATGCGGCAAGCGTCTGGCTGGTCGGGCTCGATGGCGGCATCAAGCTGCAATCTGCGGAGCCGGTCGACCTGCAACAGGTTTTCCAGTTGATCGACGGCATGCCCATGCGGCAGAACGAGTTGCGATAATCCGATTTACAGGGCGGCGTCTTTTATGCACCATGACAGCAAGCCGTGATTATTTTTCCATCGGGAACTCAGCATGTTCGAATCCGCAGAACTGGGGCATCAGATTGCCAAGGATGTTTATAAAAAGGAAGTCGCCAAGCTGCGCGAAGCGCTGCTCGATGTGCAGTTCGACCTGGCCGAAAGCAAGCGTTTCCCGGTCATCATCCTGATCGGCGGCGTCGACGGCGCCGGCAAGGGCGAAGTCGCCAACCTGTTGAATGAGTGGATGGACCCGCGCCGCATCACCACCTGCGCCTTCGGACCGCCAAATGAAGAAGAGGCCTCGCGGCCACCGATGTGGCGCTTCTGGCGCCAGCTGCCGCCCAAGGGTGAGATCGGCATCTTCTTCGGTTCCTGGTATACCGCACCCATCATCAAGCGCGCCTACGGCGAAAGCAAGGATGCCGAACTCGACAATGCACTGGAGGACATCGTGCGCTTCGAACGCATGCTGACGGACGAAGGCGCCCTGCTCATCAAGTTCTGGTTCCACCTGTCGAAGGAAAAGCAGAAGACCCGCATCCATGATCTGCAGAAAAATCCCAAGACCAGCTGGCGCGTGACCGAGCGCGACCTGCATCACCTCAAGCTGTACGACAAGTTCCGCCAGATCAGCGGGCACGTGATCCGCGAGACCAGCACGGCCAACGCGCCCTGGATCATCATCGAAGGCTATGACGCCAACTACCGTAACCTGACTGCCGGCAGTTACATTCACGAAGCGATCCGCAAGCAGCTGGATGACAAGAGCGGCAACAAACGCTCCAACATCGCGGCGCCCATCCTGCAACCGATCGACAAGCTGCACATCCTGAACACGCTGGACCTGAGCAAATCGATCGACAAGGATGAATACAACGACAAGCTGGAGAAATACCAGCGCAAGATCAATCTGCTGACGCGCGACCCCAAATTCCGCGACATGTCGCTGGTCATCGTGTTCGAGGGCGCCGATGCCGCCGGCAAGGGCGGCAGCATCCGCCGCATCACGCATGCCATCGACGCCCGTTTCTACAAGGTGGTGCCGATCGCCGCACCGACCGAGGAAGAACGCGCGCAGCCTTACCTGTGGCGCTTCTGGCGCCACGTGCCGAGCAAGGGCCGCATCACGATCTTCGACCGCTCATGGTACGGGCGCGTGCTGGTCGAACGGGTGGAAGGTTTTTGCAGCGAAGCGGACTGGATGCGCGGGTATGCCGAGATCAACGATTTCGAGGCGCAACTGATCGAAAACAACGCTCTGGTCGTCAAATTCTGGCTGCAGATCAGTCAGGAAGAACAACTGAAGCGTTTCGAGGAACGTCAGGAAATCTCGTTCAAGCGCTTCAAGATTACCGAGGAGGATTGGCGTAACCGGGAAAAATGGGACGCCTATCAGATCGCCGCCAGCGACATGGTCGACCGCACCAGTACCGGACATGCGCCGTGGACCCTGGTCGAGGCCAATGACAAGAACCATGCGCGCATCAAGATCCTGAAGACGCTGTGCGATGCGCTGGAGGACCGGCTGGGCAAGGTGGACTGAAACTGCCTGTCTGTCCGGCCAGCCCCGCCGGCTAGACGTAACTCATGGTCTCCGCCGACTGGCCGATATGGCTGGCGGCATCCGGATCGCCGATCCAGAAATAATAGAACTCGCGCACCACGGCAAAGAACAGGCGGCGCGTGTCGTGCTTCTCGAACAAGGGGACGGTGGCATCCACCGCGATGCGGTAATGGCGGCTGGATTTCTGCGGTGCGTCACGCAGACGGATCAGCAAGATCTTCACCAGCTTGACGCGCGTATCGACCAGCGCCTGCTCCGCGCCGGCCTGCCGCAGGCCGAGCGAATAAGCCTTGATCGGCCAGTTCTCGACGGTGTCGAATTTGGCCTTGTCCAGCGACTGCCATAGTGACTTGATATCCAGATCGACCGGTTGCCAGTCGATCGGGTTCACCTTGAATTCGGAGTCGGCAGTGAGGGCGGCGATGGACTTGAAATCCTTGATCCAGAAATGGAAATATTCACGCGCCACGGCCAGGCTGAAAGGCCAGTCCAGCCGGTCGATGCTGTTCAACACCTGTTCCACCGCCTTGCGATAGGCGCTACCCTCATACGCAGCATTCCTCAGGGTCGGGAACAAGCGGCCCAAAAACTGCCGGCGCCGTTCCAGTGTCAGCTCATCCGCGCCCTTGATCTTGAGCAGATTCAGATAAGCGCTGAGCGCCTCCTGTTCACGGTCTTCCATGTTTGCTTCACTCGTCGTCAATGGTGAAACTGCTGCCAAACTGCTTGAAGCCATGCATCTCCATCCTCTGTATCTTCATGCCGCAGGGGTCGCAGTATCAGGGTGACGATACGCTGCGAAATAGCCCTTGCAACATTGTGGCAATTTACATGCCGGTTCGCAAATATGACTTGATTATCATCAAGTGCCTCCAATAATATCGGACATTGATACCGAACAAAATGAATTCTTCACGCAAATCCCATCACCCCGCAGAAACAAGGGCAGTCCATTGGAAATCTCATTGATCGTACTCATGCTGTTGATCGCATGGTTCTGGTTCGACAGCATCACCAGCCGGGAAAAAGCCATTCGTACCGGGCGCGAACTGGCAGAGCGCTGGAACCTGCAGTTGCTGGACGAAACCGTCGCCTGCAGCAAGATTCGTCTGGGTCGCAACAACCGGGGCCAGGCCCGGGTCATGCGCACCTATGAATTCGAGGTCAGCACCAACGGTGCCGACCGCTTGCCCTGCCACCTCGTGCTGCTCGGCAAACAGCTGCAATCCTGGCATATCCCGCCCTACCTGCAGCCCTTGTACTAACTGCTTCATGTACCGCGGTCGTTTCGCTCCATCCCCCACCGGTCCGCTGCATTTCGGCTCACTGGTCGCGGCGCTCGCCAGCTACCTGGAAGCGAGGCAACAGCAAGGGGAATGGCTGTTGCGCATGGAGGACCTGGACACACCGCGCAACATGCCGGGCGCCGCCGATGCCATACTTCGCAGCCTGGAAGCCTTCGGTTTCGAGTGGGACGGGCCCGTGGTCTACCAGAGCGAGCGCCACGACTTGTATGCCGCGGCATTGGCGAGGTTACAGGAGGACGGGCTGGTCTATCCGTGCGGCTGTACGCGGAAGGAGATCGCCGATTCCGCCATTCACGGCATCGAGGGCGCCATCTACCCCGGCACCTGCCGCAGCGGGCTGCCGCCCGGCAAAACCGCCCGTGCCTGGCGCATCAGGGCCGAAAACCGCACGATCGGCTTCGATGACGCCATCCAGGGCCATGTCGCACAGAATCTGGCGCGGGATATCGGTGATTTCGTCCTGAAGCGGGCGGATGGTTTCTATGCCTACCAACTGGCTGTCGTCGTCGATGACGCGGACCAGGGCATCACGCATGTGGTGCGCGGTGCCGACCTGCTTGATTCGACCCCGCGCCAGATCTATCTGCAGCAAGTACTGGGGCTGCCGGCGATGCATTACGCCCACATCCCGGTCGTGCTCAATGCGCAAGGGGAAAAACTCAGCAAGCAGACGCAGGCGGCGGCAGTCGATG
>JAVEWT010000118.1:0-5316 GCA_034004425.1 Methylophilaceae bacterium
TGGGCTGCCTGCGACAGACTCTCCGGCTTGCCCAGCACCTCGTCACCGATCTGCAGAACGACATCCAGCATCTGCAAGCCGGATTTTTCGGCCGGCGAGTTCTTGATGACAGCGACGACGATCAGCCCATCTTCCTGTTCCTGCTCGGTCGGCGGCCGCACGTGCAAGCCAAGCAGCGGCGGCATCAGCTTCACCCAGTAGGAAGCGTGATAGGCATAGCGGACCGAGGACTGGTCCAGCATGTCGAGGTCGACGCTATCCGTATTCAACTCCCGCGCCTTTTTCCGCAACTGCTCGATCTTGATGCTGGCCGGCACATCGCCGCTGCGCTGCGTGGTCACCAGCACCAGATGCGCCTTGACCGCCCGTGCGTGCTCCGTCAGCTTTTCCGCCGGCACGTCGCCCGCCTCGAAGCTGGAATAGCCAAGCAGGTCGTAACCCTGCTCCAGCATGCGCTGGTAATCCGCCTCTTTGTTGTCCGTACCCTTGAATATCTGCGGTTCCGCCTGCTCCGGCGGCAGCACCGGGGCCCGCAACTCAAGCGGCTTGTAGGCATCGGCATAGGGGTTACCGCTTTCGGCCGCCTGCGCTGCCGGGTTAAGGGCCAGCAGACCGCAGGCCATCATCATGATGGGAAATAAGCGCATTGTGTCCTCTTCGTTCTTGAAAGTGGCGTGGTCAGGCACCGCGGTACAGATTGCATGGGCGCGGGCGAATGATGCATGCGCCCGGCAAATGATATGATTCAATCTGAATGCGTACCCGCCTGCACAGACGGGCAACTACATAGACAGGCATTACCGGCAAACTATCCATATGACAGCAGAAAACCTCCGCATCGGCCTCGTTTCCATCAGCGACCGCGCTGCTACCGGCGTCTACGAGGACCAGGGCATACCGAACCTGAAAGCATGGCTGGACCGTGCCCTGATCACGCCGTGGCAAGCCGTTGCCCGCGTCATCGCGGACGAGCGGGACGAGATCGAGGCAACGCTTGTCGACCTCGTCGACCAGGAAGCATGCCACCTGATACTGACCACCGGCGGCACCGGACCGGCACTGCGTGATGTCACTCCGGAAGCGACGCTGGCCGTCGCCGACCGCGAAATGCCCGGCTTCGGCGAACAAATGCGCCAGATCAGCCTCAATTTCGTGCCGACCGCCATCCTCTCGCGCCAGGTCGCCGTCATCCGCAAGCAGTGCCTGATCATCAACCTGCCGGGCCAGCCCAAGTCCATCGCACAGACGCTGGAAGGCCTGAAAGACGAACAGGGCGAGGTTCGCGTACATGGCATCTTCGCCGCCGTACCTTACTGCCTCGATCTGCTGGCAACGCAGGAACAACCGATGCCTTACATCGAGACCGACGCGTCCGTGGTCAAGGCCTTCCGCCCCAAATCCGCCATCAAGTCCGGCGCCTGATGACTTCCGAATTCGATCTGATCCGGCAACACTTCACGCGACCGACCGCCCACACCGTGCTCGGCGTCGGCGACGACGCCGCGCTGCTCAAGGTCGATGACGGGTACGAGCTCGCAGTATCCGTTGACATGCTGGTAGCTGGCACTCACTTTCTGGCCGATACCGACCCGCGCCAACTGGGATGGAAATCGCTCGCCGTCAACGTTTCCGACCTCGCCGCCATGGGCGCACAGCCGAAATGGGCGACGCTGGCGCTCGCCCTGCCGGCCGCCAATGAAGACTGGATCGCCGCCTTCGCCGCCGGCTTTTTTGCCTGTGCGAAAGCCTTCGGCGTCGACCTGATCGGCGGCGACACTACGCGCGGCCCGCTCTGCATCAGCGTGCAGATCATGGGGCAGGTACCGGCCGGTCAAGCCCTGCGACGCGACGGCGCACAACTCGGCGATGATATCTGGGTATCAGGCCATTTGGGCGATGCCGCTCTGGCGCTCAACCACCTGCTAAGTAAACACCCACTGACAGACGACGAACTGCAGCAGACACTGCCCGCCCTGCTGCAACCGCAACCGCGCGTCGCCCTCGGGCTCGCCCTGCGCAATGTCGCCCATAGCGCCATCGACGTTTCCGATGGCCTGCTGGCCGACCTCGGCCATATATTGCAGGCCTCCGGGCTCGGCGCCGAGCTGCGACTGGAGGACGTGCCGCGCTCCGCCATCCTGCAACGCCATCTGTCCAGCCCAGCCGTGCTGGACATGCTGCTGGCAGGCGGCGACGATTACGAACTGTGCTTTACTGCGCCACCCGCGGCACGCAAACGCATCATGCAGATCGCGGCAGAGTCAGGCCCCGCGCTGAGCCGCATCGGCCAGACCGCCAGCGAACCCGGCCTGCGGGTGCTGGACCGCGACGGCAACCCGATCAAGACAGGAGCAAGCGGCTTTGACCACTTCAAAATCTAGCAAGGCAGGCCCGAGCAGCGCGGTGCAGCCCGACCTCGCCTTTCTGCTGAGCCGGCCCGCGCATTTCTTCGCGCTCGGCCTCGGCAGCGGTCTCAGCAAATTTGCACCCGGCACCCTCGGCACGCTGATCGCGTTGCCGTTGTTCGGCATCCTCATGCAGGCACCGGAACTGGTGCACTACACCACCATCGCCGTGCTGTTCGCGCTCGGCATCCGACTTTGCGAAGTGGCGGGCAGGAATCTGGGCGTTGCCGATCACGGCAGCATCGTCTGGGACGAGATCGTCGCCATGCTGCTGGTGCTGGAGTTCACGCCGCTGGCCTGGCAATGGTGGCTGGCGGCCTTCCTGCTGTTCCGCCTGTTCGATATCTGGAAACCGTTCCCCATCCGCCAGTTCGATGCACGACTGAAAGGCGGTTTCGGCGTCATGTTCGATGACCTGCTGGCGGCGCTTTACGCCATCGCCGCGCTGGAGGCCCTGCAATGGATCACGCTGCGCTTCTGAAGCTGAGCGCCGCGCTGGGCGATGCCCTGCAGCAGCGCGGCTGGACGCTGGCACTGGCGGAATCATGCACCGGAGGCATGGCCAGCCAGTACGTCACGGCCATCCCCGGCAGCTCGGCCTGGTTCGATGCCGGCTACGTCACCTACAGCAACCGCGCCAAGATACAGACGCTGGCTGTCCGCCCCGAGACCTTGACAACTTATGGCGCCGTCAGCGAGCAGACCGCGCTCGAGATGGCGGCCGGCGCACTGGCGCAGAGCCAGGCCGGCATCAGCGGCGCCATCACCGGCATCGCCGGGCCGGACGGCGGCAGCCGCGAGAAACCGGTCGGAACCGTCTGCTTCGCCTGGGCGACGGCCGATGGCCTCCGCCTGTCCGCCACGCAGCGCTTCGACGGCGACCGCGAAACAGTCAGAATGGCCTCGGTCCACACCCTGTTCGAGCGCCTGATGAGCCTTACTTTAACCCTTGATTTATGAAATAATTGTGCGCTTTATTACGTGCATAAAAACAAAGGACTAATTCAGATGGATGAGAACAGAAGCAAAGCCCTGGCGGCCGCCCTCTCGCAAATCGAGAAACAATTCGGCAAAGGCTCCATCATGCGCATGGGCGATACCGATGTGGCTGGCGACATCCAGGCGGTTTCTACCGGTTCTCTCGGTCTGGATATCGCGCTCGGCATCGGCGGCCTGCCGCGCGGTCGCGTGATCGAGATCTACGGTCCGGAATCCTCCGGCAAGACCACGCTGACCCTCTCCGTCATCGCCCAGATGCAGAAACTGGGCGGCACCGCTGCCTTCATCGACGCCGAACACGCGCTCGACCCGGTCTACGCACAAAAGCTCGGGGTCAATGTTTCCGACCTCTTGATCTCGCAGCCGGACACCGGTGAACAGGCACTGGAGATCGCCGACATGCTGGTCCGTTCCGGCTCGGTCGATATCGTCGTCGTCGACTCAGTCGCCGCGCTGGTACCCAAGGCAGAAATCGAAGGCGAGATGGGCGATTCGCACATGGGTCTGCAAGCCCGCCTGATGTCGCAGGCGCTGCGCAAGCTGACCGGCAACATCAAGCGCACCAACACCATGGTCATCTTCATCAACCAGATACGCATGAAGATCGGCGTCATGTTCGGTAACCCGGAAACCACCACCGGTGGCAACGCGCTGAAGTTCTACGCTTCGGTGCGCATGGACATCCGCCGCACCGGGGCCATCAAGAAGGGCGACGAGGTCATCGGCTCCGAGACCCGCGTCAAGATCGTCAAGAACAAGGTCGCACCGCCGTTCAAGCAAGCTGAATTCGACATCCTCTACGGCGAAGGCATCTCGCGCGAAGGCGAGATCATCGAGATGGGTGCCAACCTCAAGCTGATCGAGAAGGCCGGCGCCTGGTACAGCTACAAGGGCGAGAAGATCGGCCAGGGCAAGGACAACGCACGCGAATACCTGAAGGAACATCCGGAAATCGCCAACGAGATCGATGCCAAGATCCGTGAGAACTCCAAGCTGGCCAACGCCGCGATGACGGTGGAACCGGGAGAGGAAGCTGACGAATAAGCCGGACGACGGCAAACCCGCCGTATCGCTGCGCGCACGGGCGCTCGCATACCTCGCCCGCCGCGAATATTCGCGCAAGGAACTGGAACACAAGCTACGCGCCTACGCGCAGGAAGACGATGACCTACCGGCGCTGATCGCCGATTTCGAACAGCGCGGCTGGCTGTCCGACGAACGCTACACCGAACAGGTCGTACATGCGCGCAAATCCAGATTCGGCAGCCTGCGCGTGGCGCACGAACTGCGCGAGCACGGCGTGCCGGAAACGCTGATCGACGAAGCCGTAGCCAGCCTGAAGGACGATGAAGTCGCCAACGCCCGCGCCGTCTGGCAGAAGAAGTTCGGCCAACTGCCGAAGAACCGCGAAGCTTGGGCCAAACAGGCCAGATTCCTGCAGGGTCGCGGCTTCGGTTTTGACGTCATCAAAAAGGTGTTGAACGACAGCCCGGATGACACAGATTGAAACAACCCATTGATTTTAATCAGTAGTTTTAAAGAAACAGCGTTTTGAAAGACAACATGAAGAGTCATCCAAGCAGTAAAGAGATACGCCAGGCCTTCCTGGATTTTTTCGCCTCCAAGGGCCACCACGTCGTGGCTTCCAGCTCACTGGTACCGGCCGGCGATCCCACCCTGCTCTTTACCAATGCCGGCATGAACCAGTTCAAGGATGTCTTTCTCGGCTTTGACAAGCGCCCTTACACCCGTGCCGCCTCCAGCCAGAAATGCGTACGCGCCGGCGGCAAGCACAATGACCTGGAAAACGTCGGCTACACCGCGCGACACCACACCTTCTTCGAAATGCTCGGCAACTTCAGCTTCGGCGACTATTTCAAGCGCGACGCCATCAGCTACGCCTGGGAACTGC
>JAVEWT010000119.1:0-5316 GCA_034004425.1 Methylophilaceae bacterium
CAGACATTACCCCGGCTCGCCCGCGCTGGCCTACCGCGCCATGCGTCCGGACGACCGCCTGCGCCTGTTCGAACTGCATCCCAACGACTATAAATTGCTGAACCAGTCGTTCAAGGCGCTGGGTCTGACGCCCAACAACCGCCAGGTCATGACGGAAGCGCAGGACGGTTTTGCCGGCATCAAGGCCCTGCTACCTCCCCCGCCGCGCCGCGCCGTCGTGCTGATTGACCCGCCCTACGAGGAAAAAAGAGATTATCAGCGCGTGGTCGACATACTGAAGGACAGCCTGACACGCTTCGCCACCGGCACCTATATCGTCTGGTACCCCATGCTGCAAAGGCCTGAACCGCAGCAGATGCTGGACAAGCTGAAAAAACTGCCGCTGAAGAGCTGGCTGCATGTCAGCCTGACGGTGCAAACGCCTTCTGCGGATGGATTCGGCATGCACGGCAGCGGCCTGTTCATCGTCAACCCGCCTTACACGCTGCCCGCCTTGCTGGATGAAGCCATGCCGGTGCTGACAGAGCGTCTGGCGGTGGACCATGGTGCGGAGTATGTCCTCGAATCACATATCAGCTGATGCCTGAGCAAACCTGAGGCACCGAGTTCAGGGAATCCGGATGACCTGCCTTGGATGCGGGACATCGTCGATGACGACGTCAAACTTGTGAATGGCCACCGTACGCCCGTACTCGGTCTCGACGCTCACCCGCCACGGACCTGCCGTGACATTCTGCTTGTAGGTGTAGCCACGGAAGCCGCCACCGCGGCCGCCTTGCAAGTCGAAACCGATACGCTCCGTATCCACCCAGCCTCTGTCATCGTCGTAGTATTGCCAGCGATGGTAGAGGCGCGTATTCAAGCCGCGTGGCGCGAACACGGACGAAACGCAATAGAGGCGCTGGCCGGCACTCAAATGCACGGTATCTTCGAACATGCGCCAGAAATCCAGCGGTGACGCACTATCGATGAGCAACTGATAATCGCCGTCCGCCGTCTTCAATTCCAGGCCTACCTGCATATCTCGTTTGACCAACGGCACCGGCGGAATGACATCGAGCGGATAAGCCAGCGCCAGCATGGCGGCGATCAGCCAGACCGGACCGATGCGACCGGGGCGCCCCGGCGTTATCCAGCGCAAGCCATAGACCAGCAAGGCCCCTGCCAGCGTGCTCAGGTAGAACCAGAAGAAATGGATGCTGCCCAGAATGAACGGCAGCAGAAAGTTGAACAGCAGGATTGCGCACAGCCCGAACATGGTCCAGGTCAGGGTAAAACGCCGGTATCTGTCCTCGATGAATTCGTTGGCGATCAGCAATACTGCCAGCCCCAGCGTCCACAACAGCGCGAGGACATGGCTGGCGCTCTTGATATAGAAAATGAAGAGCGCGCTGAACAGGCCGCCGAACAGGAACTGCAGAGCGAGGTAGGGGATACGCTCCAGCCTGCCCGCTTCACGCTGCAGGTGATGGCGATAACCGAGCCACCAGAGCATGCCGGCAGCACAAGCCAGATAACCGGCCAGGATAAAGAGGTCGACCAGGCCGACGTGCCGCCCTATCGTCAGGGCATCCCAGATGAAGCCGGTCAGGAAAGCGATGACCGGCAGAAAGGTTCGAAGACTTAATAAGGCGTTATGCATGAACGGCGAATGGTCTCACTGTGACAAGGTGCAGGCACGCCTCTGGTGTTTTCACAAAATAATTGAATCTGCCCATGGAAATTATCTTATTTACATCAAGCGCTTTTGTTATCATTTGCGGCTGTCTTTTTTGACCCCGTCATTTTCACAGGAATCACCATGCAAGAAACCAATACTCCACCGCGTATGCGACCGATGAGCACCATCCTGTTCGGCAGCCGCTGGCTGCAACTGCCCCTCTACCTCGGCCTGATCGTGGCCCAGGCCGTCTATGTGTTCCACTTCATGGTGGAACTGACCCATCTGGTGGAAAAGGTACCGCATCTGGCCGAAGCCGAAATCATGCTGATCGTGCTGGGCCTGATCGACGTCGTCATGATCTCCAACCTTCTGATCATGGTCATCGTCGGCGGCTACGAGACTTTCGTCTCGCGCCTGAACCTGCGCGGTCACCCGGACGAACCGGATTGGCTGTCGCACGTCAACGCCAACCTGCTCAAGGTCAAGCTGGCGACCGCCATCATCGGCATCTCGTCCATCCACCTGCTGAAGACCTTCATCAACGCCCACAATCTGGATCAGCAGACCATGATGTGGCAGACCATCATCCATATGGCGTTCGTGCTCTCGGCTGTCTCCATCGCCTACATCGACCGACTGATGGCACATCCGTCGGAAAAGACGCATTAAGCAGATTCAACACAAAAAAGGCTGACGGTTGTCAGCCTTTTTTATCTCCCGCCGTAATCAGCCGGCGACATTGATGGCAATGTCGCGCCACTTCCGGGGTCCGGTTTCATGGATGGAATGACCTCGACTGTCGACCGCCACCGTCACCGGCATCTCCTTCACCTCGAACTCGTAGACCGCCTCCATGCCGAGGTCGGCAAACGCCAGTACGCGGGCGGACTTGATCGATTTCGCGACCAGATACGCCGCGCCGCCGACCGCAATCAGATAAACCGAGCGATGCCGACGGATGGCCTCGATCGCCGCCTCGCCGCGCTCAGCCTTGCCGATCATGCCGAGCAGACCGGTTTTTGCCAGCATGGTCTCAGTGAACTTGTCCATGCGCGTCGCCGTGGTCGGACCGGCGGGACCGACCGGCTCGTCGCCGACCGGATCGACCGGGCCGACGTAATAGATGAAGCGGTTGGTGAAATCCAGCCTGTCCGGCAAAGACTTGCCCGCGGCCAGCAACTCGACGATGCGCTTGTGCGCAGCATCACGGCCGGTCAGCAGTTTGCCCGACAACAACAATGTTTCGCCCGGCTGCCAGCTTTCGATATCCTGCGCGGTCAGCGTGTCCAGATCGACCTGTCTCGCCTGCGGGTCAGGTGTCCAGGCCACCTCGGGCCAGTCGCTCAAGCGCGGCGGTGTCTGCGTCGCCGGGCCGCTGCCGTCCAAAATGAAGTGCGCGTGCCGCGTTGCCGCACAGTTGGGAATCACCGCTACCGGCAGCGATGCCGCATGCGTCGGGTAATCGAGGATCTTCACGTCCAGCACGGTGGTCAATCCGCCCAGCCCCTGGGCACCGATACCGAGCGCATTGACCTTGTCGAAGATCTCGATACGCAGCTCCTCGATGCGGTTGCGCGGACCGCGCGCCTTCAGCGCCGGCATGTCGATCTCGTCCATCAGCGCTTCCTTCGCCAGCAGCACGGCCTTTTCCGCAGTACCGCCGATGCCGATGCCGAGCACGCCCGGCGGACACCAGCCTGCGCCCATCTCGCTGACCTGCGCCAGCACCCAGTCGACGATGCTGTCGGACGGGTTGAGCATGCCCAGTTGCGCCTTGTTTTCCGAGCCGCCGCCCTTGGCCGCCAGTTTGACTTCGACCTTGTCGCCCGGCACCAGTCGCACATGGGTCACCGCCGGCGTGTTATCGAAGGTATTCTTGCGGCGGCCGGCCGGGTCGCTGACGATGGATGCCCGTAACGGGTTTTCAGCCAACCCGTAGGCGCGGCGCACCCCTTCATTGATCAACGCCTCGACATCGGCACCCGGCTCCCAGCGCACTTCGGTACCGACATCGACAAAGACGACGACGATGCCGGTGTCCTGACAGATCGGCCGCTTGCCTTCGGCGCACATGCGCGAGTTGGTCAGGATTTGTGCGATGGCGTCACGGGCGGCCGGTGACTGCTCCATCTCGTAGGCTAAACCCAAGGCACGGATGAAATCCACCGGATGGTAATAGGACATGAACTGCAAGGCGTCGGCGACGCTTGCGATCAGGTCCTCGTTTTTGATCAGGCTCACGCTACTTGTCTGGCTCACGCCACCGCCTGTTTCAACTGGTCCAGAATGGCCGGGTTGTCGAGCGTCGAGATATCCGAAGTGATCTCTTCGCCCTTGGCCAGCGAGCGCAACAGTCGCCGCATGATCTTGCCGGAACGGGTCTTCGGCAGGTTCTCGCCAAAACGGATCTCGTCCGGCTTGGCGATGGGCCCGATCTCCCTGGCAACCCAGTCGCGCAGCTCGGCGACCACCTTCTTGGCCGCCTCGCCCTCGGGTCGCGTGCCCTTCAACACGACATAGGCGACGATCGCTTCACCCTTGACGTCGTGCGGCTTGCCGACGACAGCAGCTTCCGCCACCAACGGGTTGGCCACCAGCGCCGATTCGATCTCCATGGTACCGAGGCGGTGGCCGGACACGTTGAGCACATCGTCGATGCGGCCCATGATGGTGAAATAACCGGTCTTGGCATCGCGCACGGCGCCGTCGCCGGCAAGATACAGCTTGCCGCCGAGGTCCGCCGGGAAATAGGATTTTTTGTAGCGTTCCGGATCGCCCCAGATGGTACGTATCATCGACGGCCAAGGCTTCTTGATGACCAGCAGGCCACCCTGTCCCCACGGCAGTTCCTGGCCGGTCTCGTCCACCACCGTAGCCTGGATTCCCGGCAAGGGCAGCGTGCAGGAACCAGGTACCAGCGGCGTCACCGGCAACGGCGAGATGACGTGGCCGCCCGTCTCGGTCTGCCAGAAAGTATCCATGATCGGGCAACGGCCGCGGCCGACTTCCTCGTAAAACCACATCCAGGCTTCGGGGTTGATCGGCTCGCCGACCGAACCGAGCAGGCGCAGGCTGGAAAGATCGAACTGCTTCGGATGGGCCGCCGAATTGGTCGCCGATGCCTTGATCAGGGAACGGATAGCGGTCGGTGCAGTGTAAAAGATGCTGACCTTGTGCCTCTCTATCATCTGCCAGAATCGGCCGGCATCAGGATAGGTCGGGATGCCTTCGAAGACGACCTGGGTCATGCCCAGCGCCAACGGGCCATAGGCGACATAGGTGTGACCGGTGATCCAGCCGACATCGGCCGTGCACCAGAAGACGTCGCTATCCTTGCCGTCGAACACCCAGCGCGTGGTGTTCAGCGCATGCAACAGAAAACCCGCAGTCGCATGCTGCACGCCCTTGGGTTTTCCGGTCGATCCGGATGTGTAGAGCAGGAACAGGGGATGTTCGGCATTGACCCAGACCGGCTCGCATTCATCCGATACATCGGCAATCAAATCATGCCACCAGAGATTGTTGGTGTGCCAGGCGACATCGATGCCGCTGCGGCGGAACACCACCACCTTTTCCACGCTCTCGCAGCCCGGCATTTGCAAGGCTTCGTCCACTGCCGACTTCAGCGGCAGGGAACGTCCGCCGCGGAACTG
>JAVEWT010000120.1:0-5272 GCA_034004425.1 Methylophilaceae bacterium
GCATCCCATTCGTAGCCGGGCGTGCGACTGGTTTTCATCGCTGCGGGTTGCGGAATGCCTGCAATGCGAACAGCGCAAAGGCGAGCACGCCGATGCCGAACACGATGTCCCCCGGCACGCGTGCCCAGACCAGTCCCTCCATCACCGCGCTATGCATGAACTCTGCCGAACGCGCGTAGGCGTAGTAGTGCTTGATGCTGGCATAGGTCTGCCACAGCCCCTGCGGCAGCAGCGAGAGGAAGGTCATCATGGCCAGGCCGATGTTGAGCGTCCAGAAGCTGATTGACAGCAGCTTGCGGTTCCAGCGCTCGACGTCGGTGAGTCCGCGCATGCAATACAGCATCAGTCCCAGCCCCAGCATGCCGTAGACACCGAACAGCGCGGCATGGCCGTGGTTGGCGGTGGTGTTGAGGCCCTGCATGTAGTAGAGCGCGATGGGCGGATTGATGAGGAAGCCGAACAGCCCGGCGCCCACCATGTTCCACACCAACACCGCAGTGAAGAACATGAACGGCCAGTGGTAGGTTTCCTGCCACGGCGCCTGTCTTTCCAGCTTGGCGTGGCTGTAGGCCTCGAAGCCGACCACCATGAGCGGCACTACTTCCAGCGCCGAGAAGGTGGCGCCCAGCGCCAGCACGGCGATCGGCGTGCCGCTCCAGTACAGGTGGTGGAACGTCCCGAGCACGCCGCCGCTGAGGAAGATGATGGTGGCGAACAGCACCATGGTGGCAGCGACCGAGGCGCGCAGCAGCCCCATGCGCACGAACAGCGCCGAGATGATGGCGGTGGCGAACACTTCGAAGATGCCCTCCACCCACAGATGCACTACCCACCAGCGCCAGTACTCCATGATGCTGATGTGCGTGTGCTCTCCCCACATCAGGCCGGCACCGTAGAGCAGGCCGATGGCGATGGTGGATACCACTACCAGGAACACCAGAGAGCCGGCCGTGCCCTGCTTGAGCGCCGGCCAAAGGGCGCGCAGTACCAATGCAACCCACAGCAGCAGGCCGATAAACAGGTAGATCTGCCAGAAGCGGCCGAGGTCGATGTATTCGTAGCCCTGGTGGCCGAACCAGAAGTTGAGCGTGAGGCTCTCGAAATGGCCGTGCACTGCCAGCCACTGGCCGGCGAAGGAGCCGACGACGATCAACAGCAGGCTGAAGAACAGGAAGTTGACGCCGAAGCGTTGGAATCTCGGTTCGTGGCCGGACAGCAGCGGCGCAACATAGAGGCCGGTGGCGAGCCAGGCGGTGGCGATCCATAACACCGCGAGCTGCGTATGCCAGGTGCGGGTGACTGCGTAGGGCAGGTAGTCCACCAGTGGCAGGCCATATAGCCCCTGACCTTCGACCGCATAGTGCGCGGTGACGATGCCGAGCAAAACCTGCAGCGCGAACAGCGCGGTAACCACCCAGAAGAATTTGGCGGTGGCGCGCATGGATGGCGTGATCGTAGCTGTCGCCATGTTGTCTGACTTGGCGTAACCGCTTTCAGGTTCCTGATCGTTGCGCCAGTCGTCGTACTGGCGGGCGTAGTACCAGACGATGGCGCCGATGCCGCCCAGTAGCAGCAAAATGGAGATCAGGCTCCAGAGCAGCACGCTGGCGCTGGGCGTGTTGCCCACCAGCGGGTCGTGCGGCCAGTTGCTGGTGTAGCTGATGTCGTCGCCCGGGCGGTTGGTCACCGCGCTCCAGGAAGTCCAGAAGAAAAAGGCGCCGAGCGCATGCGCATCGCCTTCGCTCAGTGACGCGTGCAACGGCATGGCGTAATCGCGACGCAGGTCCAGATAGGCTGCATCGGCCTGGAATAGCCCACGGTAGTGCTCGGCGACGTTGCGAACGGCCTGTGCGCGTTCCTCGCTGATGATTAGTACACTGCTGGCGGGGTCGTAGGTGTTTTGCCGCAATTCGGTACGCAGCAAGGCTTCGTGGACTTCCGGCTGGTTCTGGCCGTTGCTGCTCTCGCGTGCTGCGATCAGTGCCAGCAGCGACTCCGCCTCGCGCCTTAGCCAGTCGGCGCTCCAGTCCGGCGCAAGATAGCCGCCGTGGCCCCAGACAGAACCCTGCTGCATGCCGCCGGTAGACTGCCACACGCCCTGGCCGCGCTGGATGTCGGCGCGCGTGTAGATCAGTTCGCCGGCAGTCGTCTCGACGCGCTCGGGGATGGGGGGTGCCTCCTGGTAGATTTCGCGGCCGAAATAAAGCAGGACTGCGAACATGATGATCATGCTGCTGGCCAGAATCAGCCACAGGCGTCTGATGGTGAATGTGCTGCTGTATGCTGCCATTTCATCCTCCCCTCGCGTGATTGCCGGTTTGCCCGGCTTGTGGTTTGAATCTCGTGCTATCTAATCACATGCACGGCGTATCGCCAAGCATCGCGCTTGGCACACGGCGGTCGCTTCAAGCGCAAAAAAGCCGCAGAAGCGCCGATTCAAGGTTTATTTAAGCCTGCCGAAATGGTATTCTTGCAGGCTTTCATCCACTTGAATTTTTGGAGTAATTAAATGGCTGTTGAACGTACCCTGTCCATCATCAAACCTGACGCAGTTGCCAAGAACGTGATCGGCAAGATCTACTCGCGTTTCGAATCCAACGGCCTCAAGATCGTCGCCGCCAAGATGGCGCAACTGACTCAGGCTGAAGCAGAAGGCTTTTACGCTGTGCACAAGGAGCGTCCTTTCTTCAATGATCTGGTCAAGTTCATGATTTCCGGCCCGGTCATGATCCAGGTGCTGGAAGGCGAGAATGCCGTTGCCAAGAACCGCGAACTGATGGGCGCCACCAACCCGAAGGAAGCTGCTGCCGGCACCATCCGTGCCGATTTCGCCGAAAGCATCGATGCCAACGCCGTGCATGGTAGCGATTCCGCAGAAAACGCCGCCATCGAAATCGCCTATTTCTTCGGCAAGTAAGCTGCCGAGGCAGCGCAACCGGTGATGACCGTCAACCTGCTCGATTTCAATCAGCCGCAACTCGCCGAGTACTTCAAGGCGCTCGGCGAGAAGCCGTTTCGCGCCAAGCAGCTGATGCGCTGGATGCATCATTTCGGCGTCGACGATTTTGCGCAGATGACGGATATCGCCAAACCATTGCGCGAAAAGCTGGCGCAGGTGGCGACCATCACCCCGCCCGAGGTGCAGCTGGAGCAGGTGTCGGATGACGGCACGCGCAAGTGGCTGATCAGTACTGATGTCGGCAACGGTGTCGAGACCGTGTTCATCCCGGAGGAGGACCGCGGCACGCTTTGCGTCTCGTCGCAGGTGGGCTGTGCGCTGGAATGCACTTTCTGTTCCACCGGCCGTCAGGGTTTCAATCGCAATCTCCGGGTCTCGGAAATCATCGGTCAGCTTTGGCTGGCCAATCGTTCGCTGCGGCAGGCCGAGGGCTACAATCAGCTGCCGCCGGGCGAGCGCATCATCAGCAATGTCGTCATGATGGGCATGGGCGAGCCGCTGGCCAATTACGACAACGTCGTGACCGCCATGCAGATCATGCTCGACGATTCGGCCTATGGCCTCAGTCGCCGACGCGTCACGTTGTCCACTTCCGGACTGGTGCCGGCGCTGGACAAATTGAAGGAGGATTGTCCGGTCGCGCTGGCCGTTTCCCTGCACGCGCCGACCGATGCCTTGCGCGACGAGATCGTGCCGATCAACAAGAAATATCCCTTGAAAGAATTGATGGCGGCCTGCCAGCGTTATCTGGAGAAGGCCCCACGTGACTTCGTCACCTTCGAATACGTCATGCTGGACGGTGTCAACGACAGCGTCCAGCATGCCAAGCAACTATTGCAGACGGTACGTGGCGTGCCGTGCAAGTTCAACCTGATCCCGTTCAACCCTTTCCCCAATAGCGGTTACCAGACTTCACGCCCGGACAACATCCGTCGTTTCCGCGATGTGTTGATGCAAGCCGGGTATGTGGTGACGACGCGCAAGACCCGTGGCGACGATATCGACGCTGCGTGCGGTCAGTTGGCGGGCAAGGTTCAGGACAAGACCAAGCGCAGTTCCCGTCGTATTCCACTGGAGATCGTTGCATGAAGAAGCTGTTTTTGCTGCTGGCCTTGTTGGCTCTGACGGCTTGTGCAAGCCAGCAGGGCGGTCGCGCGGACACCCAGAAGCGCGACAGCGCGCGCATCCATACCGAACTCGGCGCCGGCTATTTCTCGCAGAACCAGATCGCCATTGCGCTGGAAGAATTCACGGAGGCGACGCAGATCGATCCGACCTATGCACTGGCGCATAATGGTCTTGGTATGGTCTACGCGGCTCTGGGCGAGGATGCCAAGGCGGACGCCAGCTTCAAGCGTGCCATCAGTCTGGAGCCGGATAACGCAGAGTCCCGCAACAACTACGGGACTTTTCTCTGTTCGCGCAACCGCATCGACGAGTCGATCACCCAGTTCATGGCAGCGGTCAGGAATCCGCTCTATGCGACCAAGGACATCGCCTACCTGAATGCCGGCATCTGCTCGCTGCGCAAGCAGGATGTCGATAACGCCGAGGTCTATTTCCAGAATGCCCTGCAGATTCAGCCGCTGCTGCATCGGGCTTCCTATGAACTGGCGCAGATCAATTTCAATCGCAACAAGTTTGGGCTGGCGCGCGAATATCTGCGGACGCCACTGATCGGCAATCCGTCGCCCGAAATCCTGTGGCTGGCGATCCGCGTTGAGCGGCAACTGGGTGACCGGGACGCGGAAGCCAGCTACGCGCTGGAATTGCGCCGCAATTATCCCGATTCCGAGCAAACCAAAGCATTACTTTCAGGGCAGTAGGCATGAACGATACTCACGAGCAGAATGTTGCCGGGCAGGGCGTTACAGAAACCTCGACCCTCATTTCGATGGGCGCGGTTCTGAAATCGGCGCGCGAAGCCAAACAACTCGACATTGAAGATATCTGCAGTTACCTGCGCCTGAGCCGGCGTCAGGTGGTTGCACTGGAAAGCGACGATTTTGCCGCGCTGCCGGAAGCGACCATCACGCGCGGCTTCATACGCAATTATGCGCGCATGCTGGAACTGGATGCGGAGCCCTTGCTCGCTGCCTACCGTAATTTGTCCGCATCCGAAGAACCGCGTCCGATATCCATCCAGTCCGAGAACATCCGCATTCCCGGCAACGACAAAAGCCCGTGGCTGTTGTACGCGGTGGCCAGCGTACTGATTGTGCTGCTGGTGACGGCCTGGGTCATCTATGTCGACTACATCCCGAAAACCGTGACTGAAACCGCTTATGTGCCTTCCGAGACCGAGCTGGAGGC
>JAVEWT010000011.1:0-25507 GCA_034004425.1 Methylophilaceae bacterium
CCGTGACATCGCCCATCAACTCGCCGAGGCTGGCGGTCAGCTTGTGTGCCGCCTGGATGCGCACACAGCCCATGGCGACATGGCTGTCGGCGCGCACGGTCAGCACGGCACTGCCCTCGCCCTGCCGTACCAGCACGCGGTCGCCTTCTGCCAAGCCGAGCTTGTCCAGCATCTTCGGATGGATGCGCGCCTTCGGCTGCAGGTTGTACTTGGTCTTCTGCAACGAGGGCGCGCGACGCACGATGGGGTCGGCCTGATATTGCGGCACTTCGCCGATGCGCTGCAGGCCCTCGGACTTGATGTTGACCTCGATCTCCACCAGTTCCTTCAGGTTGTTGTTGAGGCTGCGCCAGACCACGGTGGACGGCTTCTCGCCGCCGAAGATGGCGGTTTTCACCTCATCGCTGCTGTTGAAATCGAAGCCGGACAGGCCCAGGGTGTTGCCCAGCACGCGCAGCACCTTCCAGCCCGGACGGCATTCGCCCAGCGGGCGAGTCACTGCGCTGAAACTCTGCACGCGGCCCTCAATGCTCATCAGACTGCCCGACGTCTCGGTGAACGGCGCGATCGGCAACAGCACGTCGGCATCTTCCAGCGCGTCGGATTTATACATCGTAAGCGCCACGACACACTCGGCCTGCTGCATGGCGCGATGCGCCGCAGCGCCGTCGTGGCAGTCGAGTTCGGGTTCCAAGTTGACCAGTAGATAGGCCTTGCGCGGCACTTCCAGCATGGCGCGCGCATGCATGCCCTGCGGGCCGGGCATGACGCCGACCAGATGCATGCCGGTATTGTTGGCACCTGACGGCATCAGGCCGAAGGTGGCGCCGCAGAGGCCGGCGATGGCCTCGGCCAGGCTGTACATTTCGGTGAAACGCGGGTCATTCAGCGCCATGTTGCCGATGAAGATGCCGGTCCTCGGCGACACGAGGTCGTAGCTCTCGCCCATACCGGCCAGGCTTTCCGCGATGGCCTGCGTATTCTCGCGGACCTTGATCTCTTCCAGCAGCTTGTTGAGCGAAGCTGGCAGACAGAGCGACAGACGTTGCAGGCCGGACATGGCCTTCAGCACCTGCGCCAGCACGTTGACCATGTCGTTCGGCCGCACGATGATCTTGTGCCTGACCGGCATCAGCGGATCGTTATCCAGCGGGCTGATCTTGGACAGTTCGGCGCCGCGTGCCACCGCCTTGCGGAAACGCGTGCTGAGCAGCGGATGTTCGTTGCGCAGGTTGGATCCGATGATGAGGATGCGGTCCAGTTCCTCGATGTCCGGGATATTGCAACCCATCCAGGGTGCGCCCAGGCGCTTGCCGTCGAGGCGGAAATCGGTCTGCCGCACGCGGTAGTCGACGTTGCCGCAGCCCAGGCCTTCGGCCAGCTTCTTTGCCAGATAGCCCTCTTCCATCGTGCTGTTGGGCGACACCAGCACGCCCAGCGCATCCCCGCCGTACTGGTTGGTGATGTCCTTCAACTGGCCGGCGGCGAATTCGAGCGCGGTCTTCCAGTCGGTTTCGTGCCAGGCGCCGTTATGCTTGACCATCGGCACCTTGAGCCGGTCCGGGCTGTTGAGACCCTCGTAGGAGAAGCGGTCGCGGTCCGACAGCCAGCACTCGTTGATGCTTTCCTTCTCGCGCGGCACGACGCGCATGACCTTGTGATCCTTGACCTGCACCTCGATGTGCGAACCGAGGCCGTCGTGCGCAGCGATCGAAGGCCGGCGCGTCAGCTCCCAGCTGCGTGCGGTATAGCGGAACGGCTTGCTGGTCAGCGCGCCGACCGGACAGAGGTCGATGATATTGCCGGACAGTTCGGAATCGACGCTCTTGTCGACATAGGCAGTGATCTCGGCATGCTCGCCGCGATTGACCATGCCCAGCTCCATCATGCCGCCGATTTCCTTCAGGAAGCGCACGCAACGGGTGCACTGGATGCAGCGCGTCATGTCGGTCGACACCAGCGGGCCGATGTTCTTGTTCAGCACCACGCGTTTTTCTTCGGTATAACGCGAAGCCGGGGCGCCATAGGCCATGGCGATGTCCTGCAGGTCGCATTCGCCGCCCTGGTCGCAGATCGGGCAATCGAGCGGATGGTTGATCAACAGGAATTCCATGACGCTCTGCTGCGCCTCGATGGCGGCCTTGGAGCGGGTGAATATCTTCATGCCGTCGGCCACGGGCGTGGCACAGGCGGGTAGCGGCTTGTTGAATTTCTCGACCTGCACCAGGCACATGCGGCAGTTGGCGGCGACCGACAGCTTCTTGTGGTAGCAGAAACGCGGAATCTCGACGCCCAGTTTGTCCGCAGCGTCGATGATGGTCGTGCCGTGCTCGACCTCTACCTGTTTTCCGTCAATTTCGATATTCAACATAATGATGTTCCATTCAACTGCCTGGGGACCGGCCGGCTGTTACCCGGTTATCGGCCGTCCAGCATGCTTTTGCCATGCCGGATGTAGTACTCGAATTCCGGGCGGAAATGCTTGACGAAGCTCAGCACCGGGGTCGCCGCTGCATCGCCCAGCGCACAGATGGTGCGGCCGGAAATGTTGCTGCTGACATCGGTAAGCAGGTCAAGGTCTTCCATACGGCCCTGACCGTCGACAATGCGCTTGACCACACGATAGAGCCAACCGGTACCCTCGCGGCAGGGTGTGCACTGGCCGCAGGATTCCTCGAAAAAGAAGTAGGACAGGCGCTTCAGCGTCTTCACCATGCAGGTGGTTTCGTCCATGACGATCATTGAACCGGCGCCGAGGCTGGAACCCGCTTTCGACAAGCCGTCATAGTCCATGGTGGCGCCCATGATGGCCCCCGCCGGCATGACAGCAGTGGAAGGCCCGCCCGGGATGACCGCCTTGAGCTGACGCCCCTTCCAGACGCCGCCGGCCATCGCCAGCAGTTCGGGGAACGGCGTGCCCATCTTCACTTCGTAGTTGCCAGGCTTTTCGACGTGGCCGGACACGGAGAATATCTTGGATCCACCGGAATTGGCGACACCCAAGTCCTGAAATGCCTGGCCGCCGTGCTGCATGATCCACGGAATGGAAGTCAGCGATTCGGTGTTGTTGACCGTGGTCGGGCTGCCGAAAACACCATAACTGGCGGGAAACGGCGGCTTGAAGCGCGGCTGGCCCTTCTTGCCCTCGATCGACTCGATCAACGCCGTCTCTTCGCCGCAGATATAGGCCCCGTAGCCATGTACGGCATAGAGGTCGAAGCTGAAATCGGTGCCGAACAGGTTTTCGCCGAGGAAGCCTGCCTTGCGCGCCTCGTCCAGCGCGCGCTCGAAGGTCTCGTAATCTTCCCAGATCTCGCCGTGGATATAGTTGTAACCGACCCGCGTGCCCAGCGTGTAGGCCGCGATGGCCATGCCCTCGATCAGCTGATGCGGGTTGTAACGGATGATGTCGCGGTCCTTGAACGTGCCGGGCTCGCCCTCATCCGTGTTGCAGACCAGATATTTAACGCCGTCGTAGTAACGCGGCATGAAACTCCACTTGAGACCGGTCGGAAAACCTGCGCCGCCGCGGCCGCGCAAGCCGGAGAGCTTGACCTGACTGATGATGTCCGTCGGCTTGACCTTCTCGGTGACGATACGCTTCAGTTGCTGATAGCCGCCGAGCCTGACATAGGTTTCCAGACTGGCCGGTTCCCGCTCGGTGATGGTCCGCAGGCAGACCAGCGTCTGCTGATCCAGATTGTGGGCTTGCACCTGCATTATTTGAGCCCCTCCAGAATCTCGTCCACCTTGGCCGGCGTCAGCGATTCATGCATTTTGGTATTGTTCACATGGAACAAGGGCGCGCCGCCGCAAGCTCCCATGCATTCGCCTTCCTTCAGGGTGAACTTGCCGTCCGGCGTCGTCTCGTTGAAACCAATGCCGAGCTTGCATTGCAGATGATCGACGATCTGGTCGGCATCACGCAGCATGCAGGAGATGTTGGTACAGACCGTGATCTTGTATTTTCCCACCGGTTCCAGATCGTACATGTTGTAGAAGGTCGCCACTTCCAGTGCCGCGATCGGCGGGATGCCGAGATAATCCGCGACAAACGTGATGGTCTCCTTGGACAACCAGCCCTTTTCCGTCTGAGCGATCCGCAGGGCGGACATCACGGCGGCCTGCCGACGGTCGGCGGGATACTTGGTCAGTTCGTAATCGATCTTGGCTAGGGATTCTGGGGATAACATAGTCACTTATCTGTCTATCTCGCCGAACACGATGTCCTGCGTTCCGATGATCGCAACCAGGTCGGCAATCATGTGGCCGCGCGTCATTTCATCCAGCGCCGAGAGGTGGGCGAAACCGGGCGCCCGGATCTTCAGGCGGTACGGCTTGTTGGCGCCATCGGAAATCAGGTAGATGCCGAACTCGCCCTTGGGGTGTTCGACCGCCGCGTAGGCTTCGCCGGTCGGCACATGGAAACCTTCGGTGAACAGCTTGAAGTGGTGGATCATGGATTCCATGTCCTGCTTCATGTGTTCGCGCGATGGTGGCGCAATCTTGTGGTTGTCGGTGATGACCGGACCCGGGTTCTTGCGCAACCAGTCCACACACTGCTTGATGATGCGGTTGGACTGACGGAACTCCTCGATGCGCACCAGATAACGGTCGTAGCAATCGCCGTTGACGCCGACCGGGATGTCGAAGTCCATCTTGTCGTAGACTTCGTAGGGCTGTTGCTTGCGCAGATCCCAAGCGATGCCCGAGCCACGCAACATCGGCCCGGTCATGCCGAGCGCCAGCGCGCGTTCCGGCGACACGACGCCGATACCGACCGTGCGCTGCTTCCAGATTCGGTTGTCCGTCAATAGGGTTTCGTACTCGTCGACATAGCCGGGGAAGCGGTTGGTAAAATCCTCGATGAAGTCCAGCAGGGAACCCTGACGGTTCTCGTTCATGCGCTTGATATCGGCTTCGCCATGAACGAGCGACTTTTCGTATTGCGGCATACGGTCCGGCAGGTCGCGGTAGACGCCGCCCGGACGGTAATAGGCCGCGTGCATGCGCGCACCGGAAACCGCCTCGTAGCAATCGAACAGATCCTCGCGTTCACGGAAGGCGTAGAGGAAAACGGTCATGGCGCCGACATCCAGCGCATGGGCGCCCAGCCACAGCAAATGATTGAGCACGCGCGTGATCTCGTCGAACATGACACGGATGTATTGAGCGCGCAACGGCACTTCGAGGCCGAGCATCTTCTCGATCGCCATGACGTAGGCATGTTCGTTTGCCATCATGGAGACATAATCGAGACGGTCCATGTAGGGCACGGACTGCAGGTAGGTGCGATTCTCGGCCAGCTTTTCGGTCGCGCGATGCAGGAGACCGATGTGCGGGTCGGCCCGCTGGATCACTTCACCGTCCAGTTCCAGCACCAGTCGCAGCACGCCGTGCGCCGCCGGATGCTGCGGCCCAAAGTTCATTGTGTAATTTCTAATCTCAGCCACGGCATTCGCCCTTCAAGTACCGGCTCATCGGAGTGCGTTCACAATGAACTTCAGTGGAGGCTAATGCCTGCCCACCAGGCGTTATGCCGGAGCTAAAGTTCATTGTGTAATTGCGAATCTCGGCCATGCCCTTAACCCTTATGGAACCCTTCGTCGCGTATGATGCGCGGCACGTTGTTGCGCAACTCAATGGAAACCGGCTGATAGATGACACGCTGCTGCTCGGGGTCGTAACGCATCTCGACGTTACCGATCATGGGGAAATCCTTGCGGAACGGATGACCGACGAAACCGTAATCGGTGAGCAAGCGTCGCAGGTCCGGGTGATCGTCAAACATGATGCCGTACAGGTCGAACGCCTCGCGCTCGAACCAGTTGGCGGCGGGCCACAGGCTGACCAGCGTCGGCAGTACCGGAAAATCGTCATCGCCGGCAAACACGCGCAAACGCAGCCGATGATTGAGGCTGACGGAAAGCAGATGACAGACCACGGCAAAGCGTTGCCCCTGCCAGGCACCATCGCCGTAATCGGCGTAATCGACACCGCACAGGTCGATGAGTTGCTCGAACCGAAGGTTCGGCGCATCCCGCAATGTCTGGCAGGCCGCAAGATAATCGGCAGCCTTGACCTCGATCGTGACCTCGCCCAGACGCTCCGTCAGCCCCGCCAGGCTATCGCCCAGAGCCTGCCTGATCTCTTCCACTAATTTCTGCAACCGCGCGCTCATCGATATTCTTCCCGCCTACCGCGCAATCGTATTGGTGCGCTTGATCTTGTTCTGCAACTGGATGATGCCGTAAAGCAGAGCCTCGGCCGTGGGCGGACAGCCTGGCACATAGACATCGACCGGCACGATGCGGTCGCAACCGCGCACCACGGAATAGGAATAATGGTAGTAGCCGCCACCGTTGGCACAGGATCCCATCGAGATAACCCAACGCGGCTCCGCCATCTGGTCGTACACCTTGCGCAGGGCTGGCGCCATCTTATTGACCAGGGTACCGGCGACGATCATCACATCCGATTGCCGGGGGCTGGGCCTGAAAACGATACCGAAACGGTCGAGGTCATAACGGGCGGCACCTGCGTGCATCATCTCGACCGCACAACAGGCCAGACCGAACGTCATCGGCCACAGCGAACCCGTACGGGTGTAATTGATGACCGTATCCAGCGAGGTCGTTACAAAGCCTTTTTCCAGTATGCCTTCGATAGCCATGCTCTACACCATCACTCCCATTCGAGGGCGCCCTTCATCCACTCGTAGATAAACCCGACCACCAGCACGCCGAGAAACACCATCATGACGATGAAGCCGGACATGCCGATTTCCTGGATGACGACTGCCCAGGGAAAGAGAAAAGCGATTTCGAGATCGAACAGAATGAACAGGATGGCGACGAGGTAGTAGCGCACATCGAACTTCATGCGCGCGTCTTCAAACGCTTCGAAGCCACATTCGTAAGGGGAGTTTTTCTCCGCGTCGGGACGGTTGGGAGAGACCAGCTTGCCGAGAACGATAGGGGCAACGCCGACTGCCAGACCGACGGCGATGAACAACAGGATTGGAAAATAATTTTCCAGCAAGTTAAAACCCCAATTCTACTGCCCGGGCAGCCAGACATCTGGCCGGCAAAGCAAACTAAAGATTATTTGGTGCCGTCGGAGAGACTCGAACTCTCATGACTTTCGTCACCACCCCCTCAAGATGGCGTGTCTACCAATTTCACCACGACGGCAACTTTGCAGGCCGATACCTGCGAAAGCTGATTTTACTTCGGCACTACATCTGCCGCACTGGGTTCCGCCTGGGAATCCTCAGTGCCGGCAGGCACTTCCTTGCTAGGCGCAACCACCGAATTCGATTGCATCTTGACCACGCTACCGGCTTCATCGCGGTGGCCGGCGATATAAGCCAACGCCAGACTGGCGGCAAAAAAGATGACGACGCAGATTGCAGTCGCGCGACTCATGAAATTGGACGATCCGCTGACCCCGAACAGACTGCCCGAAGCGCCGCTACCGAACGCCGCACCCATGTCGGCGCCCTTGCCGTGTTGCAACAGCACCAGACCGATAACACCGATCGCCGACAACACATGCACCACCAATACTAAAGTTTCCATAATTCCCTAATCTTCCGCTTCATCGGGCGGCGACGGCACCGGCTTCCGATGCGGCACGACAAATCGCAATGAATTCATCCGCATGCAAAGAGCAGCGCCCGATCAATCCGCCATCTATATCCGGCATAGCCAGTAATTGTGACGCA
This sequence comes from Methylophilaceae bacterium, assembly GCA_034004425.1. Taxonomy (GTDB): domain Bacteria; phylum Pseudomonadota; class Gammaproteobacteria; order Burkholderiales; family Methylophilaceae; genus UBA6140. Next base: position 7,727 of record JAVEWT010000011.1, read on the forward strand.
TTTGACGGATTTACGCTACCCCCATAAAGGATACGCACCCGACTCGCGACATCCGCATCGCGCTCGGCGATCTGCCTGCGGATGAAAGTGTGCATGGCCTGCGCCTGTTCCGGCGTCGCCGTTTTGCCGGTGCCGATGGCCCATGAAGGCTCGTAGGCGATCACCGCCCGCAACTGAACCGCCCGCGACAGCACGTCCATGCCCAGCGTATTCAGGATCGCGATCATCTGACTGGCGACCACCGCCTCCGAAACACCGGACTCGCGCTCTTCCAGCGTCTCGCCGACACAGAAAATCGGCGTCAGGCCTGCCTTAAGCGCCATGCCAAAGCTGGCGGCCGCCGTTGTGTTGGTTTCGTGGATCAAGACCCGCCGCTCGGAATGCCCGATCAGCACGTAGGTACAGCCGAAATCCGCCAGCATCCTTGCCGAGACTGCGCCGGTGTAGGCGCCATGCTCATGCGGGCTGACATTCTGGCCACCCCAGGCGACATTGGTTCCCTGCAACAGCGCCTGCGCCTGGAACAGATAAGGGGCCGGCACGCAGACTGCGAAATCGGCGTTGCCCAACTCACGCAAACCTGACGTGATTTCAGAAATCAAGGTCTGGTTCTGCGCCAGGCTACCATGCATTTTCCAGTTGCCGACGACCAGTTTGCGACGCATTTTCTTAGTCATAAATTTTGCCGGATTCTACCTTGCCGCAAGTTGCATGGTCAATGAAGCGGGCACGAACAGCCTACTCCGAAGGCTGCCAATGCTTGACGCGCAACTGCAGGGTTTCGTTGCCATTGTAGAGGTTGCTCTGCAACTCGTAGACCAGCGCCACCGGCGACGGCAACAAGTCCTGCTGCTGAAAGAAAATGGCATCGTATTGCCTGCCATCCTTGTGTAAAACCAGTTTGAGATGACGCTCGCCGACAATGCGCTGGGATCGCACCTCGAACACATCAAAGAAATCCGGCGGCGGAAAGCCCTGCCCCCAGACTTGTCTCTGCAATTCCAGCGCCGTCCGCAGCTGCATCTCTTCAGCGTCCAGCCGGCCATCCACCTCGATGACGGCATCAAGGTCGGCGGGCGACAGGGACTCCGTGGCGACCTGCTCGAACGCGCGAACGAACCGCTCGAAATCCGCTTCCCTGATAGACAGGCCGGCCGCCATCGCGTGTCCGCCGAATTTCACGATCAGGCCAGGCTCGCGCTTGGCGACCAGATCCAGCGCATCGCGCAGATGCAAACTCCTGATCGAGCGCCCCGACCCCTTGAGCAAGCCATCGCCTGCAGGGGCAAAGGCGATAACCGGGCGATGATGCCGCTCCTTGATGCGAGAAGCCAGAATGCCGATCACTCCCTGGTGCCAATCCGGATGATACAGACTCAAGGTATACCGCTCGGCCGCATCGATCTCGTCCAGCGCGATGCCGGCAAGCTCCTGCATCTCGGCCTCGATCGAGCGGCGCGCCTGATTCAACTCATGCAACTGCTGCGCCATGCGCAAGGCCGTTGCATCATCGTCCGTCAGCAGACAGGCGATACCCAGGGTCATGTCATCGAGCCGACCAGCCGCATTGAGGCGCGGCCCCAAGCTGAACCCCAGGTCCTGCGCCGTCACCGTTTCCGCCTGGCGACCGGCGACTCCCAGCAAAGCCTTGATGCCCGGGCAGGCCCTGCCGGCACGGATGCGTCGCAGGCCCTGTTCGACCAGGATACGGTTGTTCTCGTCCAGCCGCACCAGATCCGCCACTGTCCCCAATGCCACAATATCCAGCAATTCGGTCAGATTGGGCCCAACCTTGTTTCCGAAAGCGCCGCGAGTACGCAATTCCGCACGCAAGGCTAGCATGGCATAGAAAATCACGCCGACGCCGGCCAGGTGCTTGCTGGGGAAATCACAGCCACGTTGGTTCGGATTGATCATGCAGGCGGCGGCAGGCGTGCGTTCGCCCGGCAGGTGATGATCGGTGATCAGCACCTGTATCCCCAGCGCATTGGCCGCCTCCACTCCTTCCACGCTGGCAATGCCGTTATCGACCGTGATGATGATGTCGGGCTGTCGCGTCGCCGCCAGTGTGACGATCTCCGGCGTCAGTCCATAGCCATACTCGAAACGGTTGGGCACCAGGAAATCGACGTCAGCACCCATGCTGCGCAGCCCGCGCACGGCGACCGCCGTCGCCGTCGCTCCGTCCGCGTCATAATCGCCGACCACCAGCAGACGCTTGCCGGCCTCGATGGCGTCAGCCAGCAGCTTCGCCATAAACGGGTTATGGGTCAGCCGTTCGGGCGGGATCAACCCGGCAAGCGATACCTCCAGTTGCGCCGGCGATCGAATGCCACGCGCCGACAATATTCTTGCCAGGGTCGGCGAAACGCCGGCTGCCATCAGCGTTGCCATGGCCTCTCGATCAAATTTTCGTTCGACGACGCTCGTCATGCACGCTCCGCAAAATAGAACTGGACGGCACGGCGCCTGCGCCAGAATTTTAAAAGGTCCGACCAGCTCAGGTCCGCCTGCAACGCCTCGCCCCTGCCGGCCAGATAAAGCCGCAGCCCGCGCAGCTTGCCGCGGCTCAAGGCATCGGCCACCAACTGCAGACCGCTGTCGACAGCGGATGCATCATCCAGCCACCAGCTAATCGGAACCTGGCCATGCATGTCGGCCGCAGCGGGTGCCGCCCCTTTATAGGTCACATGGCCAAGCCGCGCCAGACCCTTGACCAGAGGCGAGTCGCCGTAAGCGAACAGAGTTCGCCCATTCCCGGCTTGCGGCGGTTGACCGCCGCCCCAGAACCACAGACTGTTGCATGCCGGCAAACCGCGCGCTTCCCGTTGCTGGTTGACCGGATGCGCATGCAACAGCATCTGGATCTCATTGCCGAGGTGCTGCCAGCGGGCGGCATCGGGCCCCGCCGGCAAGAACGCGTGGATGTCGCGGTCCATCGCCCGGTCGGGAGACTGCGTCGACACCGCCGGCATTGCAGCTACCTGCAGATACCAGTGTCCTGAAGTTCCGGCCGCGAACTGCATCCCGTCGTCGGCAAAATGTCCGTTCAGCCCGTCGAGCAACGCTGAAGCCTCATCCGCTGATAGCGGCAACGGCACCGGCGCCGAAAGGGTAAAGCAATCCCGTTGCAGCTGAAGATGCACCGGATCGGCGAACAGCACGCGACTGCTGTCGAAGGCAGGACCGTTTTCTGCCCAGTCTTCACCGCAATAAGCGATGGCAGCCAAGGACAATGCGTCGCCGGCATCCATTCCCGCAACGGCCTGTCGGCACAGCAACATTTCCATGCCCTCTGCCACGCGCGTCAGGCGCGCCTTGGCCAACAGGCCGGCAAGAACGGAGTCCGCCCCCGACTGAAGGACCTGCGGAAAACGGGATTGCGGAATGAAAAGATCGAGTTGCAAAATGATGTGGTGGCATCCGCCCTGTGGGCTACGCAGTTAGATAAGAAATTGCGCTGAATATACCATCTATCCCGGTCGATTTCAGGGCAGCTGTGGGCGATCGCCGATATTCGCGCGGCGGCGAGCCAAAAAATCATGCCAATTTCACCCAATTGTCACTTTCGCCTGAACCATCTGCCAGCTAAGATGACCTATTGATGACAATCACATTGATACCCGCAGCCTACTTTATTCCATGATGAACCTGATTTTGTGGCGACACGCCGAAGCAGAAGACGGCAGCCCCGACATCGAACGCCGGCTGACCGACAAAGGACACAAGCAGGCGCAAAGAATGGCCGCCTGGCTGAAAACACAGCTGCCGGACGATACGCGAGTCCTGGTCAGCCCGGCCACCCGCACGCAACAAACCGCGCAGGCGCTGACCGCAGACTACACCACCGTCGACCAGTTGGCGCCCGGCGCCTCAGCAGAGCAGTTGCTGGCGATCGCCGACTGGCCGATAGCCAGGGGCACTGTCCTGATCGTCGGCCATCAGCCCACACTGGGCATGGCGGCGGCCAAGGCGATGACCGGTCGAGCCGATTACTGGAGCGTCAAAAAAGGCACAATATGGTGGCTAAACAGCCGCGTGCGCGGCGACGAACGGCAGACGCTGTTGCGTGCCGTATTGTCGCCCGAGATGATCGATGCATGAGCATGGTCGTAACAAAACCACGACAAACATAAGCAGAACAGGAGCATGCAGGTGAATACGATACTGATCGCCAATCCCAAGGGTGGTAGTGGCAAAACCACGATCTCGACCAATCTTGCCGGTTATTTTGCCAACCGCGGCAAGCACGTCGTGCTGTCGGATATGGACCGGCAAAAATCGGCGACCGCCTGGCTCAACCGCCGCGACGTCTCCCTGCCCCTGATTCACGGCCTCGACGGTCGCGGCAAACACGCTGATAGCATGAGTGCGGATTGGACCATCATCGATGCGCCGGCCGGCATCCATGGCGACAAATTGAGCGAGGCCGTGAAAAAGGCTGATTGGGTCGTGGTTCCGATTCAACCATCCGCCTTCGATATCGGCGCCACCGAAGACTTTCTCGATATCCTGCGCGCCGAGAAAGCCGTGCGCAAGGAACGCACTTTCGTCGCCATGGTCGGCATGCGCGTCGACCCGCGCACCAAAAGCGCCATCAAACTGCAGGAATTCCTCGATAACGCCGGCTTCCCGGTGATGACCAATCTGCGCGACGGCCAGATCTACATGCAGGCCGCCGAACAGGGCATGAGCATCTTCGACATGCGGCCGTCGCTGGTCAAACGCGACCTGCAGCAATGGGCGCCTTTGCTGCAATGGCTGACCAGCGCCGACCGCAATGCCAAATGAAATAGAACTCAAGCTCCGTGTCGATGCCGGCGACATCCCGCGCCTGCGCCGTCATCCGGCCATCCGCCGGCACTTGCAAGGCAAGCCGCAGACACGCCGACTGGTCAGCACCTACTACGACACGCCTGACCTGCAACTGCTGCAACAGGACGTCAGTCTGCGCGTCAGGCGCATGTCCGGCGGCTGGTTCCAGGCGGTCAAGGGCAGCGGCCACTCGCTGGCAGGGCTGCACCAGCGCATGGAGTGGGAAGACATCATCGCCCGCGGCCAGCCGGATTTCACCAAGATCACCGAGCCTTCGCTGGCCCGCATCTTTGCCGATCAGGCGCTGCGCGACGCGCTAAGGCCGATTTTCGTCACCGACGTCAAGCGCACCGAATGGCAGTTGGCCCATGCCGACGGCACCGCCATCGAGGTCGCGCTCGATCTGGGCCGGCTTGAAGTCGACGGCAAGGCCGAGCCGATCAGTGAGGTAGAGCTCGAATTGAAACAGGGCGAGGCATGGCGCCTGTTCGAACTCGCTGCGGAGCTGCAACAGGACATCCCGCTCAGCATCGAAAACGTCAGCAAGGCCGAGCGCGGCTATCGCCATTTTCGGCCATCGGCCCTGTCGGCATCCCGCGCACAGGCCGTCAAACTGCCGTCAAAAGCCACAAGAACTGAGGCATTCCAGGCCATCGGGCTGGAATGCCTGCGCCAGTTGCAGGCCAACCAGGAACTGGTGCTGCAGTCGGACATGGAAGCCACGCACCAGATGCATGTCGCCATCCGCCGCCTGAAAGTGGCATTCAAACTGTTCCGCTTCGACGATCCGGCCTTGCGCGGGGAGGTGGCCTGGCTCAACCGCCTGCTCGGCAACGCGCGCAACTGGGACGTGCTGGGCCATGAAATCCTTCCGCAACTGCTACCGCGTGCCGAAGAACGGAATGCGGTTCAGGCACTGCTGGAAAAACGCCGGCACGGCAGCTATCAGCGTCTGCACAAGGCGATCGACAGTCAACGCTATCAGACCTTGCTACTCAAACTGGGCATGGCGCTCACGAAGAAATCCGGCCAAGACAAACGCGCTGCCGGAAAACTTTTACAGCGCCGGCTGCGAACCCTGGACCGCAAGCTGCCCTGGGAAGAATCCCGCCTCGATACGATGAGCCAGGCTCAACTACATCACATCCGTATCCAGTTCAAGCGCCTGCGCTACATGCAGGAATTTTTCGGCTTGACCGGATTCCGCCAGCTCTCCATCAAGTCGCTGGTTCGACTGCAAAAGCTGATGGGAACGCTGAATGACCTGCGCGTCGCCAGGCAAATGCTGCGCGGCATCACACAACGTCTGCCGGACGATAGCGGTGCAACGATGAGTGCGACCATCAGCCGCCGCAGCGATCAGCTGTCGCAGATCGCAAGGCGCCGGTTGCAATCCTGCTGGCAGCAGCTACGCCAGAAAAAAAGCGGGCGCAAATGATGCCGTCCGCATAAAAATCCACTAAACTGCCCGCATCTAAACGTCACTAGAGAACCGCCATGAATCTGGAAAAAGTCATCTTCGGATTTTTCATCGTCCTCGCCCTGACTCTCAATTTCGGTTACTTCATCGGCGACATGGACAATCCTGCGCATCACCACGTCTATGAGCTTTACGCCGCCATCGTCGTCAACCTGATTGCCACCGTGCTGAAATTCGGCGACCGCACGCAGATCGGAGCGGTGCACCTTGCCACCAGCCTGGTTGCCGACCTGCAGCTGATCACGGCAGCCGTGCTGTTCGCCGCCGTCAGCGGCACGCCGAGCGAAGCAACGATGATCAACCACGTAGTCTCGCTCTCCGGCGGCGCCCTGCTGGCAAACGTCATCTCGGTCATTCTGCTGATCGCAGAAACCGTCACGCTGCGTCGCTAAGCACTGCGGCCGACAAACGGCCACAGTCGACGGGATACCGACTTGAACAACATCACCTTCCTGATTCTGCGGCGCATGCGCGCGCCGCTGATCGCCGTCATCGTCAGCTTCGCCATCGCGGTGGCCGGCCTGTCCCTGATGCCGGGGATCGAGATCGATGGCCAGACCAGCCGGCTGTCGCTGTTCGAGGCCTTCTACATCATCACCTACACCGCTACCACCATCGGCTTCGGCGAAATCCCGCAACCGTTCAGCACGGCACAACGCCTGTGGATGACGCTATCCATCTACATGACGGTCATTCCCTGGCTCTACGCCATCGGCAAGATCATTTCGCTGTTTCAGGATTCCGGTCTGCGTCAGGCCGTCACCACCTCGAGATTCGCGCGCGAGGTGCAGAACCTGCACGAACCCTTCTACATCATCTGCGGCTATGGCGAAACCGGCGCACTGCTCGTCAGCGCACTCGATCGCAAGCTCATTCGCGTGGTCGCCATCGAAATCCAGCAGGACCGCGTCAACGATCTGGAACTCGAGGACTACCAGTTCGACATCCCGGTCCTCTGTGCCGATGCACAACTGCCGGACGTGCTGCTGAAAGCCGGCCTGCGCCACCCGATGTGTGCCGGCGTCGCCGCTCTGACCGATCAGGATCACGTCAATCTGGCGATCGCCATCGCCGTCAAGCTGATCAATCCCGACCTGAAAGTGCTGGCGCGCGCCGACCATGCCGAGACCGCAGCCAACATGGCCTCCTTCGGCACAGATCACATCATCAACCCATATGCCCTGTTCGGCGACCATCTGGCGATGGAAGTCCATGCGCTGGGCACCTACCTGCTGCACGAGTGGCTGACCGGCGTGCCCGGCGACAGCCTGCCATCGCCGGCCTGCCCGCCCATCGGCCGCTGGATCGTCTGCGGTTATGGCCGCTTCGGCAAATCGGTGGTGGAAAATCTGCAACGCGAACATATCACCACCACTATCGTTGAGGCCGATCCGGAGCTGACCGGCTGCGAAGACTGCATCATAGGCAGCGGCGCAGAGGCAAAGACGCTGGAAGAAGCCGGCATCCGTGACGCGGTCGGCATCGTCGCCGGCACCGACAACGACATCAACAACCTGTCCATCGTCATGACAGCGCGCGAGATGAATCCCGAACTGTTCGTCGTCATTCGCAAAAACCGCCGTTACAACGAGCCCCTGTTCGAACACTTCAATGCCGACATCACCATGCAACCGAGCGACATCATCGCGCACGAATGCCTCGCGCACATGATCTCGCCTCTGCTGGCGCAGTTCCTGTCCATGATGCGCAGCCAGACCAACGCATGGGCCAACCAGTTGATCAGCCAGTTGGTCGGCATCGTCGGCGAGAATGTGCCGGAGACCTGGTCAATCACAATCGACCACCGCCATGCACCCGCGGTCTTCAACTTCCTGTCCTGGGGCAAGACCATCACGCTCGACACCCTGTTGCGCGACCCCAGTAACCGCGAAAACAGGTTGGACCTGGTAGCGCTGCTGTTGCTGCGCGATAACCAGCCCATGCTACAGCCCGAAGCCGACCTGACCTTGAAGCCCGGCGATCAGATCCTGTTCTGCGGCCAGCCCGCCGCCAAGGATGCATTGCCGTTGACCCTGAGCAAATACAAGGCCCTCAGCTATATTCTGGACGGCACCGAAATCCCGGACGGCCTCATCTGGCGCTGGGTCAGCGGCAAGCTGGAAGCCAGAAGAAACAGCAAGAATAGCGAATAAAAAAACCGCTGTTCAACAGCGGTTTTTATTCCCAACGCAGGCAACTCAGTAATAGCGCCTGTCACCATGACCGTGACGTTGGTGCTTGTCGCGCCCCTTTTTCCATGAGCCGCCCTTCTCGCCATGGTATTGGATGTTCATGGCATAGGGCTGCGCACGATAAACCGCGACCGGATGACCCGGTACCACATGAGTGGGCGCGGTGTAGCCGTGCTGATAGTAGCCGATGCTGGAGACTCCGTGCCCGGTGCTGACGCTGACGCGCACGGGAATGGTTCTGCCGGGATCGTGGTCGAGCATGGTCGTGTAATCGCGGCCGTTGTAGCGGTAGCTGACCAGATAACCGGTCGTGACCGTCTGCCAGCTGTCCGTCACCACACAGCGCTCGACCGGCCGGTTCTGATAGGTCACGGTCTGATTGTTGCTGATGCGATCACCGACGACAGCGCCGATGCCGGCACCGACAGCAGCACCGGCGACACGGCCGTTGCCCTTGCCGATCTGACTGCCGAGCAGGCCGCCGGCCACGCCGCCGATGATGGCGCCGACCGGAGAACGGTCATAACTGCCGACGGATTCGCGCACATATTCGGTATGACAACTCTGTACCGGCTGATTGACCCGTTCATACTGCGGCGTCACTGCCAGCACGCGCGCCTGATCGAAATACTCGTCGTCGGCCATGGCGGGCAGTGAGATACCTGCGGTTATCAAAGCGGTTACGATGATGTCTTTACGCATTTTATTCCTCGCTTTCAAATGTCCCTGCCAAATACTGCAGGTCACTCTCTAACGAAGGCCAGACGCGCGCTGATGACTGCCGTTTGTAACGGATTTGTAACTCATGATTTTCATGAGTCACATTGCAGACAACGGCTGGCCACTGCACTGCATCCGCCAAAGACCGCGCCGATTACGGACGCTCTGTAGCCAACAGTCGATTCAGCATCTCCAGCCCGAAACCGACGCCGAAACCGCTGACATCGCTGGCGGCTGCACCCAACCCACCCTTGCGGTTGACCGCGGACAGGTCGACATGCAGCCAGGGCAGATCGCCCTCGATGAAGCGCGACAAGAACCGCGCCGCCAGCACATGATCGGCCTCGGAATCCAGTGTGCATTGCTTGACGTCGGCGACAGCGCTGTCGATATCCTCATCGTAGTCTTCGTCAAACGGGAAGGCGCAGACCCGCTCGCCACAGGCCTGCCCCACCGCTACCGCCTTGCACAGCCACTCCGGACGATTGCCCAGCACGCCGCTGTAACGCGTGCCGACGGCAGCCACCATGCTGCCGGTCAAGGTTGCAAAATCCATGATGAATTCGGGTTTTGCGCGGGAAGCCAGGGTCAGCGTGTCGGCCAGCACCATGCGCCCCTCCGCATCGGTATGCACGATCTCGATCGTCGTGCCGTTGAGCGCGGTGACCACATCGTTCTGCTTGTAGGCCGTCGGGCTGATATGGTTCTGCGCGATCGGCAACCAGCAGTCGATGCTGACCGGCAGCCTGCTTTCGGTGGCTGCCAGCAGAATGCCAAGCGCCACCGCCGAGCCGTTCATGTCCTCGTGCATGCCGTGCATGTATCGTGCCGGTTTCAGATTATGGCCGCCGGTATCGAAACAGATGCCCTTGCCGACAAGGGCGATGCGCTTTTTCGCCGATTTCGGCCGGTAGCGCAGATGAACGATAGCGGCATCCTGCGGCTCCGAACCCTGTCCGACGGCGACAAAGGCGCCCGCGCCCATTTTCTGCAGGCGCTTCATATCATATTCCTCAAACTCCCAGCCATGCTGTTTCGCCAGCTTTGCGAGTTTTTCCCGATAAATGCGCGGGGTAAGCTCGTTCGGCGGCAGCATGGTCAGCGTCCGGCACAGCGTGTTACCGGCAACCTGCGCCTGCACGCCGGCGATGTCATGCAGTTGCGCACCGAGCAGCCGGATGGACTTCATGGGTTTGCTCTTGTCTTTCTTCATCTTGCGGTTCGGCAGCGTTTGCGCGTTGAGCAGCGCCACATAGACAGCATCGCGCGCAGCAGCCTGGCGGAAGGCCTCGTCCCCGATGACGGCGATGGTCAGGCGCTCAGGCTTTTCATCCAGCAGAGGCTTGATAGCTTTACGCAGGCTGGTATGCCGCTGAAAAGGCGTCTGCGCCGGATCCAGCACCAGCCAGCCGGACAGCGCACCATTCGGCAGATCCAGATTCAAGGCGGTTTTCTGCAAATCCGCATATTGTCCGCGACCGCGCTTCAGTCTGGACTGCAATGCGGCTGCGAACGGTATGCCGGAAGGCTGACCGGGCGGCAGCACGAACAGGATATGGGTGCTTTTTTCCAGCGCTTTTTCGTCGGCGGGAAGGACGTTTTGTATGATCTCTGTGGTCACGGAACACCTGTCGATTTTTATCTGAATTTTTACTTGGTTTTGAACAGCATAGCGCGCGTCCCGGCGGCGGGGAAAGCGCCGCCAAACTTGACCAATAGCGCCAAAAACGCCAATATAGCGACTTTCTGGACCGCGCTGGCAAGTTGAATCGCGTGTATATTTTTAAGGTTAGCCCGAACTGCCTGAACGACCTTGTCCTGCATCATTAAATTATTAGAAGAATCTGGTATTTCCGGTTTGATGCAGCATTTCGACTGATTATACCCACCCCAACTGAATAAAAGTTTCCTGGAGACTCTTACATGGCATTAACCCCCGATATCGACCAGCAAGAAACCCAAGAATGGCTCGAATCACTTGACTCCGTGCTGGAAAACGAAGGTGCGGAACGAGCCCATTTCCTGCTGGAGACCATGGTCGATAAGGCGCGGCGCTCCGGTGCCTATTTGCCCTACAACGCCACCACTGCCTACGTGAACACCATCCCGGCCCACCTGCAGCAAAAGCTGCCGGGCGATCCGTCGATGGAACGCAAGATCCGGGCCCTGATCCGCTGGAACGCCATCATGACGGTACTGCGTGCCAACGAAAAATCCCCGGGGCTCGGCGGCCACATCGCCAGCTTCCAGTCGGCCGCGACCTTGTATGACGTCGGCTTCAACCACTTCTTCCGCGCCGCCAACGAGAGCTTCGGCGGCGACTGCGTGTATTTCCAGGGCCACTCCTCGCCCGGTATCTACGCCCGCGCATTCCTCGAAGGCCGCATCAGCGAGGAACAGCTGGACAATTTCCGCCAGGAGACCGGCGGCAAAGGCCTGCCTTCATATCCACACCCGTGGCTGATGCCGGATTTCTGGCAGTTCCCGACCGTGTCCATGGGCCTCGGCCCGATTGCCGGCATCTACCAGGCACGCTTCCTCAAGTACCTGCACAACCGCGGCATAGCCGACACTTCCGACCGCAAGGTCTGGGTGTTCTGCGGCGACGGCGAAATGGACGAGCCGGAATCGCTCGGCGCCATATCCCTGGCCGCACGCGAGAAACTCGACAACCTGATTTTCGTCATCAACTGCAACCTGCAACGCCTGGACGGCCCGGTGCGCGGCAACGGCAAGATCGTGCAGGAACTGGAAGCGGACTTCCGTGGTTCCGGCTGGAACGTGCTGAAAGTGCTGTGGGGCTCCTACTGGGATCCGCTGCTGGCCATGGACAAGGACGGCCTGCTGAAGAAGCGCATGGAAGAGTGCGTGGACGGCGAATACCAGAACTTCAAGCAAAAGGGTGGCGCCTACACGCGCGAGCACTTCTTCGGCAAGTATCCGGAGTTGAAGGAGATGGTCGCCGCCATGTCCGACGAGGACATCTGGCGTCTGAACCGTGGCGGTCATGATCCGCACAAGGTTTACGCCGCCTATCACGCCGCGGTCAACCACAGCGGCCAGCCCACCGTCATCCTCGCCAAGACCGTCAAGGGTTACGGCATGGGCGAAGAAGGTGAGGGCCAGAACACGACCCACCAGCAGAAGAGCATGAGCATCGAAGCGCTGAAGAAATTCCGCGACCGTTTCGACCTGCCGCTGACCGACGAACAGGTAGAGAACCTCACCTACTACAAGCCGACCACAGACTCTCCTGAAATCAAATACATGCTGGAGCGCCGTCAGGAACTGGGCGGTTTCGTACCAGCTCGTCGTCGCAAGGGCAACGAACTCGTCACGCCCGAGCTGTCGGCCTTCGAAAACATGCTGGGCGCCACCGGCGAGCGCGAGATCTCGACCACCATGGCATTCGTGCGCATCCTCTCGACCCTGGTCCGCGACAAGCAGATCGGCAAATACGTCGTGCCCATCGTGCCGGACGAGGCCCGCACCTTCGGCATGGAGGGCATGTTCCGCCAGCTCGGCATCTACTCCTCCGTCGGCCAGTTGTACGAACCGCAGGATGCCGACCAGGTTATGTTCTACAAGGAGCAGAAGGACGGCCAGATTCTGGAGGAAGGCATCAACGAAGCCGGTTCCTTCTCGAGCTGGCTAGCTGCCGCCACCTCCTACAGCGTGACTGGCGTGCAGATGATTCCGTTCTACATCTTCTATTCGATGTTCGGCTTCCAGCGTATCGGCGACCTCGCCTGGGCCGCCGGAGACAGCCGTGCGCGCGGATTCCTGCTCGGCGCCACCGCCGGCCGCACGACGCTGAACGGCGAAGGCCTGCAACATGAGGACGGCCACAGCCATCTGATGTCGGCGACCATCCCCAACTGCGTCTCCTATGACCCGACCTTTGCCTACGAACTGGCAGTCATCATCCAGGAAGGTCTGCGCCGCATGGTGCAGAATCAGGAGGATGTCTACTACTACATCACCCTGATGAACGAGAATTACAGCCATCCGGCCATGCCGAAGGGCGTTGAAGCCGGCATCCTCAAGGGCATGTACCCGTTCAGTCAGTCCAAGGCCAAGGGCCCCAAGGTGCAACTACTGGGTAGCGGCGTCATCCTGCGCGAGGTCATCGCAGCCGCGGAACTACTCGAGAAGGATTGGGGCGTCGCCGCCGACATCTGGAGCGTCACCAGCTTCACCGAACTGCGCCGCGAAGGCCTCGACGTAGAACGCTGGAACCTGCTCAATCCGGAAAAGAAACAGAAGCAGAGCTATGTCTCCGAATGTCTGGCCAAGGCCGAAGGCCCGGTCATCGCATCGACCGACTACATGAAGTCCTTCGCCGACCAGATCCGCGCCTTCATCCCGCAACGCTATGTCGTGTTGGGTACCGATGGCTTCGGCCGTTCGGATTCGCGCGAAGCCCTGCGCGACTTCTTCGAGGTCGACCGCTACCACGTCGTACTGGCCACGCTGAAGGCGCTGGCTGATGAAGGCAAGCTGCCGGCTGCGAAGGCGGCGGAAGCCATCAAGAAATACAAGATCAATGCAAACCGTCCGAATCCAATGACGGTTTAATTCGGGAGACGATCAGAAAATGACAATCAAGGAAGTACTCGTCCCTGATATCGGGAACTTTGACAGCGTCGATGTCATTGAAGTGTTGGTCAAGGCCGGAGACGTCATCAGCAAGGACGATTCGCTGATCACGCTGGAATCCGACAAGGCCTCGATGGACATTCCCGCCCCCTTCGGCGGCACGGTGAAGGAAATCAGGATCAAGGTCGGCGACAAGGTCTCGCAAGGCACGCTGATTCTGACGGTGGATGCCAGCGACGCCGATGTCCCGGCCAAACCGACAGAGGCAGCCAAGCCAGCGGAACCGGCAAAGCCTGCTGCACAGGCCAAGGTCGAGGAAGCGCCAAAAACCCCCATTCCCGAACCCAGCCGCCCGGCCCCGGAACCGCCCAAGGTCATCCAGCCAGCCGCCACGCCGAACCCGGTCGGCGCCAGCGCCGTTGTCGCCAGCGGCAAGCGCTCGCATGCCACACCGTCGGTCCGCAAGTTCGCCCGCGAACTGGGTGTCGACCTCGCGCTGGTGCAAGGCAGCGGCCCGAAGAACCGCATCCTGCAAAGCGACGTGCAAGCCTTCGTCAAGGGTGAACTGGCGAAGCCGCGCAGCGAGGCGATGGGCGGCACCGGCTTGTCCACATTGCCGATGCCGGTCATCGATTTCAGCCAGTACGGCAACATCGAGAGCAAGCCGCTGTCGCGCATCAAGAAACTGTCCGGCGCCAACCTGCACCGCAACTGGGTGACGGCACCGCATGTCACACAGTTCGACGAAGCCGATATCACTGATCTCGAGGGCTTCCGCAAGTCCATGCAGGCCGACGCCGAAAAACGCGGCGTCAAGCTGACCATGCTGGCTTTCTTGATGAAGGCAGTGGTGAACGCCCTGCGTGCCTATCCGAACTTCAATGCGTCACTCTCGCCCACTGGTGAAGAGTTGATTCTCAAGCAGTACTATCACATCGGCTTTGCCTGCGACACACCTGATGGTCTCGTAGTGCCGGTGATTCGCGACGTCAACCAGAAGGACGTGCTCGATATCGCCCGCGACCTCGGCGAACTGTCGGCCAAGGCGCGCGAGCGCAAACTCAAGGTCGAGGAGATGCAGGGCGGCTGCTTTACCATTTCCAGCCTGGGCGGCATCGGCGGTACGGCATTCACGCCCATCATCAACTGTCCGGAAGTGGCCATTCTCGGTGTGTCACGCTCGTCCATGCAGCCGGTCTACAACCCGCAGACCAAGCAGTTCGACCCGCGCCTGATCCTGCCGCTATCGCTGTCCTACGATCACCGCGTCATCGACGGTGCCGACGGCGCCCGCTTCACCAGCCACTTGCGCATGATGTTGTCCGACGTGCGCCGGTTGTTACTTTAAATTCCTGGCCACAGAGACCACAGGGCTTCAGGGTGAATCTCTTTTGAGCGCTTGTTCACACCGGTTCTCTCTGTGAATCCTGTGTGCTCTGTGGCTTAAATAAAGGTATTGATGAATGAGTCAGTTAACTGAAGTTCTGGTGCCGGATATCGGCAACTTCGACAGCGTCGATGTTATTGAAGTGCTGGTCAAGGCCGGCGACGTCATCGCTAATGAAGACCCGCTGATCACACTCGAATCCGACAAGGCCTCGATGGACATTCCGTCCTCGCATGCCGGCACGGTGAAGGAAGTCAAGGTCAAGGTCGGCGACAAGGTAGCCAAAGGCTCCCTGATTTTGCTGCTGGAAGCCGCAGATGCGGTCGTAGCCGCGCCTGCGGCGAAACCGGCGCCCGCTCCGGCAAAGATCGAGCCGACTCCTGTCACTGCACCGGCACCTGCCGTTGCCAGCGGCAATAACGATATCGAAACCGAAGTCGTCGTGCTCGGCTCCGGCCCCGGCGGCTACACCGCCGCCTTCCGCGCTGCCGACCTCGGCAAAAAGGTTGTGCTGATCGAGCGTTATTCCACACTGGGCGGCGTCTGCCTCAATGTCGGCTGTATCCCGTCCAAGGCACTGCTGCATACGGCCAAGGTCATCACCGAGGCGGATGAAACAAGCCATCACGGCGTCAGCTTCGGCGCACCGAAGATCGACCTCGATGCGCTGCGCAGCTGGAAGGCCAGCGATGTGGTCGGCAAGCTGACCGCAGGCCTCGGCCAGATGGCGAAACAGCGCGGCGTCACCGTCGTGCAGGGTATCGGCAAATTCACCAGCCCGCACCAGATCGAAGTCACCGATGCCGACGGCAAGGTGACGCGCGTCGGCTTCCAGCATGCCATCATCGCTGCCGGCTCGCAGGCCACCAAGTTCCCGGGCGCACCGGAAGACGATCGCATCATGGACTCCACCGGCGCGCTGGCGCTGGCCGATATCCCAAAGCGCATGCTGGTCATCGGTGGCGGCATCATCGGCCTCGAGATGGGTACCGTGTACGACGCTTTCGGCAGCAAGGTCAGTGTCGTCGAATTCATGGACGGCCTGATCCCCGGTTGCGACCGCGATCTGGTCCGGCCCCTGCACAAGCGCATGGAAAAACGTTTCGAGAAGATCATGCTGTCGACCAAGGTCGCCAGAATGGAAGCCAAGAAGGACGGCATCCATGTCAGCTTCGAGGGCGAGAATGCACCAGCCGGTGTCGAAGTCTATGACCGCGTGCTGGTCGCCATCGGCCGCCGTCCGAACGGCAAGCTGATCGGCGCCGAGAATGCCGGCGTCGCTGTCGACGAACGCGGCTTCATCGCCGTCGACAAGCAGATGCGCACCAACGTGCCTCATATCTTCGCCATCGGCGATATCGTCGGCCAGCCGATGCTGGCGCACAAGGCCACGCATGAGGGCAAGGTGGCGGCAGAAGTGATTGCCGGCCACAAGGTCGAATTCCAGGCCATGTGCATCCCTTCAGTGGCCTATACCGACCCTGAAGTAGCTTGGGCCGGCGTCACCGAGACCGAAGCCAAGGAAAAGGGCATCGCCATCGAAAAAGCCTCCTTCCCTTGGGCTGCCAGCGGCCGCGCACTTTCCATCGCGCGCTCTGAAGGCGCGACCAAGCTGATCTTCGACAAGGAAACACACCGCGTCATCGGCGCCGGTATCGTCGGCGTCAATGCCGGCGAACTGCTGGCCGAAGCGGTACTGGCGATCGAGATGGGGGCCGACGCGCACGATCTCGGCCTGACCATACACGCACACCCGACCCTGTCGGAAACGGTCTGCTTTGCTGCGGAAATGAAGGAAGGAACGATTACCGACCTTTACATCAAGAAGCGGTAATCGCGGTTCGCCGCCGGCGACTGCCGGTCATGCGAAACCAGTTCAGAACGACAAAAACCCCGAACGCCTCAGGCGCTCGGGGTTTCTGTTTTTGGAGCCTCAGGACTTGCTGCAGTGGCCGGCGCTTCAGGGGATGCGCTAGCAGGAGCTTTGGCTTGCGCCGGCTTCTTCGCAGCAGGTTTTTTGGCGGCCGGTTTCCTGGCTGCAGGTTTGGCAGTTGTCGCCTTGGCACCGGAAGCCTTGGTGGCCGCTGGTTTTTCAGCAGCCGGTTTGGCTGCAGGTTTCTTGGCAGCGGGCTTTCTCGTGGCTGGTTTTTTTGCAGCGGGCTTTTTGGCCGCGCCTGTCGGTTTGGCAGCGGTACTTGCCGGTTTTACAGCGGCCGGCGCCGCCTTGCCCTTGTCCCCAACGCTACTGACCACCTTGGTCAGTACTTTTTTCCCCGCAACCACGACTGCAGCCAGTGCGACTTTCTTCAGGATATTCTTGAAAAAACCCATGATGCCTCCTATTGGCAAGTGACAAGTTTCAGTTCGCTCCCCGGAAACTCCGCCTGCAGACTTTCAAGTTCCGGCACCAGCTCGGACGACATGTTGCTGATGTAAAGACTCGAACGACCCTGCTCCTGGTTGCGAACCCCTTTTACCGCATTGTTTACACCCCTGCTTTTTAAATCTTCCAACAGTTTAGTCGCTAATTGCTCATCCTTGAACACCCCGAGCGAAATTACATTGGCAGACTGCTGGTCCTGCACCAC
>JAVEWT010000121.1:0-5224 GCA_034004425.1 Methylophilaceae bacterium
ATGCGGGTAGAGAGTGCGCTCATCTGTTCGTAGATCTCGATCTGTGCAGGCATCAGCAGCATGGTAGCCTCAGGCGGGATTCGTGCTGTTGGAAACAACGGCGGGATCTTTGGCTATTTCCTCCCAGCCGCCCTTGAGCTCTTTCAGCAGGCCCGCGACCTCGTTGAGAATCGCCGGATTGCTGTGCAGATTGGCCTGCAGCAGGCGCTGGCACATGTAGTCGTAGAGGGCGTCCATCCGCTCTGCCAGTTCGCCGCCCGCCTGCTTGTCGAGGCTGGCCTTGAGGCCGTTGGCGATGATCTCGATGGCCCGCGAAATTTCTTCGCCTTTCTGGGCGATCTTTTTTTCACGGATCGCCTGGCTCGCCATGGCGATGGCCAGCAGGGCGCCGTCGATCAGCATCAGGATCAGCTTGTGCGGACTGGCCGCCATGACGCCTGTCTCGACGCCGATCTTGGCATAGGCATCACTGGGGGAATGGGGCGAAGCGAACATGGCTTACTGGATTAGTTTTTGGAGGATGTGCTCGGCAGATTGGCCAATTGCTGCGTCAGGTAATTGCTCGTCTGGTTCATGCTGGCAACCAGGGAGTCCAGGGCGGTAAATTGGGCGCGATAGCGTTTTTCTACTGCCTGCAGACGCAATGCCAATGTTTCACGCTGCCTGCCGATTTCCTTGATCGATGCGTCGATCCCGTTGAGGCGGCTGGCGATGGATCCATTCGAACCAACAACGTTGTCGAGCCAGTCGTCGAAGCGTACGGCAATACCCGTATTGCTGCCGGTCGCTTGCGTAAAGAGACTGGCCACGTCTTTCGTCGGATCGCCGAGCGCCGTCGTCAGTTTGCTGGTGGCGAAGGCGAGTGTGCCATCTTTCTGCACACTGATGCCGACATCCGACAGGCGTGCCAAACCCCCGGCAATGCCACCAACGGAAGACTGAACCAGACTGGCCAGTTGCGACTGGATCGATCGCGCAGTCGAGTCGCCAGTGAGGGTTGAGGCTTTCTTGTTGGCGGCATCATAGACGGTGGCCGCCTTGATCTGCTTGACGACATCGTTGTACGCCTTGACGAAGGCATCGACCGCCGCGGTCGTCTTGCCCGTGTTTTGAGCAACGCTGACTGACGTGGTACCGGTTTTGGATAGATTGAGCGTCAGTCCCTCGATTACATCCGAAATGGTGTTGGAGGAACGGGTGATGGTCAGGTTGTTGATGGTGACTTGTGCGTCGTCAGCCGCCTGGACTTCGACAAGGCTGGCGCTGGCCAGTCCGGAAAGCGCGTTATCTCCGCCGCTGCCACTGTCGGTTACCGAAACCGTGATGCTGCCCGCCGAACCGAGCTTGTCGGAGGTCAGGACAAGTCTCTGGTAAGAACCATCATCGATAATGGCGGCTGTTACTCCTGCGGCCGAATCATTGATCGCCTGACGAATGCCGGCCAGCGTGTTGTTGGTTTCATCGATCTCGATATCGACGGCAGATCCGCCTACCGATATCGAGACCGTGCCGGTGTTGAACGTATCTGTCGTGGCAGCGTAATTGCCGTCCGATCGTACCGTATGGAGTTTCGCCAGGCGATCCACACTGATGCTGTAGGTTCCATCTGCGGCGCTGTCTGCCGCAGATGCAGACAGAACCGTGGTGTCCGAAACGCCAGCCGATCTGCCGGTGAAGGTATCCGCCTTGGCGAGTGTTTTCACCGCAGTCTGCAAGGTAGAGAGCGATCCTTTCAGGCTGCCATAAGCCGAAATCTTCGCCTGATAGCTGGCCTCCTTGGTCGCCAGCGCCGTCAGGGGTTGTTGCTCGACGGCCATCAACTGGGTGACGATGCTGTTGATGTCGAGACCGGAGCCGATGCCTGGAGATGAGAGTCCTGCCATGTTCCTTTTCCTCGGGGTAAGAATTTAACGGCCTTGCCTGTCAATTCTGTAGAGCAGGATACGTTCCATGTATGGATTTGTCAGCAATTGCCAAATTGGATGGCCGTTCGGCAGTGGTGGTTCCTGAAAAGAAAAACCCGCGCCGGAGCGCGGGCTGATTTGTCGTTCTTCAGATTAGCGTTGCAGCAGCTGCAATACCTGCTGTGGCAGCGTGTTGGCTTGGGCCAGCATGGCCACGCCGGCCTGCTGGAGAATCTGCGCACGCGTCATGGCGGCGGTTTCCGCCGCAAAGTCGGCATCCTGGATGCGTGAGCGGGCAGCGCTGAGGTTCTCGGAAGTCGTCGTCAGGTTGGCGATGGTCGAACCGAAGCGGTTCTGCACTGCGCCAAGGTCTGCGCGAATGCTGTTGACCCGTGCCAGCGCCCCATCGACGATGTCGATCGCCCGGTTGGCGCCTTCGGACGAACTGATGTCGATCTCGCTGACCTTCTGCTGGACGCTGGCCTGCAGGATGTTGGCTCCACCAGAGAACAGACCGCCCGTCAGTTCGTCGGCACTCGACTTGACGCTGAAGTAGCCGCTGACCGCCTTGAATTCGACGTTGCCGCCAACAACGGTGGAGTCGCGTGTGCCTGCAATGAAGCCGGCGACACCTGCGGCGGTGGCTCCACCGCCCGCCTGCAGGGTGGTGGCGCTACCAGTGTTGCCGGTAATGTTGATGCCGACCACATTCGGTGCCGTATTGCTGGCCACCGCAGCCGAATGGTTGAAGCCCTGGATCTTGATGTCCTCGCCGTTGGCCTGTTCGAGGGTGATCGAGGCCTTGTCGACCGAGAGCTTGGCGACAATGCCGGTCTTGCCGGTCTGGCTGTTGATGGCGTTCGACAGTTCGGTCAGGTCGTTCACATCGGTGATGTTGGCCGAAATGTCCTCGCCGGTGGTATTCGAGCCGAACAGGGTGAAGGACACCACGCCCGCCGTATCGAGGCCGCTGATGGTCGCGAGGGTCCGGGCGGTCGCATTCACGCCGGTCTGGTCGGCGACGGCATTGATTCCGGCCGCGATGTTGCGGGCGGAGTCGTTGAGTTCGACATTGACGGTTTTGCTGGTCGTGCCATTGATGGTCAGGGTCTGGGCGGCGACGTTGTTGCCCCCCGAAACATCGGCATTGCCATAGCCGACCGGAGAGGCGATGCCATTCAGCAGAGTGAAAAGGCCGCTTGTCGCTGTAGGCGTGGTCACGCTGGTCTTGATCGTGTAACCCGCGGCCAGTGTGACATCAAGCTGTTGCACTGCGACAGCCGAATCCGTTGCTCCTTCGGTCAGCGTTTGGCCATTGAAGGTGATCGTGGTGCCGGTACCGGATGTCGCGAAAGTGTCGAGCGTAATGTCCTTGTCCCAGGAACTGATGCGGATGATGTCGTTTGCCCCGCTGTCAACCACGCTGACCGTGAAGCTCGGTTCGCCGGCACCGCCATCCACGCTGTTGGATATGTCGGCAGCCACGGCGGCGACCAATGCGTCTCCGGTCAGAGCGCCACCGGTACCGTTGGTAAAGGTGTACGCGACGGTACTGGTGCCGTCGGAGATATTGAAAGTGATGTTTTCCGTATTGGCCAGCGAAAGATTGCCCAAAACGATATCAGCGGTTGCACCGGTGCCCGTGACTGCTGATACGCCGGTCAAAGCTCCGAGTTGTGCGATCAGGCCGGTAGTCGCCCCGCTGCTCAATGCGCCGCTGGCGTGGTCGGCGGTCGTCATGTCCAGCGTGTATTCGTTGCCGCTGGTATCCGTCACCGTGATTGTCTCGGCTCCGAAGGCCAGGTTGGCGAGCGAGTCTGCCGTTCGCGTCAGTCCTCGGCTCTGGGCGATCGGCCCGCCATTGGTGGCGTTCTCGATGCCGGTGATGCTGTTGTTCGTGTCCGCCTTGTTGATGCCCAGTGAATCGCCGGTGGCGCCGGACATCGAAACCGAAATCGTCTGGTTGGCCTCGGCGCCGACCTGGAAGTTCTGGGCGACGAAGTTGCCGTCGAGCAGCTTGAGGCCGTTGAACGAGGTCGTGTTGGCGATGCGGTCCAGTTCGGAGATCAACTGGTTGACTTCCGATTGCAGTGCGAGTCGGTCGGAGGCGGAGTTGGTCGCGTTGGCCGACTGGATCGACAGTTCGCGGATGCGCTGGAGGATGTTGTTGGTCTCACCCAGCGCGCCTTCGGCCACCTGCGCCAGAGAAATGCCGTCGTTGGCATTGCGCGTCGCCTGGTTGAGGCCGCGCACCTGCGAGCTCATGCGGTCGGCGATGGCGAGGCCGGCGGCGTCGTCCTTGGCGCTGTTGATGCGCAGACCGGAGGAAAGCCGCTGCAGCGACGTCGCCAGCGCGCCCTGCGAGGAGTTGAGGTTGCGCTGCGCGTTCAGCGAGGCAATGTTGGTGTTGATGATTTGCGGCATGAGGCTCTCCTTGTCGACCTGCTGCGGTATTCGA
Source organism: Methylophilaceae bacterium (assembly GCA_034004425.1). Lineage (GTDB taxonomy): Bacteria > Pseudomonadota > Gammaproteobacteria > Burkholderiales > Methylophilaceae > UBA6140. The sequence continues at coordinate 4,363 of JAVEWT010000121.1, forward strand.
TGTGCCCGAACGCAATATCGGGCTCAAGTTTTCTGCTTGAGTGTCGAATAGCAGCAAGCGTGCCACCTCATCTGTTCCCGGAATTGCGGGGGTGGATGCGCCTAATTCACCAAACAGTCGCTGCCTGCCGGCAATAAGCGAGTGGTGACCGGCAATGCTTGCCGAGACAAATCCGTATGCCGTCCCACCGGTACCGACTTTCCAGCGTTGAAAAGAAAAAACCCGCCCGGCTGGCGCGGGGCGGGTTTTTTTGTACGACTGCGGGTTTTGCCGTGGCCTAACCCTGTTCCTGAAGCAGCATTCCCTGCATCCTGTCGAGCGAGCGGGCGATTTCGAGCATCTCTTCCGATGGAATCTGGCGGATCATCTCGCCGGTTTCCGCATCGGAGATCCTGACGATGGTCTTGCCGGTCGAATCGTCGATCGAGAAAGCCAGGCTGTTGGGTGCCTTGGCCTCGATCAGTTGCTTCAACGATTCCACTGCCTTTTGCACTTGCTCGGGTTGCGGTTTCTGCTGGGGAACGGGCTCCGGCACGGCAGCCGCCACCCGTGCTGCGGGCTGCTGGGGCGCGCCCTGGGGGGCGGCCGGCAGCGTCGCTGCGCCTTGGGTGGCGGTATTGCCGATGGTGATTGCCATGAGCGTTCTCCTTTGCCTGTGAGGCGGTGACGTTGCCGTCACCGCCACCGGTTAGTCAGATGTTCCCGATTAACCGCGCAGGAGCGTGAGCACGTTGTTCGGCAGGGCGTTGGCCTGGGCCAGCATCGCCACACCGGCCTGCTGCAGGATCTGCGCACGGGTCAGGTTGGCGGTTTCCTGCGCGAAGTCGGCATCCTGAATCCGCGAACGGGCAGCCGTGATGTT
>JAVEWT010000122.1:0-5184 GCA_034004425.1 Methylophilaceae bacterium
AACATTGGTCTCTACAGCCAGTACATGTTCCGTGGCCTGACCCAGACTGGCGAAGAACCAGCATTACAAGGCGGTGTTGATTACGCACACTCCAGCGGTTTCTACGCCGGCGCATGGGCCACCAACATCAGCTGGCTGGAAGATGCAGACCTCTATGACAGCTCCAGCCTCGAAGTCGACATCTACGGCGGCTACGCTGCCGAGATCGGCGAGACTGGCATCGGCTACGACGTCGGTCTGCTGCAGTATCTCTATCCAGGCGACAAGAAAAGCGGCGTCAAGGCAGCTGAAACCACCGAAGTTTACGGTAGCCTGAGCTACGGCTGGGTCAGCGGCAAGCTCTCCGTCGTCGTCTCCGACGGCGCCTTCGGCTTCGACAACGCCGATGGCACTACCTACACCGAGCTGAATGCTGACATTCCGCTGCCATGGTACGGCCTGACGGCTTCCGCCCATATCGGCTATCAAGACTTCAGCGGCAAGGGTAACAGCGATTTCGACTACACCGACTGGAAGCTTGGTTTGGCAAAAGCTTGGGACAACGGCGTTGAGGTTGGTGGCTTTTACACTGCCACCGACACCAAAGGCAAAAGCCTCTGGACTGACGCCTCTGGTCAGCACCTGGCCAAGGATCAATTTGGCGTCTACGTTTCCAAGTCCTTCTAAACGAAGCTAGCAAGCGAGTGGTTGTGCAGCCAAGCAACCCGCCAGCCACTCTTAAACACTCATCAGGAGACCAACATGAAATTCGTATCCGCGATCATCAAGCCGTTCAAGCTTGACGAGGTACGTGAAGCTCTCTCCGCCATCGGCGTACAGGGCATCACGGTTACTGAAGTAAAGGGCTTCGGTCGTCAGAAGGGCCATACCGAGCTGTACCGTGGCGCCGAGTATGTCGTCGACTTTTTGCCCAAGGTCAAGCTTGAGGTCGCCATTCCAGACGACATGCTGGACCAGGTCGTCGAAGCCATCGAGAAATCCGCCACCACCGGCAAGATCGGCGACGGCAAGATCTTCATCTTCAATCTCGAGCAAGTCTACCGCATCCGCACCGGCGAAACCGGTCCGGACGCGCTCTAAGGGGATCGCCATGAAAAAGCTTTTATCCATGATTGCTTTGGTGAGCATGCTGGGCTTCAACGGCCTCAGCTTCGCCGAGGAAGCAATGCCGGTTGAAACACCGGCGACTGAAGTTGAAATGATTGTTGAAGAAACGATCGAAACCGTGGCAGAAGACGCAGCAGCCGCGACAGAAGAAGTCGCAGCGGCCGCAGAAGAAGCCACCGAGGAAGCACCGACGCTCGACTCCGGCGATACTGCCTGGATGATCGTCGCCACCATCCTCGTGCTGTTCATGGCCATTCCCGGCCTCGCATTGTTCTACGGCGGCCTGGTACGCGCCAAGAACATGCTGTCCGTGCTGATGCAGGTGTTCGTCACGGTCGCCCTCGTCTCCGTGCTGTGGGTGGTCTATGGCTACAGCCTGACGTTCAGCGACGGCGGTTCGCTCAACAGCTACATCGGTGGTCTGGCAACGGCGTTCCTCGCCGGCGTCACCGCGGATTCAGTGAGCGGCACGATCCCGGAATACGTGTTCATCACCTTCCAGCTGACCTTCGCCTGCCTGACTCCGGCCCTGATCGTCGGCGCCTTTGCCGAGCGCATCAAGTTCTCCGCGCTGCTGGCATTCGTGGCACTGTGGGTCACCTTCGTCTACTTCCCGATTGCCCACATGGTCTGGGGCGGCGGCTTCCTGTTTGAAGACGGCGCGATGGACTTCGCCGGTGGTACCGTGGTCCACATCAACGCCGGTATCGCCGCTCTGGTCGGTGCTATCGTCATCGGCAAGCGCATCGGTTACGGCAAGGAAGCGATGCCTCCGCACAGCATGGTCATGACCATGATCGGCGCCTCCCTGCTGTGGGTGGGCTGGTTCGGCTTCAACGTCGGTAGCGGTCTGGCCGCGAACGGCACCGCAGGCCTGGTCATGATCAACACCCAGGTCGCCACTGCTGCAGCCGTGTTGGGCTGGGTCCTGATCGAATGGCTGACCAAAGGCAAGCCTTCCATGCTGGGTGGTGCTTCCGGTGCCATCGCCGGCCTGGTCGCCATCACCCCGGCTTGTGCCTTCGTCGGTCCGTTCGGCGCCATCGTGCTCGGCTTCGTTGCCAGTATCGTCAGCTTCTGGGCTGTCACCAGCCTGAAGAGCATGCTGGGCTACGATGACTCGCTCGACGTGTTCGGCATCCACGGTATCGCCGGCATCATCGGCGCCATCGGTGTCGGCGTGCTGGCTGCGCCAGGCTTCGGCGGTGTCGGTTTTGCCGAGGGTGTCACCATGGGTAGCCAGCTCTACGTGCAGGTCCTGTCCGTTGTCGTCACCATCGTCTGGTGCGGCGTGGTCAGCTACATCCTGTACAAGATCGTCGACCTGCTGATCGGCCTGCGCGTCACTGAAGAAGCCGAACGCGAAGGTCTGGATACGACAGAGCACGGCGAACGCGCTTACCACTACTAAACCTCGCTGGACATTACGTTCAGATAACGGGCACGCAAGTGCCCGTTTTTTATTGCCTGAGGCGACCACTGAGGCCAGCTTTTGAAGCAGGCTTGCACAATCCTGGTGCAGACAACGTGCCCGGCACCCTCAACAAATCACGCAACCCGCCTGGAAACCCGGCAAACCGCAAGGATATGGATTGGCACGGCTGTTGCTTATCCTATAACAGGCAAATCATATTCAACCGGTTGCCAGACCTGCGAACATGACCTGCTTGATTTCTACCTTATCTCCTCCTCTTTCGGGCGCTTGTCGCCCGTTTTTTTTGCCCGCGCATGGCCGCGGCAATATACGCTAGAATCACTCTATCGATTTTCCCAAGCGACTCACACATGGTCCCTCACCTGACTACCGCACTCAACGGCCCGCTCCTGAACCTCGAAAAACGCATGCTGGAAGCCATGCCCAACATCGAGCACTGGTTCCGCAGCCAGTGGCTGGAGCATGCCTCGCCGTTCTATGCCTCGGTCGACTTGCGCAACGCCGGCTTCAAGCTGGCTCCGGTGGATACCAACCTTTTTCCGGGCGGCTTCAACAACCTCAATCCGGACTTCCTGCCGTTGTGCGTACAGGCGACCATGGCGGCGGTGGAGAAGATTTGCCCGGAAGCGCACCGCCTGCTGCTGATCCCGGAGAACCACACGCGCAACACCTATTACCTGCGCAATGTCGCGGCGCTGCGCACCATCCTGCAACAGGCCGGTTTGGAAGTGCGCATAGGCAGCATCAATCCAGAGATCACGGCGCCGACCGAGTTCGACCTGCAGGACGGCAACGTGCTGCTGCTGGAACCGGTCAAGCGCGTCGGCAACCGGTTGGTGCTGGACGGCTTCGACAGTTGCGCGGTCTTGCTCAACAACGATCTTTCGGGCGGCATCCCCGATATCCTCCAGGACATCGAACAGAACCTGATCCCGCCGCTGCACGCCGGCTGGTCGACACGGCGCAAATCGCAGCATTTCCGCGCCTATAACCGCGTTGCCGGCGAATTCGCGCAGATGCTGGGAATCGACGAATGGCTGATCAACCCTTATTACGAAACCTGCGGGCAGATCGATTTCCATGCCCGTACCGGCGAGGAATGCCTGGCCGCCAAGGTCGATGCGCTGCTGTTCAAGATCGGCATGAAATACCGCGAATACGGCGTCGAGCAGGAGCCATTCGTCATCGTCAAGGCCGATGCCGGCACCTACGGCATGGGCATCATGACGGTGAAAAGCCCGGAGGACGTGCGCGAGCTCAACCGCAAGCAGCGCAACAAGATGTCGGTGGTCAAGGAAGGCCTGCAGGTGACCGAAGTCATCATCCAGGAAGGCGTCTACACCTTCGAAAGCATCAACGACGCCGTCGCCGAACCGGTGGTGTACATGATGGACCACTTCGTCGTCGGCGGCTTCTACCGCGTGCATACCGGACGCGGCGTCGACGAGAACCTCAATTCGCCGGGCATGCATTTCGTGCCGCTGGCGTTCGAGTCGCCCTGTTCACTGCCGGATGTCAGCGGCGCGCCGGACGCTGCACCCAACCGCTTCTATGCCTACGGCGTGGTGGCTCGTCTGGCCTTGCTGGCCGCCGCCATCGAACTGGAAGAAAACGACCCGCTGAACGAAGCCTGACCATGCGCCTCGCCTTCATCCTCGACCCGCTCGCCAGCCTCGCCACCTACAAGGACAGCAGCCTCGCCATCATGCGCGCCGCCGCCAAGCGCGGCCACGCTCTGTTCGTCGCCGAACAGGGCGGGCTGTTCCTGCGCCAGGATCAGGCGCGATTGAACGTGCATGATTTCCGCTTCATCGAAGGCAACAGCTGGTACGAGATCGGCGAGATGCATGAGACCGCGCCGGAGAGTTACGACGCGGTCTTCATGCGCAAGGATCCGCCGTTCGACAACGAATTCCTCTATAGCACCTACCTCTTGGAGATCGCCGCCGACCAGGGCGCGCGCGTATTCAACGACCCGATCTCGCTGCGCGACTGGAACGAGAAACTCGGTGTCGCCCGTTTTCCGCAGTTCGCGCCGGACTTCATCGTCACCCGTGAACGCGGGCTGATACGCGAATTTCTGGCCGAACATGAAGACATCGTCGTCAAGCCGCTGGACGGCATGGGCGGCAGCAGCATCTTCCGCCTGACGCGCCACGATCCAAACATCAGCGTCATCCTCGAAACCATCACCGAACACGGCACGCGCACCATCATGGCGCAGCGCTATCTGCCACAGATCGTCGATGGCGACAAACGCATCATCCTCATCGACGGCAAACCGCTGCCTTATGCGCTGGCCCGCATCCCGCTGGCAGGCGAGACGCGCGGCAACCTGGCCGCCGGCGGCAAAGGTGTGGCGCGACCGCTGACCGGACGCGACCGCGAGATCGCCGAAACCGTCGGCCAGATCATGCAGGAGAACGGCCTGTTTCTGGTCGGACTCGACGTCATCGGTGAGCACCTGACCGAGGTCAACGTCACCAGCCCGACCGGCATGGTCGAGATCGCCGCGCAGACCGATTGCGACCCGGCAGAGATCTTCATGGATGCGCTGGAACTACGTCTTGCGGCCACAGAGCGCACAGAGACCACAGAGAAACGCTGAACCCGTGATGCAATACCTGATGACACTTCGGTCT
>JAVEWT010000123.1:0-5161 GCA_034004425.1 Methylophilaceae bacterium
CTGCGCGGCGCCTACAACAAAATGATCAACCTGTCGCAGCAAGCCCGCGACCGCGGCGTGATCGCAGCCTCGGCCGGCAACCATGCGCAGGGCGTCGCATTGGCGGCAAAAAAGCTCGGCTGCCGCGCCGTCATCGTCATGCCAACCACCACGCCGCAGATCAAAGTCGATGCCGTGCAGAGCCGTGGCGCCGAAGTCGTGCTGTTCGGCGACTCCTACTCCGATGCCTACGTCCACGCGCTGGAACTGGAAAAGACCAAGGGCCTGACCTTTGTCCATCCCTATGACGACCCGGACGTCATCGCCGGCCAGGGCACCATCGCAATGGAGATCCTCGAACAGCATCCCGAACCGATAGACGCCATTTTCTGCTGCGTCGGCGGCGGTGGCCTGATCGCGGGCATCGCGGCCTACGTCAAGGCCGTACGGCCTGAAATCAAGGTCATCGGCGTCGAAGCGATCGATGCCGACGCCATGACGCAGTCGCTGAAGGCCGGCAAGCGTGTTTCGCTGGAGCAGGTCGGCCTGTTCGCCGACGGCGCCGCGGTCAAGCAGGTGGGCGAGCACACGTTCAAACTCTGTCAGGAATATGTCGACGACATGATTCTGGTCGACAACGACGCCATCTGCGCCGCCATCAAGGATGTGTTCGAAGACACGCGCTCGATTCTCGAACCGGCCGGGGCGCTCGCGGTCGCCGGCCTCAAGGAATACGTCAAACGCCACCAGTTGAGCGGCAAGACCCTGATCGGTATCGCATCCGGAGCCAACATGAATTTCGACCGCCTGCGTTTCGTCGCAGAACGTGCCGAAATCGGCGAGAAACGCGAGGCCATACTGGCCGTCAGCATCCCGGAAAAACCGGGTGCCTTCAAGGCTTTCTGCCGTCTGCTGGGCAACCGCAACATCACGGAATTCAATTATCGCTACGCCGACCCGAAGGAAGCCCACATCTTCGTCGGCATCGCCATCCAGAACCGGGAGGAAGCAACGCGGCTGGTCGAAAGCCTCCAAGCCCATGGCCTGCCGGCGCTCGACCTGACCGACAACGAAGTAGCCAAAATGCACCTGCGCCACTTGGTCGGCGGCCATGCGCCGCAGGCCGAGCACGAGGAAGTGTTCCGCTTCGAGTTCCCGGAGAAGCCGGGCGCGTTGATGCAGTTTCTCGACAACATGGGCCACGACTGGAACATCAGCCTGTTCCACTACCGTAACCATGGTGCCGATTTCGGCCGCGTACTGGTCGGCATCCAGGTGCCGCCATCGGAAAGGGCCGAATTCCAGGATTTCCTGAAACATCTGAACTACCCGCATTGGGAAGAAACCGACAACCCGGCCTACAAACTGTTCCTAGGCTGAGCTCTACAATGGTTGTATGCAGCCATCATGGTGGCTGCATACAACCAGATCGGCATACGCAGTGCGACGACTCTCACGGGCAAGTGGCTGTTTTAATGCAACAAGCTCTCACCAAGAACGGATATTGCTTGTTTTTAAGCCGCTTTTCGCTTTTGCAATGACTTGAGCTATGGGCGCAAGATGGCATGCGGGATGTGAATTGATTGGAACCTACGCAACAGGATGTTGACCAACCAGTTCACCTCTTTCACGAAGTGAATGCAGGATTGACCAATAAACCTATAAGATACAAGGAGAAAGCCAGGATGACATCCAACCACCTCGCCACGAGGCTGCGCAACAGTCTGCTATTGATCGCGATCGCAGGGACAGTCGCTGCCTGTGGTAGCAAAACCGAAGAACCCGCTGCCGAAAACACCGAAGCCGCGGCACAGCCGGCTGCCAGCACCGACCGTGGTATCGCCTACGTTTCCAACCAGAAGGGCGGCGTCACCGTCATCGACCTCAACACCATGGAAACCGTGCGCGAGATCGACAACAAGGGCGGCACGCCGCGCGGCATCGGCATCACGCCGGACGGCAAGACCCTGGTGGTAGCCAACAAGGATGAAGGCAACATCTCCATTCTCAACGCCGAGACCGGCGAACTGATTCAGCACGTCCCCATCGGCGTCAACCCGGAATTCGTCCGCGTCGTCGGTCAGACTGCCTACGTTTCCTTCGAGCCAAGCTCCAAGGGCGGACCTCCGCCGAAGCCAGGTGAGGAAGTCATCGAGGAAGAGGATGACGGCGAGGAGGAAGTCCCCGCCCGCATCTCCATCGTCGATCTGGCCACAGGCAAGGTCACCAAGGAGATCATCGGCGGCCCGGAGACCGAAGGCATCGAGTTCTCTAACGATGGCAGCAAGCTGATCATCACCAATGAGGAAGACGACACTGTCACCGTGCACGATATCCAGACCGGCGAACTGGTCAAGACCATCAGCACCGAAGGCATCGGCATCCGCCCGCGCGGCATCAAGGCAGCTCCGGACGGCTCCGCCTATCTGGCCACGCTGGAGTTCGGCAACAACTTCGTCGTGCTCGACAGCGAGTTCAACGTGGTGCGCTCCGTGCCGACCGGCGAGGCCCCCTATGGCATCGCCTACAACCGCGACGGCAGCCTGATCTATGTCGCCGCCGGCAAGGCCAAGACGCTGGAAGTCTATGACGCCAAGACCTACGAGAAGGTCAACGAAGTCGCTACCGGAGACCGCTGCTGGCACTTCACCTTCACCCCGGACGACAAGGAGATCCTGCTCGCCTGCGGCCGCTCCGATGAAGTGCTGGTGATCGACACCGCCAGCCTGCAAGTGACCAAGCGCATCCCTGAAAAGATGCTGCCATGGGGCATCGTCGCCTATCCGAAGTCGGTCGGCAGCCTGGACGCACCCGAGTAATCGCGTTCTTTCAATGCTCGAATAAAAGCCCGCTTGAAGCGGGCTTTTGTTTTCCGGCCAAGACTGCAAACCGGCAATATTCCTGATATAACGATTTAAAATAAATCCTGAACAGATTGATTAAAAGGTATATATTGATCATCATACCAATGAGAACTCATACATATGCATTTGGATGGAGAGGATATCGGTGTTGATATCCATGCCCTCACGAATGCAAAAGGAGACGCCATCATGTATATACAACAGATCAAAAAATGCCTGCCCCTGATACTGGCCGCCGCGGCTGCTCTGACTCCGGCAAGCGCAACTGCAGCCACTGCCACCGACACATTCCAGGTCACCGCCAACGTGCTCGGCTCCTGTTCTGTTTCGGCTACCGACCTTGCCTTTGGTGACTACACGCCGACCTCCGGCACTCCGCTGGATCAGACCAGTACCGTCAGCGTTACCTGCACGACCGGCACCACTTATGACGTGGGACTTAATGAAGGGTTGAACGATGATGGCAACGGCGTCACCGGCCGCAGAATGGTCTACGCCACGACCAACTTCCTCGCCTATGCTCTGTATTCAGACAGCGGTCGAACGACGAACTGGGGCAATACCGTAGATACCGATACCGTCGACGGCACCGGCAACGGCTCGGCACAAGACATCACCGTCTATGGCCGCGTCCCAATCAACCAATATGTCACCGCCGGCGGCTACTCCGATACCATCACGGTCACTGTCACCTATTAAGCTCGGAAATACGTGAGGATATCCGAATGCATATAAGCAAACCTTTCTTCTACAAACTGCTACTGTCCATACTAACCCTACTCGGCCTGGCCGGCTGGGCCACCGCCTCCAACCTGACCGTCTTTCCGGTGGGCGTCCTGCTCAATGCCCAGAAACCGGCAACCGAAATCACGGTACAAAATGACGACGCTGCTGCCAAGGTGATCCAACTCGAACTGATGGAATGGCGCCAGCAGAATGGCGAGGACATCTACACGCCGAGCCGCGACCTGCTGCTCAACCCGCCTGTGTTCACATTGCAGCCCGGCAAATCCCAACTTATCCGCCTCGGCCTCGACAAACCGAGCAAGAATATGGAAGAACACGCCTATCGCCTCTATATCAACGAGGTGCCGCCTCCGCCCAAACCTGGCTTCACCGGTCTGCAAATGGCGTTGCGCATCGGTATCCCGGTGTTCGTCGAGCCCGACCAACCCGGCAAGTCCAAATTGGAATGGCAAGCCAGCAGGGATAACGATGGCAACATCAAATTGAAGGTAGCCAATACCGGCAACGTACACACGAAACTATTGGATTTCGAACTGAAAGAAACCGAGCAAAACCGCAGGTTCGCCAAGCAAAGCGGCGGTTTCTATCTGCTGCCCGGTCAGGCACGCGAGATCAGCTTCAAGCCGGATATCGACTGGCAAGGCGATCGACTGACGCTGACGGCAAACACATCCAGAGGCTCGGTGGAAGCTGCACTTGCCCTGGAAAAAGCACAGCGATAGACGCCCGCTCACGGCAGCGTTGCTGGCGGCCCTGCTTCTAGGCTTCGGCACCGTTGCCCATGCAGCCACCGTCAAGCCGGAAGGCGCCGAAGAAACAGAATGCAGCGGTGAACTGCTGCTCACAGTCAGCATCAACGGCCTCTACTCGCCGCATTGCGAACACATCGCCACGCTGACACAAGGCGGCCTTGCCGCCCAATCCGAAGCCTTCCAGCGCTGGCGCATCCCACTACCGGACATGGAACCGATCCGCCACGAGGGCCGCGAATATTACCCGCTGGCCGCAGTGCCCGGCCTCTCCTTTTACATCGACCAGGAAAAACAACAGCTCATCCTGGAAGCGCCGCCCAAGGTCTTCTTTCCGACCCGGCTGACGGAACGTCGCGGCTTCATTGCAAGCACGCCGCCACCCGACCCGGGCGCGTTCTTCAACTACGATTTCTCTGCCGATCACACGCAGGGCAGCCGCACCAACCACAGCGGCCTGCTGGAACTTGGCGCCTTCAATCGCTTCGGCGTCGGCACCGCCACCATGCTCTGGCGTGACACAGAGGAGGTGAACAATCTGATCCGACTCGACACGACCTGGACCCGCGATGACCCGGAGGACATGACCCGGTTACGCTTGGGAGATACCATCGGCCGTGCCGGCAGCTGGGGCCGCGCGGTGCGCTTCGGCGGCATCCAGTGGGGTAGCAGCTTCGACACCCAGCCCGGCTTTATCACCATCCCGCTGCCTTCCGCCAGCGGCGAAGCGGCACTACCCTCGACTGTCGATGTGTTCGTCAACAACGCCCGCCGCCTGAGCCGCGATATCCCTGCCGGGCCATTCGAAATCGAGAACGTGCC
>JAVEWT010000012.1:0-24994 GCA_034004425.1 Methylophilaceae bacterium
AGCACTACGAAACCTCGGCTTTCGCACAAAAAGGCCAGCGCGCCCGCCACAACCTTAATTACTGGACCTTCGGCGATTATTTGGGCATCGGCGCCGGCGCCCACAGCAAGCTCAGCTACCACGACAAGATCACCCGCGAAACGCGGCACAAACATCCCAAGCGTTACCTGCAAGGCGCAAGCCAGGGCGATGCGATCGACAGCTCCTGGACCATCGGCCGCGACGAACTCGGCTTCGAATTCATGATGAACGCCCTGCGCCTGACCGAAGGCTTAGCCCTCGACCTCTTTTCCCTGCGCACCGGGTTGCCCGTCAGTACGATAGAACCGGCGCTCAAAAAGGCGAGAGATAAAGGCCTGATAGAAATAGAAAACCGTCTGGTGAAACCGACCCTGCTGGGTCAGCGCTTTTTGAACGAGCTGTTGCAGTTGTTCCTGGTTTAAATACTCGGAATATTTTCCCGTATACACAAAATTCCGGACACGCTCGCATCAGAAACAGACTCTGTTTAGACATTGAATTAATCAAACAGGGATTGCTGAAATAGAACAAGTTCTAACTTTATTACGTACGTTTTATCTTTATTCCGTGCGTTCCAACCTTATTTCCTGTCTTCATCTAACGCTACCCCCTAACGAGATTACTCTACCGTGACGCTTTTCGCCAGATTGCGCGGCTTGTCGACGTCCGTGCCCTTGAGCAGGGCGGCGTGATAAGCCAGCAGTTGCACCGGAATGGTGTGGAGGATGGGGGAGAGCACGCCGACATGGCGCGGCGTACGGATCACATGTACCCCTTCGCTGGCACTGAAATGACTGTCGGCATCGGCAAACACGAACAGCTCGCCTCCGCGGGCAGCGACTTCCTGCATGTTCGACTTCACCTTTTCCAGCAAGGCATCGTTCGGCGCGATGACGACGACCGGCATGTTGCGATCGACCAGCGCCAGCGGCCCGTGCTTGAGCTCGCCGGCCGGGTAGGCCTCGGCGTGGATATAGGAGATTTCCTTGAGCTTGAGTGCGCCTTCCAGCGCAATCGGGTAATGCACCCCGCGGCCGAGGAAAAGGGCATGCTGCTTGTTTGCAAACAACTTGGCCCATTCGCGGATCTGCGGCTCAAGGTTGAGCGCATACTGCACGCTGCCCGGCAGATGTCGCAAGGCATCCAGATGCGCGCCTTCCTGTTCTGCGCTCAAGCGTCCGCGCTGCTTGGCCAGCGTCACGGCCAGCGTGAAGAGAGCGACCAGCTGTGTGGTGAAGGCCTTGGTCGACGCGACGCCGATCTCGGCACCGGCGCGGGTATAGAGGATCAGTCGCGAAGCACGCGGGATGGCGCTCTCCTGCACGTTGCAGATTGCCAGCGTCAATTCCTGGCCGAGGGACTTGGCGTGCTTCAGCGCCTCCATGGTATCCAGCGTCTCGCCGGACTGCGAAATGGTGACGACCAGCTGACGCGGGTTCGGCACCGAGGTGCGATAGCGGTATTCGCTGGAAATCTCGACCGTGGTCGGCAACTGCGCCATGCTCTCCAGCCAGTACCTGGCCGTCAGGCCGGCATAATAGCTCGTTCCCGCCGCCAGTATCAGGACGCTGTCAACCTGCCGGAACACATCTTCCGCCCCTTGTCCGAACAGCGCCGGACTGAAGCTGGCGTCATCGATCAGGGCCTCGATGGTGTCGGTCAGCGCGCGCGGCTGTTCGTGGATTTCCTTTTGCATGAAATGCGAGTAGGGGCCGAGCTCCATCGAGGCCAGCGACACATCGCTCAGATGCACCTTGCGCTCAACCGGCTCGCCGTCGGCGCCGTAGATGACGACCGCCTGCGGCGTTAACGTGGCGACATCGCCGTCTTCCAGATAAATCACCTTGCGCGTGACCGACAGCACGGCCGAGACGTCGGAAGCGATGAAGTTCTCGTTCTCGCCGAGACCGATCAGAAGAGGGCAGCCCTGACGCGCGCAGACCATCATCTCGGGTGACTTCAATGCCACGACACTGATGGCAAAGGCACCGACCAGTTCGCGCACCGCGTGCTGCACTGCAGCCAGCAACGGATTACCCTGTACGAGGTAATAATGGATCAGGTGGGCGATGACCTCGGTATCGGTCTGCGATTCGAACACATAACCGAGACCTTGCAGGCGCGAGCGCTGCTCGTCATGATTCTCGATGATGCCGTTATGCACCACCGCCAACTCCCCGCGCGAGACATGCGGATGTGCGTTAGACTCGGTGACACCGCCATGCGTCGCCCAACGGGTATGACCAATGCCGATACTACCGGTCAGCCGTGCGGCATTGGCCTTTTCCTGCATACTGGCGACCCGACCCACCGTGCGCACGCGACGAATCTCATTTTCCGCAAGCACGGCCACACCGGCCGAATCATAGCCGCGGTATTCCAGGCGGCTCAAACCTTCGATCAGCACCGGAACAATATCTCGGGAGCCGATAGCTCCTACAATCCCACACATAAACGCGCCTTTATTTCTTGATTTTAACCGGCCGCTTCCAGCCGTTGATGGTGACCTGCTTGCTACGCGACAAAGTCAACTCGCCTGCCGGTGTATCCTTGCTGATGGTGGAGCCGGCACCGATGGTGGAGCCGGCACCGACCGTCACCGGCGCTATCAGCTGCGTATCCGAACCGATGAAGGCATTGTCCTCGATCACGGTACGGAATTTGTTGGCGCCGTCGTAGTTGCAGGTGATCGTGCCGGCACCGATGTTGACCTGCTTGCCTACTGTCGCATCGCCGACATAGCTCAGGTGATTGATCTTGCTGCCGACGTCCACTTCTGCATTCTTCAATTCAACAAAATTGCCGACATGTGTCTCGTCAGCCAACACCGTACCGGGGCGCAAGCGCGCATAGGGTCCGATACGACACTGATCGGCTATCCTGGCCTGGTCGATATGGGTAAACGGAGCAATCGCCGTGCCAGCACCAATGACGCTGTCGCGGATCACGCAATAGGGTCCGACCTTAACGCCGGCGGCGAGGGAAACCTTGCCCTCGAAGATACAGCCGACGTCGATCTCGACGTCGCTGCCGACCTCCAGTTCTCCGCGCACATCGAGCCGAAAGGGGTCGCTCAGCGTGACGCCGGCCTGCATCAGTTCGGTCGCCCTGCGCAACTGATAGACGCGCTCCAGACCGGCCAAATCCTGTTTGGAATTGACACCCTCGACCGAGGATTCGTCCGGGGTCGTCTCGCTATTGACCGCAAAACCATCGGCCACTGCCATCGCCACGATGTCGGTCAGATAGTATTCGCCCTGTGCGTTGTGGTTCTTGAGGTTGGTCAGCCAATTGACGAGATTGCCATTGTCGACCGCCATGATGCCGGTATTCACCTCGTCGATGCGCTGCTGTGCCGGGCTGGCGTCCTTGTGCTCTACGATCGCGCTGATGTTGCCCTGACTGTCGCGCACGATGCGTCCATAGCCGGTGGGGTCGGCCTTCCTGACGGTCAGCAGGCCGAGGTGTCGGGTCTTGGCCAGCAACTGGCGGCAGGATTCGACATTCAGGAGCGGAACGTCGCCAAGCAGGATCAGTGTTTGTGCACCCGCCTCGAGATGGGGCACGGCCTGCAGCACAGCATGACCAGTTCCAAGCTGCTCCTTTTGTTCTACCCAACTGACATCTTCTGAGTGCAAGGCTGCCGGCACCGCCTGCCCGCCATAGCCGTAGATGACGATGATCCGGCTCGGCTGCAACTGTCTGGCGGCATCGATCACATGTTGCAACAAGGGTTTGCCGGCCAGCTTATGCAGCACCTTGGGTAGCGTCGAACGCATGCGCGTGCCCTTGCCGGCCGCCAGGATGACGATGTTGAGTGGTGAGGAATTCATGGGACTGGAGTCTTCTGTAGGTGCCTATGCAAGATGACGGAAGTATAAAACAAAAGGCAGCCTGCCGGCTGCCTTGCTGTCTGTTACCTGTGCGTTACGCAGGGGCTTAATGCTTGATCTTGCGCAACTTCTGGATGGCAGCGATCTGAGCTGCCATCGCAGCAAATTCGCTCTCGGCCTTGGCAAAATCGATGTCGCTCTTGGCATTCTTCATCGCTTCTTCCGCTGCCGCTTTCGCTGCATTGGCCTTGGCCTCGTCCAGGTCATGGCCGCGAATCGCTGTATCGGCCAGCACGGTGACGACGCCGGGCTGTACTTCCAGGATGCCGCCGGAGATGAAGATCAGTTGCTCTTCATCTTCGTTTGCCACCTTGATACGCAAAGCGCCTGCCTTGACCGGCGTGATCATCGGCGTGTGACGCGGATAGATGCCGACTTCGCCCATCTTGGCCGGCGCGGCAACAAACTCTGCCTCACCGGAGAAAATGGATTCTTCCGCACTTACTACGTCCACATGTATTGTCATTGCCATGGTATTTTCTCTTTAGCTTTTAATGAGTTAAATGCGGCGCACCGAGGGTGCGGCCGCGTTTAGTTCATTGATTTGGCTTTTTCCACTGCTTCTTCAATACCACCCACCATGTAGAACGCCTGTTCCGGCAAGTGATCGTATTCGCCGGCGACGATGGCTTTGAAGCCCTTGATGGTTTCCTTCAGAGGAACGTACTTGCCCGGAGCGCCGGTAAACACTTCAGCAACGTGGAACGGCTGCGACAGGAAGCGCTGAATCTTGCGGGCGCGACCGACGGTCAGCTTGTCTTCCGGCGACAGTTCGTCCATGCCCAGAATCGCGATGATGTCGCGCAGTTCCTTGTAGCGTTGCAGGGTCGCCTGCACGGAGCGGGCAACCTGGTAGTGCTCTTCGCCGACGATTTGCGGGTCGAGCTGACGCGAGGTGGAATCCAGCGGGTCAACGGCCGGGTAGATACCGAGGGAAGCGATGTCACGGCTCAACACAACGGTGGAATCCAAGTGCTGGAAGGTCGTGGCCGGGGACGGGTCGGTCAAGTCATCCGCAGGCACGTAAACGGCCTGAATGGAAGTAATGGAACCGACCTTGGTCGAGGTGATACGCTCTTGCAGGCGGCCCATTTCGTCGGCCAGCGTCGGCTGGTAACCCACTGCGGAAGGCATACGGCCCAGCAGCGCGGACACTTCGGTACCGGCCAGAGTATAACGGTAGATGTTGTCAACGAAGAACAGCACATCACGACCTTCGTCGCGGAACTTTTCGGCCATGGTCAGGCCGGACAGCGCCACGCGCAGACGGTTGCCCGGTGGTTCGTTCATCTGACCGAACACCATTGCGACCTTGGATTCCTTCATGTCGTCCAGCTTGATGACGCCGGCTTCTGCCATTTCATGGTAGAAGTCATTACCTTCACGGGTACGTTCGCCGACACCGGCAAACACGGACAGACCGGAGTGCTGCTTGGCGATGTTGTTGATCAGCTCCAGCATGTTCACGGTCTTGCCCACGCCGGCACCACCGAACAGACCGACCTTGCCGCCCTTGGCGAACGGGCAAACCAGGTCAATCACCTTGATGCCAGTTTCCAGCAAGTCAACGGAAGGGGAGAGCTCTTCGAACGTCGGAGCCGGTTGGTGGATCGAGCGACGCTCATCGGAATCGATCGGGCCGGCTTCGTCGATCGGGCGACCCAGCACATCCATGATACGGCCGAGAGTGCCGGTACCGACCGGAACGCTGATCTGCGCGCCGGTGGACTTGAACTTCATGCCGCGCCGCAAACCGTCGGAAGAACCCATGGCAATGGTACGGACGATACCGTCACCCAGTTGCTGTTGCACTTCCAGGGTCAGACCTGCTTCTGCGGTGGAATCCGCTTCATCGATAATCAGTGCGTCATAGACCTTGGGCATCTGATCGCGCGGGAACTCGACGTCGACCACCGCACCGATACATTGAACAACTTTACCTGTACTCATTTTAAATTCCTTATTCAAACTCAATCTGCCAAATGAACTCTGTCAAACTGCTTTGCTGCTTTCGTTATGAACTGACCGCCGCTGCGCCGCCGACGATTTCCGAGATCTCCTTGGTAATCGCAGCTTGGCGCGCCTTGTTGTAGACCAGCTTCAGTTCGCCGATGACGTTCTTGGCGTTGTCGGAAGCGGCCTTCATGGCGACCATACGTGCACTTTGCTCAGAAGCCATGTTCTCGGCGACCGAGTGATAGATGAGGGATTCGATGTAACGTGTCATCAAATCGTCCAGAACGCTCTTTGCATCCGGCTCATAGATGTAGTCCCAATGACCCTTGGCGCTGCCGTCGTCGTCCGCCAGCTGTTCGCTGGAGAGCGGCAACAACTGCTCCATCACCGGTTCCTGCTTCATGGTATTGATGAAGCGGGTGTAGCAGATATAGAGCTGATCGATCTCGCCGGCGATGTAGGCATCCAGCATCACTTTGATGGCGCCGATCAGTTTTTCCATGTGCGGCGTATCACCGAGTCCGACGACGTGCGATTTCAGATCGCCGCCGATACGGTTCATGAAGCCGAAGCCCTTGTTGCCGATGGCGCTGACAGCAACGCCCTTGCCTTCGGCTTCCCAGGCCTTCATGCGATTGAGCGACATACGCAACACGTTGGTGTTCAAGCCGCCGCACAGACCCTTGTCGGAACTGACGACGATGACGCCTACGTTGTTGACCGTATCACGCCTGATCATGAACGGATGCTTGTACTCGGGATTGGCCTTGGAAAGGTGAGCCGCCACATTGCGGATTTTCTCCGCATAAGGACGGGCTGCGCGCATGCGATCCTGCGCCTTGCGCATTTTCGATGCCGCCACCATTTCCATCGCCTTGGTGATCTTGCGTGTATTTTCTACACTCTTGATCTTGGTTCTAATCTCTTTGCTACCGGCCATTGTTTAATCTGCCTAATCTGTTAAGCCTCAGTACGGGCGTTCTTAGTACGCGTTGTTGGCTTTGAAATCCTGGATTGCAGCTTCCACTGCCTTCTCGTCGTCACCAGCCAGATCCTTGGTGGACTCGATCTTGTCCATCAGGCTCTTGTACTTGGAAGCCATGAAGGAATGCAGTGCGGATTCAAATGCCAGCACACGGTCAACCGGTACATCGTCGAAGTAGCCCTTGTTCGCTGCCAGCAGCGAAATCGCCATATTGGAGACGCTCAATGGAGCGTACTGGGACTGCTTCATCAGTTCGGTGAACATGCGACCGCGTTCCAGTTGCTTGCGGGTCGCTTCATCGAGGTCGGAAGCGAACTGCGCGAACGCAGCCAGTTCACGGTACTGGGCCAGAGCCAGACGCACACCGCCGCCCAACTTCTTGATGACCTTGGTCTGTGCGGCGCCGCCAACGCGGGACACGGAGATACCGGCGTTGATCGCAGGACGGATACCGGCGTTGAACAGGTCGGTTTCCAGGAAGATCTGGCCGTCGGTAATCGAGATGACATTGGTCGGCACGAAGGCGGAAACGTCACCGGCTGCGGTTTCAATCACTGGCAGCGCGGTCAGGGAACCGGTCTTGCCCTTGATTTCGCCGTTGGTGAACTTCTCGACATACTCTTCGTTGACGCGAGCGGCGCGCTCGAGCAGACGGGAGTGGATGTAGAACACGTCACCCGGATAAGCTTCGCGGCCTGGTGGGCGACGCAGCAACAGGGAAATCTGACGGTAGGCGATGGCTTGCTTGGTCAAGTCATCATAAACGATCAATGCATCTTCACCGCGATCGCGGAAGTATTCGCCCATGGTACAGCCGGCATAAGGTGCAATGAACTGCAGCGCGGCGGAATCGGAGGCGGAAGCGGCAACAACGATGGTGTATTCCATCGCGCCGTTTTCTTCCAGCTTGCGTACCACGTTGGCGATGGTGGAGGCCTTCTGCCCGATCGCCACGTAGATACAGGTCATGTTCTGACCCTTCTGGTTGATGATGGCGTCGACTGCAACAGCGGTCTTGCCGGTCTGGCGATCGCCGATGATCAGTTCGCGCTGGCCGCGGCCGACCGGCACCATGGAGTCGATGGACTTCAGGCCGGTTTGTACCGGCTGCGAAACTGACTTACGGGCGATCACGCCCGGCGCAACCTTCTCGATCTTGTCGGTCATCTTGGCGTTGACCGGACCCTTGCCATCAATCGGCTGACCCAGTGCGTTGACCACGCGACCGACCAGTTCCGGACCGACCGGCACTTCCAGAATGCGGCCGGTGCACTTGCATGTGTCGCCTTCGGAAATGTGTTCGTAGCTACCGAGCACCACGGCACCAACAGAATCGCGCTCGAGGTTGAGCGCGAGACCGAAGGTATTGCCCGGGAATTCGATCATTTCACCGGACATCACGTTGGACAGACCGTGGATACGCACGATACCGTCGGTGACGGAAATCACGGTACCCTGGGTACGTGCTTCCGCACTGGTATCGTAATTCTCTAACCTGCTTTTAATCAGTTCACTGATTTCTGATGTGGATAACTGCATTACTCTGTCTCCTGACCTTTAGGGCCTAACTTTTAAGCGTGTAGGCCAACTCTTGAAGTTGACCACGGACGGAAGCGTCGATGACGGTATCGCCAATCACAATCTTGACCCCGCCGATAAGCTCAGGGTCGATCTTGACGCTTGCTTCGATTTTCTTGCCGAACCTGGATTCCAGACGTTTTACCAGATCCTTGACTGCGCTGTCGGCAGGCTTGGCGGCGGCGGTGATTTCAGCCTCCAGCACGCCTTCATCTTCAGCCTTCAGCTCTTCAAAGGCAGCGGCCACTTCCGGCAGCAATGCCAGACGACCGTACTCACCCAGCAGCTTGATCAGGTTGACACCGGCCGCATCGAGCTTCTTGTCGCAGATGGCGAGAAACATCTTTTCCAATGCTTCGGACGTGACTTTTGGATCCTCGATATAAGATTTCATCTGAGAATCCGCAGCCACGGCGGCAGCGAAATTCAGCATCTCCGACCATTTGGTCAGGGCCTTTTGTTCCTTGGCCAGGCGAAATGCTGCGACGGCGTAGGGTCTAACGATAGTGATTGCTTCAGCCATGATCGTACTTGCTCTCTTATAGCTCGTTGGCGATAGTGCTTAGCATATCGGCATGAGCCTTGGCATCGATTTCCTTGCGCAGGATCTTCTCTGCGCCAGCGACGGCCAGTGCGGAAACTTGCTGACGCAAACCTTCCTTGGCGCGATTCACTTCCTGATCAATTTCAGCCTTGGCACCGGCAATAATGCGATCACCCTCGGTTTTCGCGGCTTCCTTCGCAGCTTCGACGATTTCTGTCGCACGCTTTTCAGCCTGGGAAATGATATCGGATGCTCGCAACTTGGCTTCTTCGATTGTTTCCGCAGAGCGCTTGGAAGCCTGCTCCAACTCACTGCGGCCACGCTCGCCTGCAGCCAAACCATCCGCGATTTCCTTCTGGCGCTTTTCAATGGCACCCAGTAATGGGGGCCAGATAAACTTGGCGGTAAACCAAATCAGCACTGCGAATGTAATAGCCTGCGCAAAGAGTGTCAGGTTTATATTCATCTTTTGCTCCTAGCTGCAAAGTCCTGCATCACCTGCAGAACCTCGCGGCTAACTGATTAGTTAAGGACTTAAGCAACCACTGCCAGCAGCGGGTTGGCAAAGGCGAACATCATGGCCAGACCAACACCGATAATGAAGGAAGCGTCGATCAGACCCAGCAGCAGGAAGACCTTGACTTGCAGAGAGGCAGTCAGTTCCGGTTGACGCGCAGCGCCGTCCAGGAAGCTGGCACTCATGATACCGATACCGATACAGGCGCCGGCAGCACCCAGACCGATGATCAGGCCGATACCGATACCTGTGTATGCTTGAATCATTGCTAAAAATTGCACGCTTTCCATTACTTTTCCTTTCGATATTAAGGGCTACAACTTTGAAACACTAAAAACTACACAACCAAAAACAAACTAGTGGCTTTCATGCGCCATGGACAGATACACAACAGTCAAGGTCATGAAAATGAACGCCTGCAGGGTCACGATCAGAATGTGGAAGATCGCCCAGCCGATACCCAGAAACGCGCCGAAGAACGTACCGACCAGACCGGTCGCAGCCCACATGCCCAGCAGCAGGAAGATCACTTCGCCGGCATACATGTTGCCGAACAGACGCAGGGAGTGGGAGAGGGGTTTGGAAACGTATTCGATGATGTTGAAGAGGAAATTCGGGACCCAGACCAACGGGTTGCTGCCGAAGGGAGAACAGAACAGTTCATGAATCCAGCCACCCAGACCCTTGACGTGGATCGCGAAGAAGATCATCAGCAGCCAGACCGACAAGGCCAGCGCGAAGGTCGCATTGATGTCGGAGGTCGGCACGCTGCGCCAGTATTCAAGGCCGAACACATGCTTGTAGATCCAGGCCATGACATCAATCGGCAGGAAGTCCATCGCATTCATCATGAAGACCCAGACGAACACGGTCAGCGCCAGCGGTGCGATGAATTTATGGCGCTCGCCATGAAAAATGCTCTTGACCTGACTGTCGATGAAACCGAACAACAGCTCAACGAAAGCCTGTCGCTTGCTCGGCACGCCGGCCGTCACCCCACGCGCAGCCAGCCACAGCAGTCCGAAGACGATGACACCGAGGATGATGGACATGCCCAGCGTGTCGATGTGCAGGGTCCAGAAACCACCGTCGCCCACGGCAACGGCATTATTGGAAAGGTGATGTGAGATGTAACCGGAAGGAGTTAATTCGTGCTCTGTCGCCATGACTGTTAACCTTGCTTTTCACTTTCACTATTGAGGGCATACACTGCCGAGCCGGATAGAATCGCTGCCGCAGCCAGAGAACAAAACAGGGCCATCAGCACCAACTGATCCGCATAAACCTTAAAACTGAGCCAAAGCAGCATCACGATCACCAGGATCTTGACCGCTTCCGCCAATAACAAATTGATGAGTATTGCACCTGCCCGCGTACTGTTCTCGCTGCGTCGCGCGATGCGGGTAGCGATGAAACTTCCCGCCAGCACCACGCCTCCGCCGATCAGCGCAGAGATGAGACCGGACTCGCCCGCTATCGCATACGCGACGGCCGCGATGGCCAGCGTACTGAGGCTTTGCCATTTTGCCGCGCGCTTGAAAATCGCAGTGACTTTTTCTTTTTCCGGCACACTTGCCGCTAAGTGATTGTCTGACAAGTGATTTCCGACTGAAGTCCAGCTAACTCGGGTTGCAGAATACTTGCAGAAAAATTCCTGCAAAATTTATCAAGCCCTGAATTGTCTTGTGTAATCGGTTTTAAGTCAAGCTTGTCAGTGACTTGAACGCTTCAATCTGGCGATGATGTCGTCCAGCTGATCGAGGTCGCTGTAACGGATTTTGAGGGTACCGGAACCACCACGACCGCTCTGAATATGCACCGGCGCGCCGAGCGCTTCGGCCAGCGTTTCCTGCAGACGCAACACATCACGGTCCTGCGCAGCTTGCTTCGGCGGCGTTTTGACTTCGGCCGCCAAACGCTTCGCCAACTGTTCCGCCTCGCGCGCGGAAAGCCCCCTGGCCGCGACCTGTTCGGCCGCCATGACCTGCTTGCCGCCATCCAGAGCGAGCAGGGCGCGCGCATGCCCCATCTCGATCTCGCCTTGCATCAGCATGCCCTGTACGGCTGGCGCCAGATTCAGCAGACGCAGCAGATTGGTGACTGCGGTGCGCGAACGACCGACCGCCTCCGCCGCCTGCTGATGGGTCATGTCGAATTCGTCGATCAGGCGCTTGATGCCTTGCGCCTCTTCTATCGGGTTGAGGTTCTCGCGCTGGATATTCTCGATCAAGGCCATCGCCAGCGCGGCCTCATCGGCGATCTCGCGCACCAGTACCGGCACCTGCTCCAGACCGGCCAACTGGGAAGCGCGCCAGCGACGCTCGCCGGCGACGATTTCGTAGCGGTCATCGGCGATCTCGCGCACAAGGATCGGCTGCATGATGCCCTGCGCCCTGATGGAATCCGCCAGACTGTTCAGCGACTCCTGATCCATCTGCGTGCGCGGCTGATACTTGCCAGGCTGCAATTGCCCGACATCGAGCATCTTCAGCTGATCGGCAGTACCTGTCTCGCCATCATCACCGGCTAGCAGCGAGTCCAGCCCGCGTCCCAAACCCTTGAGTTTTACCATGACCCTTCCTAACTTGTTTCGGCCGCACGTGCCCGGCTCTGGCGGTTGATGATCTCACCGGCCAGCGCCAAGTAAGCCTGTGCGCCCTTGGAGGTTCTATCGTGAAAAAGTACCGGCACGCCGTAACTCGGCGCTTCCGCCAGCCTGATGTTGCGCGGGATAACGGTGCGGTAGACCTTGTCGCCAAAATGCTGCGCCAGTTCGCCAGACACCTGTTGCGCCAAGGTGTTGCGGTTGTCGAACATGGTACGCAACAGACCCTCGATTTCCAGCTCGGGGTTGAGATGCTGCCGCACCTTGCGAATGGTGTTGACCAGATCGGACAAACCTTCCAGCGCAAAATACTCGCATTGCATCGGGATCATGACCGCATGGGCGGCCGTCAATGCGTTGACCGTGATCAGGCTGAGGGCAGGGGGACAGTCGATCAATACATAATCGTACTCGCCTTGCACTTCCTTCAAGGCCGCCTTCAGTCGGGTCTCGCGCGCGATCTCGTTCACCAGTTCGACCTCGGCACCGGCGAGGTCGCGATTGGCCGGCGCCACATCGAACTTGCCCTTGACCGATGGCTGGATCACCTCCTTCAGAGCGTTCTTGCCGATCAGCACATGATAGATGGTCTTTTTCATGGCCGATTTTTCGACGCCGCTACCGGTCGTGGCATTGCCCTGGGGATCCAGATCGATCAGCAGCACCCGCCGCTTGGTGGCCGCGAGACTGGCCGCCAGATTGACACAAGTCGTCGTTTTGCCGACACCGCCCTTTTGATTGCTGATTGCTATGATCTTCATCGCTCAGTTCGCCTCATTGCTCGTTGCTGCTGACTCGAATGGCAGGAATACCAGATGCCGCTGTGCCGCCAACCCGGCCACCTGCAGGGGCTCTACGCGTGACGGCTGAATATCGATCTGCGCCAGTTCATCGTAGGGGTGCACCCCCTTCATCGCCAGCCATTGACCGTCTTGCTTGCCCAGATGTCGCGTCAGACTGATGAACAGGTTGAGGTCGGAAAAGGCGCGCGAAATGATCACGTCATACGGCACGGGCGGGCGGAATTGCTCGACACGACCACAGACCACCTCCAGATTGGCTATTCCCAACTCCGCCTTGACCTGCCGCATGAAACTCGCCTTCTTCTGACTGGAATCCAGCACCGTCACCTGCATCTGCGGCAAGCAAAGGGCCAGAGGGATACCCGGCAGTCCGGCGCCGCTGCCGACGTCCAGCAGGCGCTCCGCCCTGACATGCGGCAGCACCGCCAGACTGTCGAGCAGATGGAGCGTCACCATCTCGGCCGGCTCGCGCACGGCGGTCAAATTGTGCACCTTGTTCCATTTATGAACGAGAGCCAGATAATCCAGCAGCCGGACTTGCGTCGCCTCGTCGACGTCCAGGCCCATCTGCTGCAGGCCGGTCTGCAGCCTGGCTGCCAGCACGGTCTTGTCGAACCCGCTCATGCCGCCTTTTCCGGAGTATTGCCGGTCTTGCCCCGGCCCTTGCGTTTCAGATAGACCAGCAGCAGCGAGATCGTCACCGGCGTGATGCCGCTGATACGGCTGGCCTGACCGATGGTTTCCGGCTTGAAGCTGTTGAGTTTCTGCTGCGCCTCGATCGATAAGCCCTGTACCTGACGGTAATCGAGGTCTGCCGGCAAGGCAATCGCCTCGCTCGCCCGCTGGCGCTGGATCTCCTCCGCCTGCCGGTCGATGTAGCCCTGATACTTGGCGGCGATCTCGACCTGCTGGCGCACCTGTTCGTCCACAGCCTCCGGAGGTGTATTGCCGGCCGGCAACGGTAAACTGAGCAGGGATTCATAGCTGACATCAGGGCGGCGCAGCAACTCGAACAACGAATACTCATGCTCGATCGGCTTGCCCAGAACGCGCAAGGCATCTTCCGGCGGCAGGGTGGCGGGATGCACGAAGCTGCGCTTCAAGCGCTCCTGCTCGCGGGCGATGGCTTCCTGCTTGCGGGCAAAGGCCTCCCAGCGCTCATCGTCGACCAGACCAATCTTGCGTCCGGCTTCGGTCAGCCGCATATCGGCATTATCCTCGCGCAGCATCAGCCGGTATTCGGCCCGGCTGGTGAACATGCGGTAAGGCTCCGTCACGCCGGTCGTGATGAGGTCATCGACCAGCACGCCGAGATAGGCTTCGTCGCGGCCCGGGCACCAAGGTAATTCTCCAGCCGCGTGGAGGGCTGCGTTGGCGCCGGCCAACAGGCCCTGGGCCGCAGCTTCCTCGTATCCCGTGGTGCCGTTGATCTGGCCGGCGAAAAAGAGGCCGTGAATGCTTTTGGTTTCCAGCGAGCTCTTCAGCGCACGCGGGTCGTAATAATCGTATTCGATGGCATAACCGGGCCGCAGAATGTGCGCGTTCTCGAGACCGCGAATGGACCGCACCAGTTGCAGCTGGATATCGAACGGCAGACTGGTCGAAATGCCGTTGGGATAAATCTCGTTGGTACTCAAACCTTCCGGCTCCAGAAAGATCTGGTGCGATTCCTTGTCGGCGAAACGGTGGATCTTGTCCTCGACGGAAGGGCAGTAACGCGGACCGACCCCTTCGATAACACCGGTATACATGGGCGAGCGGTCCAGACCGCTGCGTATGATGTCGTGCGTGCGCTCGTTGGTCTGCGTGATCCAGCAGGAAAGCTGCTGCGGATGCCGGGATGCATCGCCGAGGAAGGAGAACACCGGTACCGGATCATCCCCCGGCTGCTCCAGCATCACCGAGTAATCGATGGTGCGGCCATCGATGCGCGGCGGTGTACCGGTTTTCAGCCGGCCGGCCGGCAATCCGATCTCGCGCAATCTGGCCGCCAACGAAATCGATGGTGGGTCGCCGGCGCGGCCGGCCTGGTAGTTGTTGAGGCCGACATGCACCAGACCACCGAGGAACGTACCGGCGGTCAACACCACGGTTTTCGATTTGAACCGCAAGCCGAGTTGCGTCACGACACCGGCGGCGCGGTCGCCCTCGAGCAGGATGTCATCGACCGCCTGCTGGAACAGCCAGAGATTGGGCTGATTCTCCAGACGTCGGCGGATGGCCGCCTTGTACAGCACGCGGTCGGCTTGCGCACGCGTGGCCCGTACCGCAGGCCCTTTGCTGGAATTGAGGATGCGGAACTGGATACCGCCTTCGTCCGTAGCCGCCGCCATGGCGCCGCCCAACGCGTCGACCTCCTTGACCAGATGTCCCTTGCCGATGCCACCGATGGATGGATTACAGGACATCTGCCCCAGCGTCTCGATATTGTGCGTCAACAGCAGCGTCTTGCGCCCCATGCGCGCACTGGCGAGCGCAGCCTCGGTGCCGGCGTGACCACCACCCACTACAATGACATCGAAAATATCAGGGAATTGCATATCTGAAGACTCTTGCCCACCCTTCGAAAAACCTTCGAATCCCTTTCCAATCAAGGATCCCGGTTCGTAAAAGCCACTTGAGCAGGCGCTGATTCCTGCAATGATTTCAAGACCTGCATCTTACTGCAAACCTCGCTCCGCGTCATGCATGTGCTTTATGTTTCACGTGAAACATTCAAGCCACAAAAGATTTTTGCGATTTTCTTACAACTAAATTTCATATCAACCGCTTGCTTACACATTTTATTAACATACATGACATATAATTCGCTTGACTCGAATGAAATCGAGCTACACCTGGTTTAACCAATTTAAATCACAAGGGAGCAATGTCATGAAAGCAAGCAACATCTTATTCGGCCTGTTAGCCGCCTTTGCAGCCACTGCCGCACACGCCGACGTCGCTTCGGCTCAAAAGCTGGCCGCCAAGTACGAAACCATCGCCAAGAACATCAACCCGGCTTCCACCGGCCTTTCCGCTAACGACGGCAAGTCGTTTTATAACCGCGAAATCACGGTCAAGGGTCAACAAGTGGCTTGCGCTTCCTGCCATACCGCCAACCCGGCCGACAACGGCAAGCACATCGTGACCGGCAAGCCGATCCGTCCGCTGTCACCGACCGCCAATCCGAAGCGTTTTGCCGACATCGACAAGGTCGAGAAGGAATTCACAGCCCACTGCCACGACGTCATCGGCAGAGACTGCTCCGCACAGGAAAAGGGCAACTTCATCGCTTACCTGTTGAGCGTCAATTAAAGATCCAAAGCAGATGACCGAAGACCGGGCCAAACAAGCTGCACTGGACTGCCTGAAGGATGAACCGCCACAAAAATACGTTTGGGATGTTTTTGTACGGTTCTTCCACTGGTCTTTGGTCATCGCCTTCAGCGTCGCTTTCTACTACCGCGAATCGGAGTGGGATCGACTGATCCACGTCTACGCCGGCTATGCTGTCGCCGGCCTGATTGCTGCCCGCATCGTCTGGGGTTGCATGAAAACCGGCTACGCCAGCTTTCGCGCCTTCCCGCTCAACCCATTACTCGCCATCCGCTACCTCTGGCTCACGGTACAAGGCCGTAGCCGCCGCTATATCGGTCACAATCCGGCCGGTTCCGTCGTCATCTACATCATGCTGTTCTGCGGTATCACGACGGTGATTTCAGGATATCTGGTCTATAACGACGGCTGGCTGTACGATGTGCCTGGCTATGTCAAATCGCTCCACTACTATGTTTCATGGGCCTGGTTGTTTCTGGTTGTGTTGCATATCACCGCCGTCATCACCGAAAGCATACTGCACAAGGACAACCTGATCCGGGCCATGATCACCGGCTGCAAGCGCAGCTCGACCCGTCTGGAAAAAAGTTACTGGAAAAAAGAAACCTGAAAAACCGGTATGTTTCACGTGGAACAAAATGGATGAAGCAGTTTCCGGGAACGGTGTTACTCGCCAATAACTACCTGATTTATTTACCGATACAGAATTTTGAAAAGATCTCGCCCAGCAGATCATCGGGCGTGAACTCGCCCGTGATCTGACTCAAGGCTTCCTGCGCCAGCCTGAGCTCCTCGGCCGCCAGTTCAGCCTGCCCCAGGCGCTCGACAGCGGTCTGCAAATGCTGCCTGACCTCCTGCAATGCCTGCAAATGCCGAGTGCGCGCCATGAACACTCCCTCGCCGCCCGGCTGCCAGCCGGCCAGATCGAGCAAATGGTCGATCAGCAGCGATATACCTTGACCATGTTTGGCCGATAGATAAATGTGCGTTTCGCCGTCGCGAACTTCCTTTTTAGGGATCTCTGCGCTGAGATCGATTTTGTTGTGAACGTTGATTTTTGGCAAAAAAGCCGGCAATCGCGCCAGAATCGATTTTTCCGTCTCACCAATACCATGAGCTGCGTCGACCAATAATAATGCGACATCGGCGTTTTCCAGAGCTCGCCATGTTCTGGCAATCCCCTGTTTTTCCACTTCATCGGCAGTTTCGCGCAAGCCGGCGGTATCGATGATATGTAAAGGCACGCCATTGAGCTGTATCGTGCTGCGAATCACATCGCGCGTGGTACCGGCGATCGAGGTGACGATGGCGACGTCTTCGCCGGCCAGGCGGTTCATCAGACTCGACTTGCCGACATTGGGCTGCCCGATCAACACCACCTGGATGCCTTCACGCAACAGGTTGCCCTGTTTTGCACTCTGAAACACACGTTGCAATTCCTGCTGCAACACCGACAACTTCTCGGCAACTCGGCCCTGGCTGATGAAATCGATCTCTTCCTCGGGAAAGTCCAGGCAGGCCTCGACATACATGCGCAGCTCGATCAGTCGGCCGAGCAGGGCCTGGATATAGGCGGAAAACTCGCCGGAGAGTGAGCGCACGGCGCTGCGCGCGGCTGCCTCGGTCGAGGCATTGATCACATCAATCACGGCTTCAGCCTGAGCCAGATCGAGCTTGTCGTTCAGATAGGCGCGTCGCGTGAACTCGCCCGGCATGGCTTGCCGCGCGCCCAAGGCCAGACAGCGCTTCAGCAGCAACTGCATCAGCGCCGGTCCGCCGTGCGCCTGTAGTTCGAGCACATCTTCACCGGTATAGGAGTGGGGAGCGGCATAATAGATTGCGATGCCGCGGTCGATCAGGCTGCCGTCGGCCTCGTTGAAATCCAGATAAGCCGCGTGGCGCGGGACGGGGCAATGGCCGAGTATGGCCTCGGCAATCTGCCTGCAGGCCTCGCCGGAAACCCGCACGACGCCGATACCGCCGGAGCCGGGGGCGGTCGCGATCGCTGCAATCGTGTCTGCGGTTTCAGCTTTCATATGCGCCCGTAAAAACATGCACCGGCGAGGGATGCCGGTGCGCAAGGACTAGCGTTTGCCCGACTTCTTCTTGGCTGCCGTTGCACGCTCGGTTGCACGGTTGATATGCCATTGCTGGGCGATCGACAGAATGTTGTTGACCAGCCAGTAGAGCACCAGGCCTGCCGGGAAAAAGAAGAAGAACACACTGAACACGATCGGCATGATCATCATGACCTTGGCCTGGATCGGATCGGTCGGCGTCGGATTCAGTCTGGTCTGGATGATCATGGTCAGACCCATGAGGATGGGCAGCACGAAGTAGGGGTCGGTCGCCGACAGGTCCTCAATCCACAACATGAACGGCGCATGACGCATCTCGACACTGCCGAGCAGCACCCAGTACAGCGCAATGAACACCGGAATCTGCACCAGGATCGGCAGGCAACCGCCCAGCGGATTGATCTTCTCGGTCTTGTACAACTCCATCATGGCCTGCTGCATCTTCTGCCGGTCGTCGCCGAACTTTTCCTTCATGCTCTGCAGACGTGGCGTCAGTTCACGCAGATGCGCCATTGAGCGATAGCTGGCGGCGGACAGCGGATAAAACGCCAGCTTGATCAGAATGGTCAGCAGGATGATGGACACACCCCAGTTGTTGACCAGCTTCTGGATGGCGGAGAGCACCCAGAACAGCGGTGCGGCAATAATGGTCAGCCAGCCGTAGTCGACTGCATATTCCAGTCCGGGCGCGACCGCCTTCAACTGCGATTGGGTCTGTGGGCCGGCATACAACCTGGCCGGCACTTCCAGCTTGGTGCCGGGCGCGATCTGACCCAGCGGGCTGACGCTACCGATGGAATAGATGTCGGTTGCCAGTTGTTTGGTATAGAACTCGCGAGCGATGCCGTCCTGCGGGATCCAGGCGCCGAGGAAATAATGCTGCACCAGCCCGACCCAACCATCACGGCTGTTCTTGGATAGATTGTTCTTGGCCATGTCGCCGAAGCTGATCTTCTTGAACTTGTCGGTATCGGTAAAGTAGGCACCTCCGGTGAAGGTCGGCATCATGAACGAGCCCTGATTGGACAGGCTGTCGTGCAATATCTGGTAGTAGACGGAAGGCGTGATGGCGCTCTCCGTGTTGTTGGCAATTTCGTAACGCACGCCGATTGCATAGCTGTCGCGCTTGAACGTATAGACCTTGTCGACCTGCAGGCCGGCATCGTTGCTCCAGCTCAGGCGCACTTCCAGCTGGTCGCTACCGGCGGTCATCTGGTAGCTGTTCGCGCTACTGGTGAACACGCTGCGATGATTCGGCAAATCGTTACCGATCAGGCCGGTCTGTGCCACATAAAGCAATGGCGCCGCCTGATCATCCAGCAGCACGTATTCGCTTTCCTTGTCATCCGAGCGATGCTGACGCAGAACCAGCTTACGCAAATCGCCGCCCACCGTATCGATCTCGCCACGATAGAGATCGGTTTCGATAAGGATACGCTGGCCGTTTTCCAACCCGAAACCGCTGGTCTGCGGCAAATCAGGCTGGCTGCTCGCAGCCGGCATATCCGCCTTGGCCGCTTGCGGAATGCTGGCATCCGCGGATTGGGCCGTGGCCGCGTCCGGTTCAGGAGCATTGTGCTGTTGCCAGGCATCCCACAGCATCAACAGGGAAAATGAAAAAATAACGAATAGAATCAGCCGCTTGGTATCCATTGAATTGTCTATATCTACTTGATTAATTGATTTATATCGTGCTCACGGACTTGTCGCATCACTTATGGCACGGGATCGTGACCGCCGTCATGCCAAGGATGACAACGCGACAAACGTCGTATGGTATATGCTAAACCCTTGATTGCGCCATATTTATTGATGGCCTCGATCGCATACTGGGAACAGGTCGGACTGAATCGGCATTGTTGGCCGAAATAGGGGCTCAAGGCCAATTGATAAAGCCGGATCAGGCTCACCAGCAGGTGTCTGAACCAGTAGACAGGGGACAACCTAGACATGAACTGGCTCCTCGGGGCCCGTGCCAGCCGGCTTCGCCGTCGCCCGGTTCAACCTAAACAGCAATTCGGAAAACTCCTGTTCCACCTGAGCAAATTCGGCATGTCCGAACAACTTGGTGACGCGGATCACCAGATCCAGCGGCGCGATCTGCGCCTGCTGCTTCCTGAACAATTCGCGCAGGACGCGACGCATGTAGTTGCGGTCAACCGAACGTTTGGCGACTTTCTTCGCCACCACCAGACCAAGCCTCGGACCTGCGGTCTGATTGGCCCGATAGTGAATGGCAAGATACTGGCCGGAAATCCGTTTGCGCAAACTAAAAACGGATGAAAAATCATCCGTTTTTGTAATTCTGGCCTGGCGTGGAAAACCCTGATTCAAACCGGGGATCAACGCCTGTCTATCTGAAACAAGGCGGTCCGTGGACTGCTTAGACTGCTAGACGGGCACGGCCCTTGGCGCGGCGTGCAGCGATAACGGCACGACCACCACGGGTCTTCATGCGCACCAGAAAACCGTGGGTACGTGCACGGCGAACTTTGGATGGTTGGTAGGTACGTTTCATTGCAAATCTCCGGTAACTTCACTGCATTTCAAGTAAGACCGCGATTTAACACGACTTTGCCTTGTTTTGTCAATGTTTATTTAGTTTGTGAATCAGCCGAAAAGGCTGTGGATAAGTTCTGCCATTAGGGCTAGAATTAAGGGCACTTTAAAACGCTAACCCGTTTCACCCGGCATCATCCGCTTTGTAACTGCCCATGCTGTTGCCGCGCCGCAGACATCCGGTGTCTGCAACAGTCCAGAACGCCATGGCCTGAGGGCGACAGGTTAGCCACAGCTCCCGCATAACAACAACCATATTGCGGGCGAATCGTTCATGAATAATAACTTAGAGGTATCGGGCAACCGATGGACAATTTTTGGTCGATTTGTCTGGGGCGTTTTCAGCAAGAACTATCCGCACAGCAATTCAACACCTGGATCAAACCACTGGAATTCGAAACGGCCAACGGCTCCTATCGCCTGATCGCGCCGAATCGATTCGTCCAGCAGTGGGTCAAGGATCGCTTCCTCGACCGCATTCGTCTGATCGCTGAAGAAGTCGCTGCCGAGCCGGTCGAGATCGAACTCGCCGTTGCGACCAGAAAAGAAAAACAGCACAACGGGGCACACCATAACGCCGTCTCCAAACTGCTGAACTCACAGCATGAAAAGGACGACAGTGATGTCATCTCCGATATTCTTGCCGGCACTGTATCTGCTACAGAAAGCATCAAGGTCGCGACCAAACCGGTCAAAAAACCCAAGGCTGTCAGCGAGACTTCGGGCCTCAACCCAGCCTTCAATTTCGACAATTTCGTCACCGGCAAGGCCAATCAGCTGGCTCGCGCCGCCGCCATCCAGGTCGCGGAAAACCCGGGCATGGCCTATAACCCGTTATTCATCTACGGTGGCGTCGGGCTGGGCAAGACCCATTTGCTTCAGGCGATCGGCAATCACCTGAAGCAGCAGAACCCGGAAGCCAAGATTCGCTATCTGCACGCTGAGCGCTACGTCTCCGACGTAGTAAAAGCCTATGAACACAAAGCGTTTGACGAATTCAAGCGCCAATACCACTCGCTCGACCTGCTGCTGATCGACGATATCCAGTTTTTTGCCAAAAAGAGCCGAACCCAAGAAGAATTCTTCTACGCTTTCAATTCACTGATCGAATCGAAAAAGCAGATCATCATCACCTGCGATACCTATCCCAAGGAAATCGCCGATGTCGACGAGCGCTTGCGCACCCGTTTCAGCTGGGGCCTGACTGTCGCCGTGGAGCCACCAGAACTCGAAATGCGCGTCGCCATCCTGCTGAAAAAGGCGGAAGCCGCGCGTTTTGTCTTGCACGAGGATGTCGCCTTCTTTGTCGCCAAACAGGTTCGTTCCAGCGTACGCGAGCTGGAAGGCGCGCTCAACCGCATCGTCGCCATGGCCAAGTTCACCGGTCACGAAATCGATGTACATCTGGCCAAGGAAGCCTTGAAGGACCTGATCGCCGTGCGTGGCCGTCAAGTCACGATGGAAAACATCCAGAAAACTGTCGCCGATTATTACAAGATCAAAGTCGCCGAAATGTACAGCAAGAAGCGCTCGCGTAACTTTGCCCGGCCGCGCCAAATCGCCATGGCCTTGGCACGAGAACTGACCAATCACAGCTTTCCGGAGATCGGTGAAGCTTTCGGCAGCCGGCACCACACCACCGTCATGCACGCCTGCGACGAAGTCGAGCAATTACGCAAAAACGACCCCAATGTTTCACGCGACATCGCGTTTCTGGTTCAAGTGATCCGGGGATGAATCGAACAGAAACCTCGTGGATAGCCTGTGCATAAAAATGTGGTTTAGGCGCATTTATGCACTTGGCTTAAAATAATAAACAAATCATCCACAACGGTTTCAAGGGTTATACGCACAGAAATTAATTTGCAAACTTATGTTTTAATGAATAAATCCTGTTTATCCACAAGTTTGCTGTGCATTACTATATGTTATTAGCTTTTATGTATTACTTATTCTATTAATTGAATCGACATTAACACAGACGGGTTTTTGAACAATGAACATCAAAATAAATAGAGATACCCTGTTGAAGCCGCTTTCTGCCGTCAGCGGTATAGTTGAAAGACGCCATACACTGCCGATACTTTCCAATCTTTTACTGGAAGCCAGACAAAACAGCATCGTATTGACCGCGACCGACCTGGAAATGCAGATTTCCTTGTCGATCGACAGCGATGCAGGAGGTGAGTTATCGACGACTGTTTCGGCAAAGAAGCTACTGGATATCTGCCGTGCCTTGCCGGAAAACGCCGAAATCAGCATGGCAACAACCGACAGCCGCATGCAGGTCAAGGCAGGCAAGAGCCGCTTTAATCTGCAGACCTTGCCAGCCAGCGATTACCCGGTCATGACCAAGGCTGCAGGTGCGGAACCAAGCGTAGTCACAGTCAGCCAGGGTGTATTGAAGCGCCTGCTGAAACAGGTTGAATTCGCCATGGCGCAACAGGATATCCGTTACTATCTGAATGGTCTGCTGTTCGAAGTCAATGCCAACCGTCTCAACCTGGTCGGTACCGACGGCCATCGTCTGAGTTTCACCTCGGCCGAATTGAACCGTAACTATGAAAAACAGGAATTGATCCTGCCGCGCAAGACGGTGATCGAACTGATCAAATTACTGGATGAAAGCGATGAGGAAGTTACGGTGGAAATCGTGCCGGGCCAGGTCAATTTCTCTTTTGGCGCCATTCGCTTGATCAGCAAGGTGATCGACGGCAAGTTTCCGGATTACAACCGCGTGATTCCGGTCGGCCATAAAAATACCTTCACGATCGACCGCATGACCGTGTTACTCTCCATGCAACGTGCGTCCATCCTCTCCAACGAGAAGTACCGCGGCATCCGTCTGGTATTGAGCAACAACAGCCTGCGCCTGATCAGCACCAACAGCGAGCAGGAAGAAGCGGAAGAAGATCTGGAAATCAATTACAACGGCGATGCGCTGGATATCGGTTTCAATGTGACCTACATGATCGATGTCCTCAACAATGTCAGCAGCGATCAAATCGTCTTTTCCTTTGCGGATGCCAACAGCAGTTGTCTGGTCACCGTGCCAGAAGATGAAAACTACAAATATGTAGTAATGCCGATGCGTATTTGATGTTTGCTTGAATACGCACTTTTTTCCATGTTTCACGTGAAACACAGCAAAAGATCAACACCATGACAGATTACGATTCATCCAGTATTAAGATTCTTGAAGGTCTGGACGCGGTACGCAAGCGTCCCGGCATGTACATCGGCGATACCTCCGACGGCAGCGGTCTGCACCATATGGTGTTCGAGGTACTGGATAACGCGATCGACGAAGCGCTGGCCGGCCATTGTGACGACATCAAGGTCATCATCCATCCGGACAATTCCATCAGCATCTCGGACAACGGTCGCGGCATCCCGACCGACATCAAGGAAGACGACAAGCACGAGCCGAAGCGATCCGCCGCAGAAATCGTCATGACCGAATTGCATGCAGGCGGCAAGTTCGACCAGAACTCCTACAAGGTGTCAGGCGGTTTGCATGGTGTCGGTGTTTCCGTAGTCAATGCGCTTTCGGACTGGCTGCGCTTGAAGATCTACCGCAACGGTCAGGTCTATCAGATGGAGTTTCATCGCGGCGTGCCGCAGGCACCGTTGACCATCACGGGCACCACGGAACGGCGTGGCACCGAAGTGCATTTTCTGGCATCGGTCGATACCTTCACCAACGTCGAGTTTCACTTCGAAATCCTGGCTAAGCGCATCCGCGAACTGTCCTTCCTGAACAACGGAGTCAAGATCGAACTGATCGATCAGCGCACTGGCAAATCCGAGAACTTCGCCTATTCCGGCGGCGTGCAGGGTTTTGTCGAGTACATGAACCGCAGCAAGACGGTACTGCATCCGAAACCGTTCTATGCCAAGGGTGAAAAGGACGGCATGACCATCGAGGTTTCCATGCAGTGGAACGATTCGTATGCCGAAACCGTGCAGTGCTTCACCAACAATATCCCGCAACGCGATGGTGGAACCCATTTGACCGGCCTGCGGACGGCCATGACCCGTACCATCAACAGCTTCATCGAAGAAAACGAACTGGCGAAAAAAGCCAAGATCGAAACCACCGGCGATGACATGCGCGAAGGCCTGACCTGCGTATTG
>JAVEWT010000124.1:0-5088 GCA_034004425.1 Methylophilaceae bacterium
TGCGAACCCCTTTTACCGCATTGTTTACACCCCTGCTTTTTAAATCTTCCAACAGTTTAGTCGCTAATTGCTCATCCTTGAACACCCCGAGCGAAATTACATTGGCAGACTGCTGGTCCTGCACCACCACCATGTCGGTCAATCCGAGCGCGCGCAACTCGTCCATCCGCGCCTGCGCCTGCTGCGCATTGCCGGCACGCGGGATATAGACCCAGTAGCGCTTCGCCTCTTGCGCAGAATGCTGGATGACGCGGCTTTCCAGCGCGTGGCGACTCAAATGACTCTGCGCGCTGGCCAGTTTGGCGCGGGAAAAGGTCCCCCACTCATAGCAGCCATACTGCTGTGCCTGGACGCTTTCCGCAACTGCTTCGCGCCGCGGCAATGCCTCGATCTCCTCCGGCGTCAGCAGCCGGATCCCTTCCGGGTTCAATGATGTTTCCTCGATCTGCAACTGTACTGCAGGCGGGCGGCCCAAATTGAAATAGGCCAGCAATGCCAGATTGATCATCAGCAATAACCACAGTAGCCACTTCATCGAATTTCTCGTCCTATCACCAACAAACCGCGCAACACCAAATCCTCGACCAGCACTATATCACTGATGACCGCGCTGCTTCGCAAGCTTTCCAGCAGCAAGGCAGCGTCGCCACCGCTGAGCATGCAATGCACGGAGCTGTCGGTCAGGCGTTGCAGGCGCAAGCTCATATGCTCGATGGCGCCGGTCATGGCGATCAGCGCACCGGTATAAACGGCATCGGCAGTATTGGTCGGCAGTTCGGCATAGCGGCCGTCCCGCTCGATTGCAGGGTCAACGCCGTGTGTGCGTTGCCGCAATGCCTGCTGCATCGAATGCAACCCCGGCACGATAGCGCCGCCGGCAAAACGGCAGCGCTCGCCATCGGCATCCCGCAGCAAGGCATCCATGGTCAACGCCGTGCCGGCATTGACCACCAGACAATGCTGGGCCGTATAGTTGCGCGCGCCTATCATCGCCGCCCAGCGGTCAGAACCGAGCCGGGCCGGCTGTTCGTAAGCGTTGACGATGCCGAAGGCCTCGGCGCTGGATGTCAGCCAATACTGCCTTGGCATGCCGGCCAGCATGTCTTTCAAGCGCTTGGCGACCACCTCCCCTGCCACGTTGGAAATCACTGCCAGCGCGCACCCTGCCCACTCCGGCGGGACAGCCGCCAACTGAGAGTTATCGATGACGCCGCGTGCGGCGACGGCATTCGCCTGATTGAATATCGCCCATTTGGTGCGCGTGTTGCCGCTATCGATGGTGAGTATCATGCATCCACCCCACGCAAACTGATCTCGCCCGCCGAAAAGCGCTGAACGCCGCCCGCCGTCTCGACCAGCAGGATACCGTCCTCCGCCACCCCGCGCGCCACCCCGCGGGTCTCCCGTCCGTCCGGCAGCAGCATGCGCACGGCCTGGTCCTGATAGGCGTGATAGGCGGTCCATTCCTCGTGCATGGCAGCGAAACCCTGCTGCTCGAACTGGCTCAGCGCATCGGCCAGATGTGACAGCGTCAGCCCCAGAAAACGACTAGGGTCGCGCCAGTGTTCGCCCAGCGCCGCGATATCGATGACCGGCTGGTCGATCTGCTGCTTCAGTTCTTCGGGCAGGCGCAGATTGATGCCGATGCCGATGACCGCCGCGCTCGGCCCTTCCATGTCGCCCTGCAATTCGATCAGGATGCCAGCCAGCTTGTGATGCCGGCCCTGATGCTGCACGACCAGATCGTTTGGCCACTTCAGCTGCATGGCATCGAGCCCGAGCGTGCGCATCGCGCGTATCAGCGCCACACCCACTGCCAGACTCAGGCCGGAAAGCGCCGCCGCGCCGGACTGGAAACGCCACAGCAGCGAAAACGTCAGGCTGGCGCCCAGCCCCGCCTGCCAGCTCCGCCCCCTGCGACCACGCCCCTTGGTCTGCAACGAGGCAGCCACGCAACTCGCGTGCGGCGCATTCTGTGCGGCCAACCTCATCAGGTGGCTGTTGGTCGACTCCAGATGGTCGTGCACTTCCAGCTTGAACCAGGCCCGCTGTTCCCCGATCGCATCCAGCACCGCTTCGCGCTCCAGCAACTGGATCGGCTCCGGCAGCCGGTAGCCGCGGCCGCGCACAGAGAATATCTGCACGCCGAGCGCCTCGGCTTCCTGCAATGCGTTCCACACCGTCGTGCGCGACACCTTGAAATGCCGTGCGATATCCTCGCCGGAATGGAAGCGGCCGTCAGACAGCAGGCGCAATATGGGGAAAGTGAGCGTGTTCATTTTTCTTTGCCAAGTCCCACCGATATTAGCACAGCGCGAGAAGTCCTTAACCCCGCCGCGAGCGTGTAAAATACGCACATCCATTTTGCCGTGAACATCATGTCTTCAGAAAAAACACCCATCGCCCCCGCCGCCAACTTCATTCGCAACATCGTCGAACACGACCTCGAACAGGGCACCTACAAAAACCGCCGCTGGGGTGGCAGCCCGGGCGATGCCGCACACCACGCCAAGGGCGAGCCGGACCCGGCGAAGATTCGCACGCGCTTCCCGCCGGAGCCGAACGGCTACCTGCACATCGGCCACGCCAAGAGCGTGTTCCTCAACTTCGGCCTGGCACGCGATTACGACGGCGTCTGCCATATGCGCTTCGACGACACCAACCCGGAGAAGGAAGAACAGGAATACGTCGACAGCATCGTCGACATGGTGCAATGGCTGGGCTTCGGCTGGGAGAAAAACGGCACCTCGCACCTCTATTTCGCCAGCAACTATTTCGACTTCATGTACCGCGCGGCAGAAACCCTGATCGAAGCAGGCCATGCCTACGTCGACCAGCAGACCGCCGACGAGATGCGTGCCAACCGCGGCACGCTGACCGAGCCCGGCAAGAACTCGCCCTACCGCGACCGCAGCCCGGCCGAGAACCTCGCCCTGTTCCGCGAGATGCGCGACGGCAAACACGCGGACGGCAGCATGATCCTGCGCGCCAGGATCGACATGGCCTCGCCCAACATCAACCTGCGCGACCCGGCCATCTACCGCATCCGCCGCGCCACGCACCACAACACCGGCGACAAGTGGTGCATCTACCCGATGTACACCTTCGCCCACCCGATCGAGGACGCGCTGGAACAGATCACCCACTCCATCTGCACGCTGGAATTCGAAGACCAGCGCCCGTTCTACGACTGGGTACTGGAGCGGCTCGCAGAGGCCGGCCTGCTGGCGCACCCCTTGCCCAAGCAGTACGAATTCGCCCGCCTCAACCTCACCTATGTCGTGCTCTCCAAGCGCAAGCTGATCGAACTGGTCGAGAACAAGCATGTGAGCGGCTGGGATGACCCGCGCCTGCCGACACTGGCAGGTGCCCGCCGCCGCGGCTACACGCCCGAAGGCTTCAAGCTGTTCACCGACCGCATCGGCGTCTCCAAGGCCGATTCCTGGATCGAATACACCATCCTCGAAGACTGCATGCGTGAAGTGCTCAACACGTCCGCCGAACGCCGCATCGCTGTGCTCGACCCGATCAAACTGGTCATCGACAACTATCCGGAAAACCAGTCTGAGGATTGCTTTGCCCCCAACCACCCGCAAAAACCGGAACTCGGCAAACGCGTGGTGCCGCTGACCAGGGAACTCTGGATCGAGCGTGAAGACTTCATGGAAGTACCGAGCAAAGGCTATTTCCGCCTGTTCCCGGACAACATGGTGCGCCTGCGTTACGGCTACGTGGTCAAATGCACCGGCTTCGAGAAGGATGCCGACGGCAACGTGACCACGGTGCACTGCGAATACCTGCCCGACACCAAGTCCGGCACGCCGGGGGCGGATTCAGTCAAGGTAAAAGGCAACATCCACTGGGTTTCCGCCGCACATGCCTACGCCGCCGAAGTACGCCTCTATGACCGCCTGTTCAAGGAAGCCAACCCCGGTGCCGGCGACCGCGACTATCTGGATGACCTCAACCCGGATTCAGTGAAGACCATCACCGCGCAACTGGAACCGGCATTGAAAGATGCAAAACCGGAGGAGGCTTTCCAGTTCGAGCGCCACGGCTATTTTGTTGCAGACAGAAAAGACAGCGTGGCGGGCAAGCCGGTGTTCAACCGCACGGTGACACTACGGGATGCCTGGCAAAAATAAGCTTGCTGCACCGGCATGCAATGTTATAACATTGTTTTAACATTCAAGAGGTGATGACATGAAAACCGCTATCCGCAAAATCGGCAATTCCAAGGGCGTACTGATCCCCGCCCCGCTAATTGCCGCTTGCGGCATTCAGGAGGAAGTCACCATGCATGTCGAAAACAACCGCCTGATCATCGAGGCCGCCAACACCGAACCGCGCAAGAACTGGTTCGCAGCCTACGACCCGAACAAGGACGAATCCGCCTGGAACGACATGGTGGAAACCGAAACAGAACAGGCCGACTGGGAATGGTAAAACGCGGCGAAGTCTATTGGATCAATCTCGACCCGACCATAGGCACGGAAATCCGCAAAACCCGCCCCGCCCTCATCATCTCCCCCGACGACATGAACGCCGTACTACCCCGCGTCATCGTCGCCCCACTCACCAGTAAAGGCCAGCCACTAGGCTGCCGCCCCGAAGTCGAATTCAAGGGCAAACCCTCACGCATCCTGCTCGACCAGATTCGAACCGTAGACAAGCAAAGGCTGGGGGGGAAAATGGGAGAGATCGAATTGGAGCAATGGCATCCGACCTTGCTGGAGATGCTGGCTTGAGGCAAGCAATAAGAAAATCGGAGTGAACCATGGCCAGTGCAACAATTAAAATTTTCTTGCCTCACGGCGATCCCAAAAGACTGAGAACGGCAGAACTCTCCAATTGGACAGGTAAAGCCGTAGCTGGCCCGAGAAGCGAATTTGATAATGTGCTTGCTCGTGAAGAATCTGCCAATCCTGGTATTTATTTCCTTACTGGACTAGACCCGGAAACAGATCAACCTTCTGTTTATATTGGTGAAGCTGAATCGATTCGGGATCGTGTGAAAGCGCATTTGGAAAAAGACTTTTGGAACCAGATAGTCTTTTTCATAAGCAAGGATGAAAATCTAACAAAAGC
>JAVEWT010000125.1:0-5049 GCA_034004425.1 Methylophilaceae bacterium
CGGCCTTGATCTTCAGCTCCTGCTTGGCCTTGTTGCCTGAGATCTTTTGCACATCCTGATGATCGAGGCGCTTGCTGCTGTCCGGCTCTTTCTTTTCCATCGCCGGCAGCAGGATGTCCTTGATCTGGTCAAGTTGAAAATCTGAATCTCCGTACAAGGTGATCAGCTTGTCCTTCTCGCTCAACTCCAGATTGGCACTGGTACCCTTGAAATCGTAACGGTTGGCGATCTGCCGCGCGGCGACGTCCACCGCGTTCTTCAGGGCAACCATATCGACTTCGGAACTGATATCAAATGAAGGCATGCGCAAACTCCAGGCTATGCATGCCGCGGAGCTCTGGCTGATAACGGGCACCAGTCCGGCGGCAAATGCGATTACTCAAAATGGCAGACGTAATCCAGCATCTCGATGGTTTCGATATCGAAGCTGGAATTCCCGGGCACCGTGAACTTGTCTCCGGCCTTGTAGGTTTTCCATTCGGTTTCGCCCTGCAGCCTGACCTTGCAGACGCCGAGATTGATTTCCATCAGTTCCGGCGCGCTGGTGTTGAAGGTCAGGGTACTGGGGAAGATGACGCCGATCGTGCTGCGCGTGCCGTTCGGCAGCAGCACGGTGTGGCTGACGCACTTGCCGTCGAAATAGACGTTGGCTTTCTTTTTGACACTGACATTATCGAATTGCGCCATGCTGGTTACCCCCGGATTTTCAAGCTGATGATTATCGCAGAAATCCGGCTCGGCCTCCACAGGCGGGGCCGATTCATGACACACGCTGTCAGGGAGCGGGGTTCATGTAACGTAAATGGATCTGTTCGATTTCGGCCAACAATTCCGCCGAAATCGGTTTATGCCAGGCCGTCAGGTTCTCGCGCAACTGCTGCATGCTGGTGGCACCGATAATGGTACTGGTCACGAACCAGCGATGATAGACGAAGGCAAGCGCCAGCTCTGCCGGGCTGTAGCCGTGTTGTCGTGCCAGTGCGGCATAAGCAGCGCTGGCTGGTGCCACGTTAGGTTTCTCGTAACGCTGGGCAAAGCCCTTGAACAAGGTGGCGCGACCGCTGCCGCCCTCAAGGTACTTGCCGGTCAAATGGCCGAAAGCCAGCGGCGAATAGGCCAGCAAGCCGACCCCTTCACGGTAAGCGATTTCCGCCAGACCGAATTCGAAGCCACGGTTGATCAGGTTGTAGCAGTTCTGGATGCTGACGATGACGGGCAGGTCATGCTGACGCGCCAGGCGCAGAAACTCCATGACGCCCCAGGGCTGCTCGTTGGAAAGACCGATGTAGCGAACCTTGCCTTCCTGCACCAGTTCTGCCAGTGCCTCCAGTTGCTCATGGATGCTGACCCACTGCCGCCGCACACCATGCTCGAACTCCTGGTCAGGGTCGAACTGGTACTGACCGAACATGGGCACATTGCGCTCGGGCCAGTGCAGTTGGTACAGGTCGATATAGTCCGTTTGCAGACGTTGCAATGAACCCTCTACCGCCTCGCGCAGGTTTTCCCTGTCGATGGCCTTCGGCCCGCCGCGTATCCAATCCAGCTTACGGCGCGGCCCGGCGATCTTGGTAGCGAGCACAATATCCTCGCGTCGCTGGCGTCTGAGCCAGTTGCCGACGATGGTTTCGGTACGGGTATAGGTCCCGGCCCGCGGAGGAACCGGATACATCTCGGCGGTATCGATAAAGTTGATGCCCTGGCTCAAGGCAAAGTCGAGCTGCTCATGTGCCTCCGCCTCGGTGTTCTGTTCACCGAAGGTCATGGTACCTAGACAGATGGGCGAGACTTGGAGCGCACTCTGCCCCAGTTGGCGATATTCCATATTCCCTCTGAAAATCTGCTGAACGTCGTCTGGATTGGCGACAAACGTCATGTTACCGGTTCGGCAGCCGGACTTCCACGCTGAATCCACCCAGCGTTGGCGAACGACCGAGATCCAGCTGGCCGCCATAACTTTCGACGATATCGCGCACGATGGCCAGCCCGAGACCGCTGCCCGGCTGGCTTTCATCCGCCCGGAAACCGCGCACGGTCACTCGTTGCAGTTCCTCGTCCGAACACCCCGGACCGTCATCCTCGATCGTGAACGTCACGCCCTCGGTCTTGCTGACAGTCAACCGTACCTGCC
The DNA here is from genome assembly GCA_034004425.1 of Methylophilaceae bacterium. GTDB lineage: Bacteria > Pseudomonadota > Gammaproteobacteria > Burkholderiales > Methylophilaceae > UBA6140. Next base: position 2,132 of record JAVEWT010000125.1, read on the forward strand.
CCTTGGCCCATTTGCAGGCGTTATCCAGCAGATTGCCGAGCAGTTCGAGCAGATCCTCCTGGTCACCGCTGAAAACGGCTCCCTCATCCACCTGCCAGCGGATATCCAACGTCTTGTCGGCATGCATCAACTGCAGCGTCTGTACCAGCAAACCAATCTCTTCCGGCAGATTGACGCGTTGCCCCGGCAGTGCATCGCCGATCAGGCGCGCCCGCTTCAATTCCCGCTCGACGATGCGGCGCATCGCCTCCGTCGATTCCTGCAGCATCGGCTGCAGCTCCGGCAAAGCGCGGATTTCCGGCTGTTGCGCCAACTGCGACAGGATGGACAGCCTCGTCTTCAGTGCGTGTGCCAGATTGCCGAGCGCCTCGCGCGAACGTCTGGCCTTGTTGCCCATGGTTGCCAGCAAACGGTTCAGCTCTGCGATGACCGGGGCGATCTCGGCCGGACCTGCCATCTCCACGCGATCAATCTCGCCGCGCTCCAGCCTGCCCATGTTGGCACGCAAGGTCTGCAACGGCCTCAATTCCATTCTCACGATCAAATGCTGCAACAACAGTAACGCCGCCAGGATGAAGACAGACACCGCGCCATACAGCCATTGGAACTGGCGTAGCCCTGCGTTGAACACCTTCAGGTCTTCCGCCACGGTGATGCCGATCAATCTGTCCTGCTTCAGGTAGCCATGCGTCACAGCCAGCAGCCGCTGCTTGTCCGGACCGTCGATGGTCAGGCGGATTTCGACCCCGGCATTGACATCCGGCGTCAGCAGATCCTGATCCCACAGTGAGCGCGAGACGTATTGCTGCCTGCCGGACTCGATGACGAAATAATGCCCGGAAAACGGACGTTGATAGACGGTACTGATGCGCGTCGTGTCGATACTCATCTGACCTGAGGCATCGAACTGTATGCCGGCCAGCAGGCTCTCGCTGTCCTGCAACAGACGGCTTGCCATCTGCTCCTGGGTCAAATGGCGGATGGCGTAGCTGACCATTGCCCACTGCACGCTCAACAGAATCACGAGACTGAGAGTCAACCCCCAGGAAAGGCGGCCGCTCAAGGATTTGACCGGCAGACTCAAGACGGATTGCCCGTGAAGATGTAACCCTGGCCGCGCTTGGTCTGAATCCGATCGGGGCCGATTTTCTGGCGCAACCGGTTGATGTAGACCTCCATGACGTTGCTGTCCTTGTCGCTGTCGTAATCATAGACATGCTCGGCAAGCCGGCTCTTGGAGATCACTTGGTCCGGATTCAGCATGAAGTAGCGCAGCAACCGGTATTCCGTCCCGGTCAGACTCTCTTGCCGGCCGTCCTTGCCGACCAGACTCTGAGTCGCCTCATCCAGCGTGATGCCGTATACGCTCAACGGGCCGGCAGAGGCGCCCTGGCTGCGCTTGAGGACTGCGCCGACACGCGCCAGCAGCTCTTCCATCTGGAACGGCTTGCCGATATAGTCATCGGCCCCGGCCTTGAACCCTTCTACCTTCTCCTGCCAGCTGCCGCGCGCGGTCAACACCACCACCGGCAACTTGTTGCCGCGGCTTCGCCAGTTGGCCAGCACTTCCAGCCCGGAACGCTTGGGCAAGCCCAGATCGAGGATGACAAGATCATACGGCTCGATATCGCCCAAGGCTTCCGCATCGATGCCGTCGGTGGCAAGGTCCACTGCGTAACCGGACTGTTGCAGGGTCGCACGCAATTGCGGCCCCAATGTCACATCGTCTTCTACCAGCAAAAGCCGCATAAGTCGCCTCAGTCGTCGATTTCCATCTTGATCAGCTCACCGTTGCCGGCATTGACATCGATCTCCCACACCACACCGCTGGCATCGAGGATCTCGATCTCATATACATAGATGCCGGACTTCCTGTTGCGCTCGAGCTCCACCTCGAGAATCTCACCCGGCTTGAAAGAGCGCGCAACCTCGGAAATCCTCTCGAAAGACAGAATCTCGCCAGCCGCCTGCAACCGGCGCGCCTCGACATGATTGACATCCTCGCCCGCTATCGCTCCGCTCGTCATCATGGCAAAGCTGGTAACTGCAATAGCGCCGATTGCAGCAAGTCTCATTTTAGGCATTCCTGAAAGCCTCTCGTCTTTCCATTCCAGGTTCCTGCGTCGGCGCCCGTTTCCGCCAAACGTCCGCAGCGCAGCGTCAAGCAGCGCCCAGACAAGCAACAGAAATATCATCGTCAGATTGAAAAAGCGCACTGCCGCACGATGCAAAAACCGGCCCCACCGTTTGGAATATTCAATATCGTTAAACATGACCATACACCATAAAAGTTCAGGTGGTGACAGCCTAACCAGCCTACATGAATTGAAGCTGAAAATTGGACAAAAAAACGGCACCCTCAGGTGCCGTTCTCGCAAACGTGAAAATCAACCGCGCCGTTTATGCAGATTGGCGGCAATGCGCATACGCAGGGCGTTGAGCTTGATGAAGCCGCCCGCGTCCTTCTGGTCGTAGGCACCTGCGTCGTCCTCGAAAGTGGCGATGGTCGGGTCGAACAGCGAATCGGTCTTGCTGTCGCGGCCGACGACGATGACGTTGCCCTTGTATAGCTTGAGTCGCACGAACCCGTTGACGGTTTTCTGCGTGTGATCGATCAGGGTTTGCAGCGCGATGCGTTCCGGGCTCCACCAGTAGCCGTTATAGATCAGGCTGGCGTAACGCGGCATCAGATCATCCTTCAGGTGGGCGACTTCGCGGTCCAGCGTCAGCGATTCGATGGCACGGTGCGCCTTCAGCATGATGGTGCCACCCGGGGTTTCGTAGCAGCCGCGCGACTTCATGCCGACATAGCGGTTTTCCACCAAGTCGAGGCGGCCGATACCGTGCTTGCCGCCCAGTTTGTTGAGTTCGGCCAGCAGTTCGTGCGGCGCCAACTTCTTGCCGTTCAGCGCGACCGG
>JAVEWT010000126.1:0-5044 GCA_034004425.1 Methylophilaceae bacterium
GCGTGGAAATGCCGATCACGTGCGAAGTGAATCGGGTGCTGTCACACGGACAGTCGCCGCGCACTGCGGTCGAGAATTTGTTGCGCCGCGAACAGAAACCAGAGTCGGTTTAGTGCGGCCCTCATTCGTCCGGACAGACAATCAGCATGCAGACAAATCAAGTATGCAGGCAGTAGGCACGGCACCCGCGGGTGCCGTTTTCATTGGCGCTGCCGATGCCGGCTTCACAGTGTCAGATAGCCGGATTTCCGGCCTCGCGTAGGTATCCGAAATGACAAAAACATGACATTTCTGCGGCAGGGTGGTGAAAAATTTTGGTATCATGGCGGCGCCGCTAACGGGCTGTTTCTTAATGCAATGCTGAACTGACATCACTGGAAAGCAGGACTTTCATGAAGCTCAAGAATTTTACCGAGATCGAACGCGCGACCAAGAAAGGCACGCGTGAATCAGGCAGGTTGGGCATTGGCCTGCTTTTCATCGTCAGCATCATGATCTACACCGCGCTCGCCAATGGCGGCGTCGGGCCGCAAAGCACCATGCTGGTGGTAGCTGCCATGATCGGCGGTTACATGGCCATGAACATCGGCGCCAACGATGTCGCCAACAACGTCGGTCCGGCGGTCGGCTCGCGTGCCATCACCATGGGTGGCGCCATTTTCATTGCCGCCATATTTGAAATGATGGGTGCGTTGATCGCCGGCGGCGATGTCGTGTCCACCATACGTGGCGGTATTATCGATCCGGGCGCTATTCCCAACAGCAATCATTTCGTCCTGATGATGATCTCGGCCTTGCTCGCCGGCGCGCTGTGGCTCAATTTCGCCACCGCAATCGGCGCGCCGGTCTCGACCACGCATTCCATTGTCGGTGCCGTCCTCGGTGCGGGTATCGCTGCCGGCGGCATGGCTGCGGCTAACTGGGGAACCATGGGTGGCATCGCTGCCAGCTGGGTAATCTCTCCGGTGCTGGGCGGGCTGGTCGCCGCCGGTTTTCTGTTCTGGATCAAGCGTGCTATCACCTATCAGCAGGATATGGTCATCGCCGCTCAGCGCACGGTACCGATCCTGGTCGGCATCATGGCCTTTTCATTCACGACCTATCTGATCCTAAAAGGCCTGAACAAGATATGGAAGGTGGATTTTCTGACTGCGAGCATGATAGGTGCAGTGCTGGGACTGGTGGTCTGGCGCTATCTGGGCAAGCTCATGCAGCGCCGCATACATCTATATAGCAACACCAAGGAAAGCATCAATTCCATGTTCACCGTGCCGCTGATCTTTGCAGCAGCTCTGCTCAGCTTCGCTCATGGTGCCAATGATGTCGCCAACGCCATTGGGCCGCTGGCGGCGATTGCCGACACCATCACCAAGGGCGGTGTCACCGATAAGGCCGGTATCCCGTTCTGGGTCATGATGGTCGGCGCGCTCGGCATCGCTGTCGGTCTCGCGCTCTATGGCCCGAAGCTGATCCGTACGGTCGGCGGTGAGATCACCGAACTCGATCAGATGCGGGCGTTCTGCATCGCCATGTCCGCCGCAATCACAGTCATCGTCGCGTCACAGCTCGGTTTGCCGGTCAGTTCGACGCATATAGCGCTCGGCGGCATTTTCGGTGTCGGTTTTCTGCGCGAATTCATTAAGACCAATTACTCACAGATGGTCGACGAGATCAAACAGCACCATCTGGGCGCCGACAAGGAAGTGGTCGAAGCCTTTCTCGACCGTTTCGCCAAGGCCAACATCGTGCAAAAGCGCGAAATGCTGGATCAACTGAAGGCGCACACCGCTCAGGCCGAACTCTCCAAGGCCGAGCGCAAGCGCATGCGCAAGCTCTACAAGCACGAACTGGTCAAGCGCACGGCCGTGTTCAAGATCATCGCCGCATGGATCATCACGGTGCCGGTTTCGGCGCTGATGGCTGCCATGCTCTATTACATGATCTTCGGCTTGATGTACGCATAAATCCGACAGTCAGGCTGGCTGCGCCGGTTCGTGTCTGTGCCTTGACCGGTCAGGCGTTGGCGATAGGGATGTGCTGAACGCTGATGTTTGTTCAGCTAGCAGAGAGGGCGGGCGGGATGCGACTTATTGCAACTGCTGGCGTTTGCGCTGTATCAGGCTGGCGACGATGATGCCCGCTTCATACAAGAGCCACAGCGGAATCGCCAGCATGAACTGCGAGATGATGTCGGGTGGCGTGAAGATCGCTCCCAGTACGAAAGCGCCGACGATCACATAAGCGCGTGCCTCGCGCAAGGCAACCACGCTGACGACGCCGGTGATGACCAGCAGCACGACCGCCACCGGCACCTCGAACGCCAATCCGAACGCGATGAACAGCGTCATCGCAAAGTCCAGATACTTGCCGATATCGGTCATCACCGCGACGCCGTCCGGCGCCGTGCTGCTGATGAAGCCGAAGACGACCGGAAACACCAGAAAATAGGCGAAGGCCATGCCGCACAGGAACAGCACGAAGCTGGTGAACACCAGAGGTGTGATCAGGCGGCGTTCATTCAGATAGAGGCCGGGCGCGACGAAGGCCCAGATCTGGTACAGGGTATGCGGGGCGGCGACCATGAAGGCGGCCAGCAGCACGGCCTTCATCGGCACAAAGAACGGTGTCGTCACATCGGTGGCGATCATCTGCCCGCCGGAAGGCAGGCTCTGCAGCAGGGGCGTGGCGAGGAACTGGTAGATCTCGTTGGCGAAAGGAAGCAGCGCCAGCGATACGACCAGGAGGCCGATGACGATGCGCAGCAGTCTGTTTCGCAACTCGATCAGATGCGAGATGAAACTGTCCGATGCGATCCGGTCCGTCGCGATCAATCGGGCAGGCTCCGTTTTGCTGGCACCGACTCCGCCAGCTCGATTGTGTCGGCGTTGGCTGCCATGACGCTTGCGGTCTGTTGCGGTGCCGCGGTCCCAATCTGCGACTGGTTGTGGTCGATGACCTGGCCGACCTGATAGGCCGGCACGCCAGCTTCGACGTTCTGCCGTAGCTCTTCCTGCAAGCGCTGCAGGTCTTCCATGCTTAATTCCTTGTTGATGTCGGACTTGATGGCGTTGGTGTAGCGCTGGATCTGGCCTATGAAGCGGCCGGCGCTACGCGCGAGCTTGGGCAGTTTTTCCGGGCCGATGACGACCAGGGCGACGATGCCGATGACGACCAGTTCCGAAAAGGCGAGATCAAACATGAGTCAGTGCTGAGACAGCGGGCCTGGCGCCCGGCTTAGCGTTTTTCCCGATGAGCCATCTCGTGTTCGACGTTCGCCGCATGGGCGGTGCCATCGATCAGCGGGGCGGCTTTGCCTTCATTGACGGCATCCTTGAAGCTCTTGACTGCTTCGCCGACGTCGCCGCCCAGATTCCGCAGTTTCTTGGTGCCGAACACCAAGGCCACGATGACCAGCACGATCAGCCAGTGCCAGATACTGAATGCTCCCATTTGCCGCTCTCCTGATTTCCGGGTCTGTCAGCGGTCACGCTGACCAGACCCTGTTGCATAAAAAATTGATTCTTGCCGCTCCGTGCTGCGTCTGCGAGCCGGCACCCACGCGATGCTCAATGGCTCAGCGTGCGTGCGCGCTCCAGTGTCTCGTTCGGGCATTCGCCGAACAGTTCGCGGTAATAGCGGGAGAACAGGCTCATGTGCCAGAAGCCCCATTTACTGGCGACGTTGGCGATGGTCGTGACCTGGTACGGCGACGATTGCAGTTCGGTGCGCACGCGGTGCAGGCGCACGTTGCGCATGTAGGCGACCGGCGTGACGCCGAGCACGCGCGCGAACGCGTGGTTCAGCGTGCGGCGGCTGATGCGCAGGGCGGTGCAGAGTTCGCCTATGGTCAACGGATAACCGTAGCTCGACAGGGTCAGTTCGCGCACGCGATTGACGATGTAGCGATGGACACGCTGATCGTGGTTGTGTGAACTGCGGTTGTCCTTGACCTGCGACAATGCTTGCAGGCAGGTCGCCATCAGATCGTCCTCGAAATGACGCCAGATCTGCGCGATGTCGGCGCTGTCGTCCAGCGTCGAAAAATAGTCCATGCCGCCGCCGACAGCGGCCTGCATGCGGTCGACCATCTGCGGTTGCACGGGCTCCACCGGCCTGACCTTGTCCATTACCTTATCCAGATCCATCCACTCAACCGTCTCTGCATATTCTTCCAGACGCTTTGCTGAAATGACGGCGACCGTGATCTCGGAGAGGTGCGAGGTGCGAAACAGCAGTTCGGCGTTCTTGTCGAGCGTGATCAGCGAGTTCTCCCTGACCGGCAGCAAGCCCCAGGTGGAATCGCTATCGACGATGGTCGGCAGGCCGATGACGTAGCAATCGGCCGGCGCGCTGGCGATCTGGTCGACGGCGCGGTTCATCGTCTCGCGGAAAAGTTGCACGCCGCGGCAGCTAACGCTGGTGACAGAGCCGGCAAACACGCCCTTGTCCAGCTGGGTGTAATCCTGCGACCAGAACGGCAATGCATCGGCCTGCTGCAGTACATCGCTCGATGTGCGCTGCACCTTGTGTAATTCTCTGCGGACGGCGGTGGCCGTGCCCAGGAAATCTTCTTGAAAACTCATGACGCTTCTCCTCTTTTATCTGGCCTTTTTGGACGTCGAGGTCCGGCATTGATCGCAATGTCTGATAAAGGCCTGTCCGGTCTTCTATTTTTGGGCCCGCGGGATGATTGCGGTGCGTATGAAGCTCCAGACTACAGAAACGACTTTACACAGGCATGAAGAATGGTGGTAGCAAAAATCGGCAAGAGGCGACGTTTCCGGTAAGTGTCTGGAACATATGCCGATTTTTGCTACGCCCAGCATGAACTTATAGCTATTGTCGCACTGTTTCAAGTTTCAACACAGTCCCGATTCGCTCAAGTTGCTGGCATGCCCAGTGGCCGACAGCGCTGGCGGTATTGCGTCGTTACCGGGTTGTGTTGACGGCTGCATCGACTGGCAACAGCGACGCATGCCTAATATTAATAAGACCCTGATGCCGCCTGTTTGTTCGGGCCGGCCAATCATTCGCAAAAGAGGAG
>JAVEWT010000127.1:0-5030 GCA_034004425.1 Methylophilaceae bacterium
ATTGCCTGAATACGACACCGGTGACGGCGCAGCGTTCAGCGGTTTTGATTCAACCCTTGGCTAGCGGCGGGCGTTAGCCTTCAACGAAGCACTGACAACGCCCTTCGCTACGGTATTTTGGCTTAGGCTGCTACGCTTAACATGCGCCTTGCTTGCGCATGTTAGCCTACGCCGGAACACAGATAAACGCCTCCGGCGCGGCCTTACAGCCTGGCAGCACGTACAGTGTTTTGTCTCCGGTCGGCGCTTGGCGCCTTAACCTCCGCTACGCAGAGGTTAGCCTTCGACGAAGCACTGACAACGCCCTTCGGGCGGGCCTTACAGGCCGGCGGCCGCGCGAAGCGCTGCCGCCTTGTCAGTGCTTTCCCACGTAAATTCCGGCTCATCACGACCGAAGTGACCATAGGCCGCAGTCTTGCTGTAGATCGGGCGCAACAGGTCGAGCATTTTGACGATGCCCTTAGGTCGCAGGTCGAAATGCTCACGTACCAGTTTGATCAACACGTCGTCTGAAACCTTGCCGGTGCCGTAGGTCTCGACCATCACGCTGGTCGGTTGCGCGACGCCAATGGCGTAGGAAACCTGCACCAGGCAACGCGAAGCGAGACCGGCGGCCACGATGTTCTTGGCGACATAGCGTGCGGCGTAGGCGGCAGAACGGTCGACCTTGGATGGGTCCTTGCCGGAGAACGCGCCGCCGCCGTGCGGTGCAGCACCGCCGTAGGTATCGACAATGATCTTGCGGCCGGTCAGGCCGCAATCGCCTTGCGGGCCACCGATGACGAATCGGCCGGTCGGATTGACCAGATACTTGATCTCGCCCTTGATCAGTTCCCTCGGCAGGATAGGCTTGATGATTTCCTCAACCACGGCTTCACGGATCTGGGCCAGCGTCATTTCCGGTGCGTGCTGGGTGGAAAGCACGACGGTATCGATGGAATCGGGCTTGCCGTCGACATACTTCACCGTGACCTGGCTCTTGGCATCCGGACGCAACCAGGCCAGGCGGCCGTCCTTGCGCAGTTGCGACTGACGCTCGACCAAGCGGTGCGAAAGCCAGATCGGCAACGGCATCAGTTGCGGCGTTTCCTCGCAGGCATAGCCGAACATCAGGCCCTGGTCACCGGCACCCTGATCGAGCGGGTCGTCCTCGGCCTTGTCGACGCCCTGGGCGATATCCGGCGACTGCTTGTCGTAGGCCACCAGCACGGCGCAGCCCTTGTAATCGATACCGTAATCGGTATTGTCATAGCCGATGCGCTTCACTGCATCACGCGCAACCTTGATGTAATCGACATTGGCGGTGGTAGTGATTTCGCCCGCCAGCACGATCAGGCCGGTGTTGGCCAGAGTCTCGGCGGCTACGCGCGCGGTCGGGTCCTGCTCGAGAATGGCGTCGAGAATGCTGTCGGAGACCTGGTCTGCCAGTTTGTCCGGATGGCCTTCGGACACGGATTCGGATGTAAAGAGATATTCGCTCATGAGGTGCTCAGCTAAGGTTGGCAAAAGGTTGTTAGAATACCAAACTCGGGAACGTTCAAAAAGTATTTCATGCTCAAGGCCTTGCTTCGCATCTTCGCCAGCCTGCCCCTTCCGGTGGTGCACGGTCTAGGCGTCATGCTCGGATATCTGTATTTTCTGCTGTTCAGAAGACGTTTGCGTCGCACGCGCAGGAATCTGCGCTGGATCCGGAACTCGCTTTCACATCGCGACTACCGGCGTTTGCTGCACGCCAGCATCCGCGAGACCGGCAAGGGCATTCTGGAGACGCTCGCCATCTGGTTCCGTCCGGACGCCTCCATCCTGAAACTGGTTCGCGACTGCAAGGGCTGGGAACACGTCGAAGCCGCACACGCCAAGGGCCGCGGCATCATCTTCCTGACGCCGCATCTGGGTTGCTATGAAATCACCGCCATTTACTATGCCTCGCGTCACCCGATCAGCGTGCTGTTCAAACCGCCGCGCAATCCCAAACTCGGCAAACTGGTGGAGGAAGGACGCAAGCGAAACGGCATCACTCTGGCACCAACCAACATGAGCGGCGTTCGCACGCTGCTGAAAACGCTGAGAAAAGGCGATGCGGTCGGCATTCTGCCGGACCAGGTGCCGGATGAGAACGAAGGTGAATGGGCGAGCTTCTTCGGCAGACAAGCCTATACCATGACCCTGGTCGGCAAACTGGCGGCGTCCACCGACGCCACCGTGTTGCTTGCTTTCGGTGAGCGCCTGCCGCTGGGGCGCGGCTATATCATCCATATCGAACCACTGGACCCGGATGGAAAACTCACCGCAACACCGTCCCCACAGGACGTCAACGACGGTATCGAGCGCCTGGTGCGCCAATGTCCGGAGCAGTATCTGTGGAGCTACGGCCGTTTCAAGCGCCCCTGACTTGCCATACAATGCAGACTGCACCTTTCACCGGCTTTTTAAAATGACGTTAAAATTCACAAAAATGCACGGTATCGGTAACGATTTTGTCGTTATCGACGCCATCTCCCGGCAAGTGACGCTCAACGCGGCGCAGATCCGCCACATCGCAGACCGGCATTTTGGCGTCGGCTGTGACCAACTGCTGTTGGTGGAACGGCCTTCCGGCAAATTCTCCGATGTCGATTTCCGCTACCGCATCTTCAATGCCGATGGCGGCGAAGTCGAACAATGCGGCAACGGCGCTCGCTGCTTCGTCAAATTCGTGCACGACAAACGCCTGACCGAAAAGCGCAGCATAGCCGTGGAAACGGCACGCGGCATCATCACCCTGCAATTGCAGGATGATGGCCAGGTCACCGTCAACATGGGCGCCCCGGATTTTCTGCCATCGCACATCCCGTTCATCGCCGACAGCGCAGAATCTCAATACACGCTCGATGTCGGCCAGACATCGGTCAGAATTTGCGCAGTCTCCATGGGCAATCCACACGCCGTGCAACTGGTAGACGATGTGGACCGGGCGCCGGTCGAAATCCAGGGACCGCTGATCGAGTCGCATCCGCGCTTTCCGCAGCGCGTCAACGCCGGCTTCATGCAGGTGATCGACCCGTACCACATCCGTTTGCGCGTGTTCGAGCGCGGCAGCGGCGAAACATTGGCTTGCGGTTCCGGCGCCTGCGCCGCTGCCGTCAGCGGCATCCGCCTGGGACTGTTGCAATCGCCGGTAACGGTCGGCATGCGTGGCGGTGACCTGCAGATCGCCTGGGCCGGCGGCGATGCACCGGTCTGGATGACAGGACCTGCGATCACGGTATTCGAGGGCGAGATGGATATTGGCGCCTTGAAGCTTGAGGCATAGAATCGAACAAACATCACCGGGAGCCAAGATGCAATTACCTGAAGACTCATTCCCCAACGCCGAGCAGGTTGCGGCCTATCTGCGCAAGCATCCGCAATTTTTCGAGCATCACGCCGCCCTGCTGACAGAACTCTATCTGCCCAGTCCGCACGGTAGTGGCACGGTTTCGCTGGCCGAACGCCAGCAACTGACTCAGCGCGACCGCATCCGCGTACTTGAGGCCAAAGTCGCCGAATTCCTGCAATACGGCCGCGAAAATGACCAGATCAGCGAAAAGGTGCACAGGCTGAGCCTCGGCCTGCTGGCCGCGCCCGACCTGGAAGTGCTGCTGCAATTACTGATGCAGGATCTGCGCGACAGCTTCTCCGTACCCTACAGCGGCCTGCGCCTCTGGGTCAAACCGAGGGACAGCAAGGACGCCGACAACGAGGTGTTCCGGGAAGTGGATGCGGAACTGCGCAGCTGGACCCAAGGCCTGGTCGACCCCTATTGCGGGCACCGACCCGGACTCGAGCTGGACAGCTGGTTCGGCGCTGGAGCCAGCCCGAAATCCTTCGCCTTGATCGCCTTGCGCGGCGAAAATGTCATCGGTCTGCTGGCTATCGCCTCCGACGACGACAAACGGTTCCATCCCGAGATGGGCACGCAATACCTGACCCGCATCGGCGAACTGGTCAGTGCCGCCCTGCTGCGATATGTGGCGCAATAGAGCGGCGCGCTAGATTAGCGCAACGGGTTTCAGCAATGGACTATCTGGCCGGCTACCTTGAACACCTGGCCTTCGAGCGCGGCCTCAGCCCGCTGACCCGCGAAAACTACGCGCGCGACATCCGCCAACTGCTGCAACTGGCAGACCAGACGCCGCTGGCATCGCTGTCTGCCGGCCACGTCCGCCGCTTCATCGCCAGCCTGCACGGAAGCGGCCTCGGCGGCAAAAGCATCAGCCGCATGCTTTCCGCCTGGCGCGGCTTCTTCGACTACCTGATTCAGCGCCACGGTTTCAGCAGCAACCCCTGCAGCGGCTTGCGCGCGCCGAAAAGCCCAAAATCCCTGCCGCAGGCACTGTCTTCCGACCAGGCCATCCAGCTGGTGACCATTGAAGGCGACGAGCCCCTGACGCTGCGCGACCGCGCCATCCTCGAGCTGTTCTATTCGTCCGGCTTGCGCCTCGCCGAACTGGTCGGCCTCGATCTCGACGCCGTCAACTTTGCCGAAGGTACCGTTACCGTCACCGGCAAGGGCAGCAAGACGCGCATCGTGCCACTGGGCAGCCACGCCGCCGAAGCCATCGGTAACTGGCTCCCGATTCGCAGCAGCATGACGGCGGCCGAAGAAAAAGCGCTGTTCGTCAACCAGCGCGGCAAACGCCTCAGCACCCGCGCCGTGCAATACCGCATCAAGGATTGGGCGATCAAACAGGGCATCAGCAGCGATGTCCATCCGCACATGTTGCGTCACAGCTTCGCCAGCCACGTGCTGCAATCCAGCGGCGACCTGCGCGCCGTGCAGGAAATGCTGGGGCATGCCAACATCAGCACGACGCAGGTGTACACGCATCTGGATTTTCAGCATCTCGCCAAGGTCTATGACGCCGCGCATCCGCGGGCGAGAAAAAAATAAGGCCACTAAAACCTCCGGATTTTGGCTCCGACATCACGCCCTGCGGGCATGAGTCTCCACCGCAAGTTCCGCTTCGCTGCACTTGTCAGCATCTCGCCAAGGTCTATGACGCCGCGCA
>JAVEWT010000128.1:0-5017 GCA_034004425.1 Methylophilaceae bacterium
GCGAGGTAGCTGCCGGGCAGCACGGTCACGTGCTTCTCGCGGTACAGCCTGAGCGCGAATTCGGTATCCGGCAGGTCGGTGCGCGCCCACAGGTAGAAGGCGCCGTCCGGCAGTTCGACATTGAGCCGCTGCTTGATCAGTGGCGTCACCGCCTTGAATTTCGCATCGTAGAGACGACGGTTCTCGATGACATGTGCCTCGTCGTTCCACGCCGCGATGCTGGCGTGCTGCACGGCAGGGTTCATGGCGCAGCCGTGATAGGTGCGGTAGAGCAGGAATTTCTCCAGGATCTTTGCGTCGCCGGCGACGAAGCCCGAGCGCATGCCCGGCACGTTGGAACGCTTGGATAGCGAGCTGAACACCACCAGCCGCGTAAAATCGCGCCCCAGCTTGTGCGCGGCTTCCAGCGCGCCCAGCGGCGGCTGCGTTTCATCGAAATAGATCTCCGAATAGCATTCATCGGCGGCGATGACGAAGCCGTAGCGGTCGGACAGTTCGAACACCTGCTTCCATTGCTCCAGCGACATGATCTTGCCGGTAGGGTTGCCGGGCGAGCACAGATAGACCAGCTGCGTGCGCTGCAGCACGGATTCCGGCACGCTGTCGAAATCCATGACGAAGTCGTTTTCCGGCAGGTTATTGAGGAAGTAGGGCTCGGCGCCGGCGAGGAAGGCTGCGCCTTCATAGATCTGATAGAACGGGTTGGGCGAGATGACCACAGGCGCCGGGCGGCTGTCGTCAATCACGGCCTGGGCAAAAGCGAACAGCGCTTCGCGGCTGCCGTTGACCGGCACGATCTCTTTCTCTGCATCCGGCGTCGGGATGTTGTAGCGCCGTGCCAGCCAGCCGGAAATCGCCTGACGCAACGCAGGAATGCCGGCAGTCGTGGGATAATTCGCCAGCCCGGCCAGATTGTCCACCAGCGCATCGCGGATCAGGGCCGGCGTTGCATGCTTGGGTTCGCCGATCGAGAGGTTGATCGGTTTGTAGTCAGGGTTGGGTGTGGTGCCGGCAAACAGGTCGCGCAGGCGTTGGAACGGGTAGGGTTGCAGCTTGTTCAGGTTCGGGTTCATGCGGACATTATAAATTGAGCGTCAAGAGTACAAAACCATAAATGCAGCATCATAGACATCAAATCGCCGTCTCCGGCCTGTTGTTCGGCGCCGCCTGCTGGGGCGTCATCTGGTATCCCTACCGCTTGATGCAGGAGGCCGGCATCTCAGGAGTCGCTTCCAGTTTCTATACCTATTCGATCGCGGCGGCGCTCGGCGCCATGCTGTTTGCTCGCCACTGGCGCGGGCTGCTGCGCCTGCCGCAAAGCGCCTGGTGGCTCGCGCTGGCGGCAGGCTGGACCAATCTCAGCTACGTCATCGCCATCATCGACGGCGAGGTCATGCGGGTCATGCTGCTGTTCTATCTTTCGCCGCTGTGGACGCTGATACTCGCGCATTTCTGGTTGAAAGAGCGGGTCGGACTCAATGGCCTGCTGGTCATCCTGATATCGCTGGTCGGTGCCTACATCATGCTCTGGCAGCCCGGTGCGCTGCCGATGCCGCGCAATGACGCGGAGTGGATGGCGCTGTCTTCCGGTCTGGCATTTGCGCTGACCAACGTCATCACGCGCCGTTCCAGCCATCTGAGCCTGCGCGTGAAATCGATGGCGGTGTGGCTCGGCGTCATCGTCGTGGCCGGCGTCATGCTGGCGCTGCAGGACACGCCGCTGCCGGCGCTGGAGATACTGACGGCGCGGCACTGGCTGCTGATGGGGCTGATCGCGTTGATCCTGATGGCGGCGACGCTGCTGGTGCAGTTCGGTCTGACCGTGATTCCGGTGACGCGGGCGGCGGTGATCTTCCTGTTCGAACTGGTGGTGGCGGCCGTCGCTTCCTATTACTGGGCCAATGAGGCCATGACAATGCGCGAATGGCTGGGCGGTGTCTTGATCGTCGTGGCGGCAATCGTCGCGGCGAGAGGCGATGCGCGGCATTGAGGCATCAATGAACTGACGACCGGGTGTCGAAAGCCCGATTTGAAAAAACAGAAAGCCGGCGAGATGCCGGCTTTCTGTTTGGCGTTTTGTTTAGAACCGCTTTGCGTTCGAGTGAACGCTACCGGTTTAGTTGGCGGGTGCCGGTTCTGCCACGAAGATCTCGACGCGGCGGTTCTTGGCGCGGCTTTCCGCTGTGTCGTTGCTGGCGATCGGTTCGCGCGAACCTCGGCCGTCGATGCTGATGCGGCTGACTGCCACGCCACGCGCAGTGATGTAGTCGCGCGTACTGGCGGCACGGTTGATCGACAGCGGGTTGTTGACGGCATCGGTGCCGGTGCTGTCGGTGTGGCCGATGATGGTGACCGTGGTGGCCGGGTTCTGCACCAGGCTGGCAGCGAATTTATCCAGAATCGGGCGGAAGTTCGGCTTGATGTCGGCGCGGCCGGTATCGAAGGAGATGTCGCTCGGGATTTCCAGCTTCAGACGGTTGTCCTCGGTCTGGGTGACGGCGACGCCGGTGCCGGCGGTGGCTTGTTCCATTTCCTGCTTTTGAGCTTCCATGCGCTTGGACCAGACGTTACCGGCGATCGCGCCGCCGGCAGCGCCGACGCCGGCGCCGATCAGGGCGCCTTTCTTTCCGCCGGCGACGGCGCCGACTACTGCGCCGGCACCTGCGCCGATTGCAGCACCCTTGGCCGTGCCTTTCTGGGTTTCTGTCATGTTGGCGCAGCCGGCCAGCGAGAGGGCGATGGCGGCGGCGATGATTTTGCTTTGAGTGTTCATGATAAAACCTTTCTTATCTGGTTGGTGGTTCACCTGTTGGACAGGCCTGAGTAATGCTTGTTTCCCCGATAACTGAAATGCAGTCTGGCAATGGTTGAATATGAATTATCGTTTTAATCCTGCTTGACGTCCGGAGCGGCCGGATTCGACGGCCGATTCCGTAACGTCTGTATCGTTGCGGCGGATGACGTTTGTTCGCACAACTTGTTTAGCCGATGATGGTACCGAAACCGCCACCGCCACCGCCGCTGTCTTTCGAACCTTCGGATGCGAGGCGCATCTTGAGCGAGAGGTCGTTGCGCGAGTCGGCGTAGCTCAGCGCGTTCTCCTGATCGATCTTGCCGGCGCTGAAGAGCTTGAACAGCGACTGGTCGAAGGTGTTCATGCCGATGTCGTTGTTGTCGGCCATGATGTCCTTGATCTCCTCGATCTTCTGTTTCTGGATCAGTTCGGAGATGTAGGGCGTGTTGATCATGACTTCCATCGCCGCCACGCGCTTGGCCTGCGTGCCCGGTATCAGGCGCTGCGAGATGATGCCGACCAGGTTTAGCGAGATGCCGAGCAGCAGGCCGGCCCGGGCGTCCTGCGGGAAGAAGGAGATGATGCGTTCCAGCGCCTGGTTGGCGTTGTTGGCATGCAGCGTGGCCAGGCACAGGTGGCCGGTCTCGGCGTAGGCCATGGCCTGCTTCATGCCTTCCATGTCGCGCACTTCGCCGATCAGGATGACATCCGGCGCCTGACGCATGGCATTCTTCAGTGCATTGTCGAAGGACAACGTGTCGATGCCGACCTCACGCTGGTCGACCACCGATTTCTTGTGCGGATGCACGAACTCGATCGGGTCTTCGATGGTGACGATATGGCCGGTGCTGTGGGTGTTGCGGTAGTCGATCATGGAGGCCAGCGTGGTGGACTTGCCGGAGCCGGTGGCGCCGACCACCAGCAGCAGGCCGCGCTTGCGCATGATGAGATCCTTCAGTATCGGCGGCAGGCCCAATGCTTCAAATGATGGGATATCGGTCTTGATGTGGCGGATGACCATGCCGACCTCGCCGCGCTGGCGGAAGACGTTGACTCGGAAGCGGCCGACATCCTTGCGGCTGATGGCGAAATTCATCTCGTATTCGCGCTCGAATTCTGCGATCTGGTCCGCGGACATCAGGCTGTAGGCGATCTCCTTCACCATGTTGGGCACCATGGCCTGATTGTTGATGGGCGCGGTATCGCCCTCGACTTCCATGTGGATGGAGGTGCCGGTGCTGAAGAAGAGGTCGGAGCCTCCCTTGTCCACCATGAATTTGAGTACCGGTGTGATGTCGATTGCGGCCATTTTCTGCTCTTGATGACGGTATTTGATGAACGTGCGTCTGTTCGACCCTGATGGGAAATTACTCTAACACAAGCGGCTAGCTCTGTGTCCGGCTGTCCTGCAGTTGACGCTTGGTGGCATTTTGCCAGACTTCCAGATAACAGCGTTCGAGGTCGCGCGCGAAGCGCTGCGTGTCGAACAGCGGCGACTGCTCCTTGTTTTGCTGCAGGCGCTGCCGGATGGCGGCGAGCTGCTCGCGGTCGATGGCCAGCTGCAGAGCCTTTTGCCGGTAATCTTCCAGGTCCGTGCAGATCAATTCATTCATGCCGAGCGCGTGCAGCAGGCTGCCGGCGACGCGGCTGGCGAAGGTCTGTCCGCTGCAGGTCAGTAGCGGCAGCCCCATCCACAAGGCGTCGCTGGCTGTGGTGTGGGCATTGTAGGGTAGCGTGTCGAGGAACAGGTCGGCCAGCCGGTGGCGTGCCAGATGGTCGGCGATCGGCACGCGTGGAGCGAAAATCAGGCGTTCGGCAGAAATGCCGCGCGCTTCGGCTTCGCGTTGCAGATTCTCCTTGGCGCTGGCGTTGCATTCGAGCAGCCAGAGCACGCTATCCGGTTTTTCCTTCAGGATATCCATCCATATATCAAATACTTGTGGAAGTATCTTGAAAGTCTGGTTGAAGCAGCAGAAGACGAAAGCGTCTTCCGGCAGGCCATACTCGCTACGGGTCGCCGGCTGGCCTATGGGGCGCTTGCGGTCGTTAGGCTGGTAGCAGACCGGCAGACGCAGTGGGGTTTCGGCGAAATCGGCATCGGCACTTTCGGGCGTCACGAAATCGTCGGTCAGGATGTAATCGAACAGCGGCTGCCCCCGACAGGCGCCCATGGTGCCCGGAAAGCCCAGCCAGTTGATGCTGACCGGCGCCGGTCTCAGCGCG
>JAVEWT010000129.1:0-4976 GCA_034004425.1 Methylophilaceae bacterium
TCCATGGTGGATGCTCACTGGTTCGCGACAGCGCCATATCCTCATCTGCGGCTGTGGCTGACACGTCTGTTGGCGTCCGACCTGTTTATTGGCGTCATGCAAAAACAAACAGCCTGGCAACAAGACGACGCTTCGGTCGCTTGAGCCAGGCTGCTATGACCAGTGCTGTCTCGATTTCAGTCGGCGGTGGTCGCAGTCTCTTCGGCGGCCTTTGACGGCTGGTCAAAGCTCAGCTGGATGTTCTCGTCCTGATCGATATCGACCCGGACCTGTCCGCCGCTCGCCAGTTTGCCGAAGAGCAATTCATCTGCCAGGGCGCGACGTATCGTATCCTGGATCAACCTTGCCATCGGACGCGCACCCATCAGCGGATCGAAGCCCTTCTTGCCCAGATAGGCCTTCAGTGCATCGCTGAAGCTGACCTCGACTTTCTTCTCGTGCAGCTGGTCTTCGAGCTGCATGAGGAATTTGTCGACTACGCGCATGATGACTTCTTCGGATAGCGGTGCGAAGGAGACGATGGCGTCGAGCCGGTTGCGGAACTCCGGGCTGAACAGGCGCTTGATATCGCCCATCTCGTCACCGGCGCTGCTGGACTGTGTGAAGCCGATGCTGGTCTTTGAAATCGATTCTGCGCCGGCGTTGGTGGTCATGATGATGGTGACGTTGCGGAAATCCGCCTTGCGGCCGTTGTTGTCGGTCAGCGTGCCGTGATCCATGACCTGCAGCAGGATGTTGAAGATGTCCGGATGGGCTTTCTCGATCTCGTCCAGCAAGAGCACGCAATAAGGCTGCTTGCTGATGGCTTCGGTAAGCAGGCCGCCCTGGTCGAAGCCGACATAGCCGGGCGGTGCGCCGATCAGACGCGAAACGGCGTGGCGCTCCATGTATTCCGACATGTCGAAGCGGATCAGTTCGATGCCCAGCGTATAGGCCAGCTGGCGTGCCACTTCGGTCTTGCCGACGCCGGTCGGGCCGGAGAACAGGAAGGAGCCGATCGGTTTCTGCGCGTTGCCGAGGCCGCTGCGCGCCATCTTGATGGCTGATGCCAGCACCTCGATCGCCTTGTCCTGACCGAAGACTACGGCCTTCAGGTCGCGCTCCAGCGTCTTCAGGGCAGTGCGGTCATCGCTGCTGATGTTCTTCGGCGGGATGCGGGCGATCTTGGCGATGATGTCCTCGATCTCCTTGTTGCCGATGATCTTCTTCTGTTTGGATTTCGGCAGGATGCGCTGGGCAGCACCGGCCTCATCGATGACGTCGATCGCCTTGTCCGGCAAATGGCGGTCATTGATGTACTTGGCAGAGAGCTCGGCGGCAGTGGCAAGTGCACCGGCAGAATACTTGACCTTGTGGTGATCCTCGAACCGGGATTTCAGGCCCTTCAGGATCTCGACGGTTTCAGTGATGCTGGGCTCGGTGACATCGATCTTCTGGAAACGACGCGACAGCGCGTGATCCTTTTCAAAGATGCCGCGATATTCCTGGTAGGTCGTTGCGCCTATGCATTTCAGCGTGCCGTTCGACAGCGCCGGCTTCAGCAGGTTGGAGGCGTCCAGCGTGCCGCCGCTGGCGGATCCGGCGCCGATCAGGGTGTGGATCTCGTCGATGAACAGGATCGCATTCGGCTGCTCGGCCAGTTTTTTCATGACGGCCTTCAGGCGCTGTTCGAAATCGCCGCGGTATTTGGTTCCGGCGAGCAGGGCGCCCATGTCGAGCGAATAGATCACGGCGTTTTCCAGCACGTCCGGCACGTTGTTCTCGACGATACGGCGCGCAAGTCCCTCGGCGATGGCGGTCTTGCCGACGCCGGCTTCACCGACCAGCAACGGGTTGTTCTTGCGGCGGCGGCACAGGGTCTGGATCACGCGTTCGATTTCGAGGCCGCGGCCGATCAGCGGGTCGATCTTGCCGGCGGCGACCTGCTGGTTCAGGTTCAGCGTGTAGTTCTCCAGTGCGCCTGCCGGCGATGCATCGGCTTCGGCTTCCTGTTCGGTTTCGGTGCGCTTGGCGTTTTCCTCGCCGACCTTGGCAACGCCGTGTGAGATGTAATTCACCACATCCAGCCGGGTGACGCCCTGCTGGTGCAGGAAGAAGACGGCGTGCGAATCCTTCTCGCCGTAGATGGCGACCAGCACGTTTGCACCCGTGACTTCCTTCTTGCCGGAGGATTGCACGTGCAGGATGGCGCGCTGTATGACGCGCTGAAAGCCCAGTGTCGGCTGCGTGTCGACTTCGTCACTGCCCTCTACGATGGGAGTGTGTTCCTCGATATAGTTGTTGAGTTCGCTGCGCAGGGTGTCGAGATTGGCGCCGCAGGAGCGCAGAACATCGGCCGCTGTCGGGTTGTCGATCATGGCCAGCAGCAGGTGTTCCACGGTAATCAGCTCATGACGCTTCTGGCGAGCGTCCATAAAGGCCATGTGGAGGGAGACTTCCAATTCTTGCGCTATCATCTTGGGCACCTTGATCGTTCAAACTCGGATTGCGGAATACTGCGTACTGCCTTCGATTCGTGCCGTTCGCACGTGAAACGGTCGAATCACATCAACTCTCAGGAAATTTCTTCTCAGGCAATTTCCATGACACATTGCAGGGGATGCTGGTGTTCCTGAGCGTAATTCATCACCTGGTTCGTTTTGGTTTCGGCTATGCCGTGCGGGTAAACGCCGCAGACGCCGGAACCTTCTGTATGAACTTTGAGCATAATCTGCGTGGCTTGTTCACGCGACTTGTTAAAAAAACGCTGCAGCACATCGACGACAAACTCCATCGGCGTGTAGTCATCGTTCAGTAGCATGACCTTGTACATGGACGGCGGTTTGGGTTTGGCGGTCCGTGTCGCGGAAATGACGCTGTCTTGGTGCTTGGTGTTTGCCATAGGTCAATTCTATTTTGAGCCGAATCTGGAAAATTTCAAGTATGCATATCAGACCGGCATGGCCTGCGGGAGTTGCCGCGAGCCGGGCTTTTACTCAAGGCTGTGTTTTTACTAAAAGCTGCGCTGGGGTCGGTCTTGATTGTTGGCCTTCAAGGCCGGTATTCAGGGATAGATGCGTACGCTTTTGACGATGCGATCGTGCGTCTGCAGGATTTCCAGGCGATGAGCCCCGATTCTGAAGCTGGTGTTGGGTTCCGGAATGTCTTCGAAATGTTCCAGCACCAGCCCGTTCATGGTGCGAGGGCCGTCCAGCGGCAAGCTCAAGCCCAGCTTCTTGTTGAGGTCGCGCAAGTGGCTGCTGCCGTCGACGATCCAGCTGCCGTCCTCTTCCTGGCGGTAGGTGCTCATGCGCAACGGGGACTGGGTCGTGAAGTCGCCGATGACTTCCTCCAGGATGTCTTCCAGGCTGATCAGGCCCTTCAGTTCGCCGTACTCGTCGACGACCAGCGCGATGCGCTGGCGATTCTCCTGGAACTGCTGCATCTGCGTGTAAAGCGGTGTGCCGGAAGGGACGAAGTAGGGTTCCGTGATGATCTCGCGCAAGGCCTCCATATCCAGCTTGCCATCGCGCAACTGGTTCATGGCCTTGCGCAGATGCAGGATACCGACGATGTCCTCGTTCGGCCCCTCTTTCACCGGCAGGCGGGTGTGATGACTGGTGGCCAGTTGTTGCAGGATTTCTTCCAGCGGATCGTCGAAGTTGATGGATTCGATCTGTGTATGCGCGATCATGACGTCGTCGACGGTGATCTTTTCCAGTTCGAACAGGTTGAGCAGAATCGCCCGGTGCTTTTTCGGAATGTAGCTGCCGGCATCCAGCACGATGCTGCGCAATTCCTCCATGGAAACGCTGTGGCTGGTTTCGGCGAAATTGACCTTGATGCCGAGCAGCCGCAGCAGGCCCTGCACGAACAGGTTGACGAACCAGACTACAGGTGACGACAGCTTGAGCAGTGGGTAGAGGATGTAGCTGCAGAACAGCGCGAGCTTTTCTGAGTGCGCGGCCGCGAAGACCTTGGGCGTGATCTCGCTGAACACCAAAATGGCGAAGGTCACGCTCAGCGTGGCCAGCATCAGTACGATCTCGCCTTCGCCGAACAGATTGATACTGATGACGGTTACCAGTGTGGCTGATGCGGCGTTGGCGAGGTTGTTGCAGAGCAGAATCATGCCTAGCAGCTTGTCGGTCTTGCTCAGCAGTGAAACGGCCAGCCGCGCACCGCGGTGCCCAGCTTTTGCCAGATGACGCAACCGGTAGCGGTTGACCGACATCAGGCTGGTTTCGGATACGGAGAAAAAGGCGGAGAGGAAAAGCAGCATGGCGAGTGCACCAAGCTGCAACGTTAAGGGGATCTGGTCCAAGTGTCGGGGTTCGGTTAAGTGACGCTGTTAGTGTCGGGCGGAATGTGCTGCTTTGTCAAGGACACTCCGCCCGTGCAGGGGATAATCAGGGCAGGGCTTCTTCTTCCGTCTGCTTCTTTTCAGGTGGCACGAAGGTTTCGCGCGAAACGCCGAGATAAAGCACGATGGGGCTCGCGACCAGCACGGAGGAGTAGATGCCGAACAGGATGCCGATGGTCAGCGCCAGCGAGAAGTTGTGCAGGACCTCACCGCCAAAAATCAGCATGGAGATCACCATCAGCTGCGTGGAGAAGTGGGTGATGATGGTGCGCGACATGGTACGCGTGATCGCGTTGTCGATGATGTCCTTCGGCGCGGCTTTGCGCATCTTGCGGAAGTTTTCGCGGATACGGTCGAACACCACAACGGACTCGTTGACCGAGTAACCGAGGACGGCTAGCACTGCGGCCAGCACGGTCAGGTTGAACTCCCACTGGAAGAAGGCAAAGAATCCGAGGATGATGACGACGTCATGCGAGTTGGCGATGATAGCCGCCAGCGCGAATTGCCACTCGAAGCGGAAATACAGGTACAGCATGATGCCAAGACTGACCAGCAAGAGAGCTAGGGCGCCGTTCTCATAGAGTTCCTGGCCGACCTGCGGGCCGACGAATTCGACGCGATTCAGCACCAC
>JAVEWT010000130.1:0-4973 GCA_034004425.1 Methylophilaceae bacterium
AGGCCTTGCCGTAGGCTTCCAGCGTCGTGCTGCCGAGCGCGACGCCGCACGGATTGGCGTGCTTGACGATGACGCAGGCGGTGCTGTCGAAGGATTTGACTGCTTCCCAAGCAGCGTCGGCATCGGTGATGTTGTTGTAGGACAGTTCCTTGCCTTGCAATTGCTCGGCCGTGACCAGCGAACCGGGCGCCGGATGCAGGTCGCGGTAGAAAGCGGCCTGCTGGTGCGGGTTCTCGCCGTAGCGCAGGTCCTGGATCTTGACGAAGCGGCCGTTGGTCTGGCCGGGGAACGGGTTGCGCGTGTTGTCGCTGTTGAACGAGGACAGGTAATCGCTGATGGCGGCGTCGTAGTTGCTGATGCGGTTGAACGCGGCGACCGACAGGGCGAAGCGCGTCGCCTGGCTGGTAGCGCCGCCGGTGGCGCGCATTTCGGCCAGCACGTCGGCATATTGCGAGGCGTCGGTCAGCACGGCGACATCCTTCCAGTTCTTGGCGGCGGAGCGCACCATGGCCGGGCCACCGATGTCGATGTTTTCAATGGCTTCTTCCAGCGTGCAATCCGGTTTGGCCACGGTGGCCTCGAACGGATAGAGATTGACTACCACCATGTCGATGTTGGGGATGTTGGCGGCCTGCATGGCGGCGACATGTTCCGGCAGGTCGCGGCGACCGAGGATGCCGCCGTGCACCAGCGGGTGCAGCGTCTTCACGCGGCCGTCCAGCATTTCCGGGAAGCCGGTGTAGTCGCTGACTTCGATCACCGGGATGTTGTTTTCCCTGAACAGCTTGGCGGTGCCGCCGGTCGAGAGGATTTCGACGCCGAAGCCGTGCAGTGCCTGTGCGAATTCGAGGATACCGTTTTTATCGGAAACGCTGATGAGTGCTCTTTTGATCATGGCCATGTTGGAAGTTTCGGAAAGAAGGGAGAGTTACTGAAGGTCGTGCTGCTGCAGTTTCTTGCGCAGGGTGTTGCGGTTGAGGCCGAGGATCTCGGCGGCCTTGCTCTGGTTGCCGCCGGCGCGGTGCATGACATATTCCAGCAGGGGTTTTTCCATGCAGTGCAGCACCATGTCGTAGACCGCGTGCGGCGGCTCGCCGTCGAGGTTGCGGAAGTATTCGTCGAGCGCTGCCTTGACGCAGCTGGCCAGGTTCTGGTTGCTCATCAGGCTGCCAGCGCCTCCGCCGTCGATTCTTCGCTCTCGTCCGCAACGTACTGCAAGCGCTCGCCCTGCGACTGCAACTGGGCGAAGAAGTCGTTGATGGCGCCGAGCTGTTCCTCGATGCTCTGCAACTGGTTCATGTGGTGGCGGAAATTGGCGGAACCGGCCAGACCCTTGGTGTACCAGGAGATGTGCTTGCGCGCGACGCGCATGCCGGTCAGTTCGCCGTAAAAGGCATAGAGGTCGTGCAGATGCTGCAACATGACCTCGTGGATCTCGCTGACGGCCGGTGCAAGCAGGTGTTCGCCGGTATTCAGGTAATGTTCGATCTCGCGGAAGATCCAGGGGCGGCCCTGTGCGGCGCGGCCGATCATGACGGCGTCGGCCTTGGTGTAGTCGAGGACGAATTTGGCTTTTTCCGGACTGGTGATGTCGCCGTTGGCAATCAGCGGGATTTTGATCGCCTGTTTGACAGCGGCGATGGTGTCGTATTCGGCTTCGCCGTGATACAGGCAGGCGCGGGTACGGCCATGCATGGCCAGTGCCTGCACGCCGATGTCCTCGGCCATTTTGGCCACGGCGACGGCATTACGGTTCTGTTTGTCCCAGCCGGTGCGGATTTTCAGCGTCACCGGCACATCGACGGCGCTGACGACAGCCTTGAGGATCTGTGCGACCAGCGGCTCATCCTTCAGCAGTGCCGAGCCGGCCATGACATTGCAGATCTTCTTGGCCGGGCAACCCATGTTGATGTCGATGATCTGCGCGCCATTGTCGACATTGTGGCGGGCGGCTTCCGCCATCATCTTCGGGTCGGCGCCGGCGATCTGCACCGAGATCGGCTCGACCTCGCCTTCGTGGTTGGCGCGGCGCAAAGTCTTGGCGCTACCGTAGAGCAAGGAGTTGGAAGTCACCATCTCGGAGACTGCCAGGCCAGCGCCGAAACGCTTGCACAGCATGCGAAACGGACGGTCGGTGACACCCGCCATGGGGGCGACGACCAGATTGTTTCTCAGTTTGTACGGACCTATCTGCACCGGGATGACTTCACATATCTTGCGGGAAAGCTGCCTATTTTATATGCAAATGCGGTGCGAGCAAACCTCAAATTTCAGCGTCAGCGCTTTTCCGGCGCCGTTACGCGTTCCAATTGTGCCAGCCATGCAATGGCCTGCGTCCGGCTGTCGCCGCACATCTCCGCACTCGGCTGCAGGCCGCCGCAGACGGCGGGTCGTTCAGGCCGGCCGAAGATCAGGCAGCGCAGGTCGTTGGCCAGTTGCACGCAGCGCACACCGGCTGGTTTGCCCTGAGGCATGCCGGGGATGGGGCTGGTGATGGACGGCGCGATGCAACAGGCGCCGCAATCGGGGCGGCAGTCCATGTCAGCGCGTTTCCAGCCATTGGAAGCCGGCGTTGCTGACGCCTTCGCGCAGTTCCTGCATGGCAGCCTCGACCGCGGCGGCCGGACCCTTGACGCCAAGTTCGATGGATTTCTGCGGCCCCAATTTTGGCAGGCTGAAGATCCGGGTGTTCGGATATTGACCGGTCAGCCGGTTCATGAGGTCGATCAACTGACTTTCGGCACCGTCCAGCACCAGGATTGCCTGCTCGATGTAATCGTTCTGGTGAAAGAGGTGGGCATAGTGCGTATCGAGGATCCAGTCTGTCATCGGCCAGGCCATTTGCGGGAAGCCCGGCATGAAGTAATGGGAGCCGATCGAAAAGCCGGGCACGCGGTTGACCGGATTGGGGATCAGCGCTGCACCTTGCGGGAAATCCGCCATCAGGACGCGCTTGGGGTAGGCGCCCTCGCCGAACTGCGCTTCGATCTCGGCCACGGCGCCGGCATGGCGCTCGATCGGCAGCCCGGCTGCCGCCGCGGCCGCCTGCCGGGTGCGGTCATCCGGCGTGGCGCCTATGCCGCCGAAGCAGAAGACGATGTCGCCGGTCGCCATGCTGCGCCGCAGCACTGCCGTGATGCGGCTTTCCTCATCACCGACGTACTCGGCACGGGCCAGTTGCAGGCCGCGTTTCTTTAGCGCCTCGATCAGGCGCTTGAGGTGGGCGTCCTCCCGCCTGCCGGAGAGGATCTCGTCGCCGATGATGACGGCGCCGAATAGGGGAGCTGGGTTCATGGTCATTAATCTCTGGTTTTTTTGCAGTTCAGGTAGTGTTTTGTCCGGCAATTCGACCGGTGATTCGCTGATCGGTTGCGTTGTGTTATCAGACTGCGATTTTTTCGCGTCCCGCTGCCGCGACTGAACTTGCGCGGCTAAAATAAGCTCTGATTCAGCCAACACCTGAAATTCACGACATGAGCCACGACCATTCCGATGACGACATCCTGTGCCCATGCAGCGGCACGCGCCGCGGGCAGATCCGCGCCTACTTTCTGCAGGGGCTGGATGCCGATACCATTTCGCGCAAGACCGGCGCCTTGTCCGGTTGCGGCGGCTGCGAATGGGAGATCGGCGAGTATCTGCAGGTGTTGGCGGACGAGGCTGGGGCGAGCAATCCGGCCGGTACCGCAACAGACAAGTCTCAGCAATAAATCCACTGCGCCGTCAGTGCGCGGCTTCCCAGTTCGCGCCGACACCGACTTCGGCCAGCAGCGGTACGTCCAGTCTGGCCACGCCCTGCATCAGTTGCGGCAGCTTTTCTTTCACCAGTGCCAGTTCGGCTTCCGGCACTTCCAGCACCAGTTCGTCGTGCACCTGCATGATGAGTTTGCTTTGCAGCTTCTCTTTTTCCAGCCAGCCCTGCACCGCGATCATCGCCAGCTTGATGAGGTCGGCGGCCGTGCCTTGCATGGGCGCGTTGATGGCCGCGCGCTCGGCACCGGCGCGGCGCATGCCGTTGGGGCTGTTGATCTCTGGCACCCACAGGCGGCGGCCGAAATAGGTTTCGACGTAGCCTTGCGCCTTGGCCTGCGCGCGCGTGCTGTCCATGTAGTCGCGTACGCCGGGATAGCGCGCGAAGTAGCGCTCGATATAACTGGCGGCCGCGCTGCGCTCGATGTTGAGGTTCTGTGCCAGGCCGAAGGCGCTCATGCCGTAGATCAGGCCGAAGTTGATAACCTTGGCGTAGCGTCGCTGCTCGCTGCTGACGGCGTCGCGCTCAACGCCGAAGATTTCGGCGGCGGTGGCGCGGTGGATATCCTCGCCGGCGGCGAACGCCTGCAACAGGCCTTCATCCTGCGACAGATGCGCCATGATACGCAGTTCGATCTGCGAATAGTCGGCGGAGACGATGCAGCTGCCGGGCGGGGCGATGAAGGCTTCGCGGATGCGGCGGCCTTCGGCCGTGCGCACCGGGATGTTCTGCAGGTTGGGGTCTGAGCTGGCGAGCCGGCCGGTGACCGCCACCGCTTGGCTATAGCTGGTGTGCACGCGACCGGTGTTGGGGTCTATCATCTTCGGCAGCTTGTCGGTGTAGGTCGATTTCAGTTTGGCCATGCCGCGATATTCGAGAATGACCTTGGGCAGCGGGTAATCCAGCGCCAGTTCCTGCAGCACGTCCTCGTCGGTCGACGGTGCGCCGGACGGGGTCTTTTTCAGCGACCTGATGCCGAGCTTGCCGAACAGAATCTCCTGCAGCTGTTTGGGCGAGCCGAGGTTGAACGGCTGACCGGCCAGTTCGAACGCCTGCTGTTCCAGCGCCATCAACTTCTGGCCGAGTTCGTGGCTCTGCTGGTTCAGCATCTGCCGGTCAATGAGGACGCCGTGGCGTTCCATTGTGAACAGGATGCCGGACACCGGCATCTCGATCTCGCCGTAAATGTGTGCCAGCTTGGCATCGCCTTCGATCTGCGGGA
>JAVEWT010000131.1:0-4855 GCA_034004425.1 Methylophilaceae bacterium
AAGAAAATACAATGGGATTCCGAAAGAATCGTTCCCGCTATTTCTCAAGGAATGCGAGTTCAGATTTAATTACGGAACCCCGAAACAACAACTGAAAACACTAAAGGAGTGGGCTGATATTTAGTGCTTATCTACTACAGCCCCAAAATATAACCTGCCCTTCCCCCTGCTTTCCGACAAGGACGGCAAGGTGGCCGACAGCTACGGCGCATTGAGAAACCTCGGGATCATGAAGATCGCCAAGCGCTACACCTACCTCATCGACCCGCAAGGCAGGATCGCCAAGGTTTATCTGAGCGTGGACACCTCCAGGCACTCGCAGGAAATCATCGACGACCTGAAACGACTCGGCAAGGCAAGCTCATAGCCAATGGAAGCGTCTGCCAGATACAAAAAGCCGCCAGAAATGGCGGCTCTTGTTTGGGTTATGTCATCAGCAGATTGGTGCCCGGGGCCGGGGTCGAACCGGCACGACCGTTAAGTCGAGAGATTTTAAGTCTCTTGTGTCTACCAATTTCACCACCCGGGCGGTTACAGCCAAAGTGCAGGCTGGGGTGACGCTGAAACAAGGCGCGTATTCTACCACCAAGCCGGGGGATTTTCTGTGGACAACGCGATATCGTGGAATTCGCTGTTCAGCGCGACGAAGGCAGACCTAGTTGGCGATCTCCTGCACGATCAGCCAGTCGCCTGCGACTTTCTGCAAATGCAGCTCCTTGTCCGCCTTCAGAGAATAGCGGTCGGTCTTGTAGGTCTGCTTGAAGCGGACGACAGCGCTATCGGTCGCTTGCTCGATCTTGATGTCATTCAAGCTGATTTTCAGGTTGCCCGCAGCAGCCAGCTTTTCCTTTCTGTCTAGCAGCCATGCTTGTCTGTCGGCGAATTTCTGCGGTGCAAAAGCTGCGGCGTAACGCGCGGCGTAGGCATCGTAATCTCGCTGTTCCCAGGCTTGCTTCCAGAGATTCACGGCGCTCGATACGTCATTGGCAGCAGGTTTAGCGATGACCGCATCGCCGATCTTCCTGATTTGCCACTGGCAAGGGCCGTTGACGCAATCGACCACGGATTCACGTACGATTTGCCAGCTACCTTCGATCAGCTCAAATTCCAGCTCCTTGCGCACTTCATCGCGGTAACCGAGCGAATTGTCGTATTCCTGGCCGAAATCGGCCAATGCCCTGGACGGCATCTCGACGTTGGCAACGGCTTTGTTGCCATCGATGCTGACCTTGATATTTTTCAGCGCCAGCTTGATCCGCTCCGGCGTCTTGATTCGGTATGTGCGCTGCTTGAGCCATTCCGCCTTGCTCATGCCATAGGAAGGCGCGAATTTCTCCGCGTAATAGCTGAGGTAGGCATCCAGATTCCGGCTTTCCCATGCCATGCCTTGCCCCATCCCTCGACACGGGCATGCACGGCGGACTCCTGACTCAAGGGTGGTATCTTCTGTGGCGGTACTTCCAGCGCCGGCGGCTTCAACGTGTCGCTCAAGGGCTTGGCTTTTTCCAGCAATTCCTTCTTGTCTACCTTAGGCATGGATGGCGCCACGGACTGGCAGACATTCTGCCGATCGAAATATTCGGCGCGGCCGTAGTCCGGCAAGCCGGCACGCACTACGCCCAGCTTGTTCAATAGTTCGCCTTGCCCGGCAAAAGTACGTGCGAACGCGCCCTTCATGTCGTACTCGGTATTGGTATAGGCGCGCCTTGCCTGAAAATATTCGTTTTCGGTATCCAGCAAGTCGAGCAAGGTGCGCTGGCCGATATCGAACTGGCGGCGATAAGCCTCGCGCGCCTTTTCGATCGACAACTGATGCTGGTCGCGATAAACCAATTGCTCGCGCAGGCGTTCGATATCGTTGTAGGCGATGGCGACAGTTTGTCGCGTATCGATACAGGCCTTGTCGCGCAGATCGTGCGTGCTGATGAGTTTCTGCGCCGCCTGATCGATGGCGGCGCGGTCGGACAGGCCGTTGAACAGGTTGAAATTAAGCGTCAACTCCAGCACATCGGCAGCCTGGGCGCTGTTTCTGCCATCAGAACTGGTGTCCAGCACTTTGGTCGCTTGCAGGTCGAGCCTCGGCATGTAACTGCCGCGCTTGCTCTTGACCTCATTCTCGGTCGCCACGATGTTTTCGATCGCTGCCAGCAGATCCGGATTCTGTTTGTAGGCAAGGTCCAGCGCTTCCACCGCCGAAGGTGAAACGCCGAGCGCCGCGATGTCGATCTCAGGCAAGGTGTCCGGCGGCAGCTCGCCGACCAGTCGCTGATAATTGGCCGTGGCATCGTGCAGATTGGTCAGCTCGGTCAGCAGATTGGCCTCCGCCAGCGCCAGACGGCCGCTGGCCTGCTCCAGGTCGACGCGGCGACCGACGCCGGCCAGCACGCGTTCCTCGATGCGGTCATAGAACTGTTTGTGGGTAACGTAATTATCCTTGGCGTAATCAGACAACTGGCGATAACGCTGGATATCGAGATAAGCTTGTGTCGCCTCCAGCGCCACTTTCTGCATGGTGCTTTGCAGCTCGTAGAATCGCACACGCGAGGCATGGCTCAGGCGATTCATCTCATTGGACGTGATGAAGCCATCAAACAGCAACTGACGTAATACCAGCGCAGTGCGGTTTTCCGGGATGCCGGTACTGCCGGGGTCCGGCACCATCTTTTCCTGATCGCGATAGCTGGAAGTCAGGTCCAGTTGCGGCAGCAGGCGACCGCGGGTCACCAGGGTCTCATGTTCAGCCGCGGTAAAGTTGTGATATCTGGCCTGCACTTCCGGGTTGGAAGTCACCGTCTTTTCGATGATTTGCTGTAAAGTAGGCAGTGTATCGGCGCTGACTGTGGCGGGCAGACTGAGCGCTGCCAGCATGGCAGATATGATGAAATTTCGACAGTTTGTGTGCTTGTTATTTGTCTGTTTCATTGTAAGGAGTTGACCTTAAGGCTACTTTTAGCCTGGTTAATTTTCATTTATTCATATAGTTAGGGTAGAAATTAACAGGATTACCTTTGAATTTCAAGGCTTATCCGCAAATTTCCTGATATCGAATAGCGCAACTCTCATGCCATGCGACACAAACCATCCCTTCTGGTGAGACACGATTCAGCATGATCAATGGGTGGATAAAAACAACATTACAGCGTCTTCGCAGCCTTGTCTGCAGCCGCCTCGCACTGTCCGCATGCCTGCTTGCCCTGTTACCGGGCAACCTCAACGCCGCCATCGATTTCAACCGCATGCTGGGTTTGGCAGCCAGCCAGTACGGCAACCGCGCCGAGCAGAACATCCGCGATCTCAGAACCCTGTTGGGAAACCTGCAAACTGCTGACGAGTTGGAAAAGGTGAAGCGCATCAACCTTTTCGTCAACCAGCGCATCCGCACCTTCGGCAACGATATCGACATCTGGGGCAAATCCGATTACTGGGCGACTCCGCTCGAATCGCTCGGACGCGAGGCCGGCGACTGCGAGGATTTCAGCATCGCCAAGTACCTGTTTCTGCGCGAACTGGACGTTTCCAACGACAAATTGCGGCTGACCTATGTCCGTGCGCAGATCGGCGGTCCGAACAGCCGCATCTTTCAGGCACACATGGTGCTTAGCTATTACGAAACACCGGATGCCGAGCCGTTGATTCTGGACAATCTGATTGGCGATATCCGGGTGGCCTCCAGAAGGCCGGATCTGAAACCGATATTCGGTTTCAATAGTAACGGGTTGTGGGTAGCGGGTTCCAGCAGTTCCAGAGGCGACTCGTCTACCCATTTGTCACGCTGGCGGGATTTGCTTGAGCGCGCCAGAAACGAAGGTATAGAGTAAATAAAACGAGGGTTGGGATATGTCATTAATCAAACAGCTTTGGATCGCGACTATCGTATTGGTCGTGCTGGTCTTCGCCGCCAGCCTGGCGACCATGGTGACCTCCAGTCGCGACTACATCATAGAGCAGATCAACGAAAAGAACATGGATAGCGCCACCTCGCTGGCGCTCAGCATGTCACAGATGGAAAAGGACATCGTCAATCTGGAACTGCTGATCGCCGCACAGTTTGATACCGGCCACTACCATTTGATCCGGCTGTCCGACCCCAACGGCAATGTGTTGCTGGAACGCAGCAAGGAAAACGGCAAGGTCAGCGCGCCGGCGTGGTTTGTCAACTTGCTGAAAATCGAGATTCACCCGGCCTATGCCCAGATACAGGATGGCTGGTCACAATTCGGCCGCTTGCGCATCGAAAGCGACACGAGCATCGCCTATGAAGGTCTATGGGAAACCAGCCAGCGCATGTTCGCCATCAGCCTGCTGATCGGCCTGCTTGGCGCCGCCCTCGGCACTCTGCTGCTCAAGCGGCTGTTGCGCCCGCTGCATGACGTCGTCAAGCAGGCAGAAGCCATCGGCGAAAAACGATTCATCAGCTCCAGCGTGCCTAAAACACGCGAGTTCAAGTTGCTGGTGCAAACCATGAACCAGCTAACCGAACGTGTCCGCAACATGCTGACCGCGGAATCAGGCCGGCTGGAGAAGCTGCGACTGGAAGCCAACTACGACAGCACGACCGGCTTGATGAACCGCACTTACTTCTTCAACCGCGTCGGTGCAATGACCAGTGAGGAAGAAGACTTCAATCAGGGCCTGCTGGTCATCGCACACCTCGACGACCTCAGCCGCATCGACAAGACGCTCGGGCACGATGAAACCAACGCCCTGCTACACCGCATGGGTCAAGCATTGCAAGACTTTGCCGAAAAAGACAGCAACACCCTGGCTGCCCGGCTTTCCGGCACCGATTTCGCCGTTTTCTCCAGCAGCGCCGGCGATCCTTACGCTTTTGCTTCCACTGTCAAGGGCCTGCTGA
>JAVEWT010000132.1:0-4797 GCA_034004425.1 Methylophilaceae bacterium
CCTGCAGGCCAATCTGTGGACGCGCTACCGCTTGCTGCCCAGCGTGCATGTCGGCCTCGGCGTCAACCATGTCGGCGAGCGTTACGGCACCATTTCCAATACCTACAAACTGCCTTCATACACCACGGTGGATGCCTCCCTGGCGTGGCAGATCGACCCGCGCTTGAAGGCCGAGCTGTTCGTGCAGAACCTGCTGGACAAGGAATACTACACAGGCAACAACGATTTCTCCGTCTATCGGGGCGATCCGCTGACCGCTTATGCGCGGATGATGGTAAATTTCTGAGCATCTTCCTGAGTGTCGTCATTTCAGCCACAGAGTTCACAGAGAAAAAACAGGAGGTTACCGGAATCATGGTTTCTACCTACTCAGGTGATTCCCCCAACAACCTCAATCCGCTTTGTCTCTGTGAGCTCTGTGTTCTCTGTGGCTAACTATGTTCTTCAGGATCATTGCACAAGGTCGTATTTTATAAGGCGGGTAGCATGTCGAGATTCCCCTGGCGCTTGAGTTTGCTTTTGTTGGCGGCGCTGTCGGCAATACTGTTGATAGCGGCGAACCTGAATGCGGATCGGCCTGCCATCCGGCTCGAGCAAATGCAAACACCTGCCGGTAGCGCAGCGCGCGTGCCGAGGTTGTCGGCGATGCCGGGAGGCGGGGCCATCATGAGCTGGGTCGAGCCTGCCGGTGACCAGCATGTGTTGAAATATGCCTTGCTCAGGGATGGACAATGGCAACGCGACGGTGTTGTAACGCAAGGGCAGGGCTGGTTCGTCAACTGGTCCGATTTTCCCTCGGTGGTGGCAGTCGACGATGCCTTCTGGCTCGCACACTGGCTGGTCAAGCAGCCGGGCGGGGGCACCTATGATTACGATATTGCGCTCGCCATCTCCAACGATGCGGGCATGAGCTGGCGCCCGATTGGCAGCCCGCATCGCGACGGTAAGGCTGCCGAGCACGGTTTCGTCAGCATCTTTCCCGATCGCGGCGCAGCCGGCATCATCTGGCTCGATGGCCGCGATTACGTCAGCCTGCCGGCGCAGGCCGGCCACGAGGCGCACCATGCCGGCCATGCCGGCAACTTTGCCCTGATGTATACCCGCGTGCTGGCTGACGGTTCCATGGAACCGGAGCAGGTGGTCGACGGCAACACTTGCACCTGCTGCTGGACAGCGGTCGCGGCGGTGCCGGACGGTACGCTGGCCGCATGGCGCGGCCGCACCGATGACGAGATCCGCGATAACCGTGTCGCCCGTATGGTCGATGGCGTTTGGGCTGAATCGCAACCTCTGGGGGGCGAAGGCTGGAAGATCGCCGGTTGCCCGGTCAACGGCCCTGCGCTGGCCGCGCGCGCCAGCAATGTGCTGGCGGCGTGGTTCACGGCAGAGGGCGAGCGGCCACGGGTGCGCGCCGCGATCTCGCACGACGGCGGGCGGGTGTTTTCGACGCCGGTCGATCTCGATGATCAATTGCCCTTGGGGCGCATCGACGCCTTGTGGCTGGATGAAGAACGCGCGCTGGTCTCCTGGATGACGAACCCGGACGGCAAGACTTCTCGACTGGTTGCGCGCATCATCGACCGTCAGGGACAGGCCGGTGAGGTCTCTACGCTCGGTAGCCTGAGCGGCGGCCGGGATTCCGGTGTGCCGCAAATGGTCAGCGAAGGCGATCATCTCTATCTGGCGTGGACCCGTCCGGAGCCGGCGTTCGGCATCGAGATCGGCCGGATCCCGCTCGATCGGATGCGCTAGATTCGATTCCTGGGACCGGCCCGGCAACGGACTTCTACCGGTCAGCGTTGCAAGCGATTGCCCTGCGGCAACGTGTCACATTTTTATCCGGCAGAAAACTTCATAGAATCGGTAGCAAATTCAAAGCAAGACGGAGTTTGCCGTGACCGACCATCTCATCAGTGCCAGTCAGCAGAAGCTGAGCGCCAGAATCTTCAATATCGCCTGTATCGTCGCCGTGCTGGTGCCGCCGCTGCTCATGCTGTGGATCGCGGCTTCGATTTTCGTTTACGCTTCGCTCATCCATCACCCCAATCCGCGCATCGCGGATTACCTGAAGCCGGCCGGCTACCGTTTTTACGGTCTGGTCGGCTCGCTGGTGGCGGTACTCAATTTCACCGAGCAGTTGAGCCATCTGCTCGGCAGTCATCTGGCCATGTGGCTGGCGGTCTGGGGCTTGGCCATTCTGGTCATCGTGCCTTGGGGCGTGCGCGATATACTGCGGGCCGGGCGCGAGCCGTGGCGGGATATGTTGCTGCCGCAAGTCCAGTGGGCAGACTGAGATAGCCGCCTGCGACAACATGTCACATTCCTCGAAATGCTCCGGCTTCCTATAATCCAGAGCATTTGCCACGCTGGAGTATGGAAAGTGAAGTTGAAGAAAGTCGCCCTTGTCGTCGCCGGTTGTTTTGCCTCTGTCCCTGTCGCATTCGCCGAGCATCCCATCCACACCCCTGAAGTTTCCGTGCTCGAGGAGCAACTGCAGCCGCTGCCGACGCTGACCGACTCCAGCCCATCGCAGGAAGACCTGCAGCGCCTGCGCGCCAATACCAGCGACACCGCCTCGCTGCTGGATGGGCAGCC
This sequence comes from Methylophilaceae bacterium, assembly GCA_034004425.1. GTDB lineage: Bacteria > Pseudomonadota > Gammaproteobacteria > Burkholderiales > Methylophilaceae > UBA6140. The sequence continues at coordinate 2,596 of JAVEWT010000132.1, forward strand.
GGGCATCAGCTTATATCGCGCCGGCGGCGTTTCCAGCCTGCCATCCATCCACGGCCTGGCCGATGACCGCATCCGCATCAAGGTCGACGGCATGGACCTGATCTCGGCCTGTGCCAACCACATGAACTCGCCGCTTTCCTACATCGATCCCGCCAACGTCGACAAGATTAAGGTGTTCGCCGGTATCACGCCGGTCAGCATGGGCGGCGACAGCATTGCCGGCACCATCGCCGTCGATTCGGCCGCGCCGGAGTTCGCTGCATCTGCCGATGAGCTGCTGATGAAAGGCAAGGCCTCGACGTTTTACCGCAGCAACAACGATGCGCGCGGCATCAATCTCTCCGCCACCATCGCCAGCGACATCCTCTCCGTGCGTTATACCGGCGCCACCGCTGAAGCCAACAACTACAAGGCCGGTAGCAGTTTCAAACCGGCCGGCGCCGCCGCGCAGGATCGCGGCTGGCTGGCTGGCGACGAAGTCGGCTCCACCGCCTACAAGACAGAGAACCACGCGCTGGACATCGGCTTGCGCCATGACAACCACCTGCTCGAGTTGAAAGTCGCGGTGCAGAACATCCCGTACCAGAACTTTCCCAATCAGCGCATGGACATGACCGATAACGACAGTGAGAGCTTCAACCTGCGCTATACCGGCGATTACGATTGGGGGACCTTCCACGCCAGCGCCTACCATGAGCGTACGCGCCATAGCATGAATTTCGGCGACGACAAGCAGTTCTGGTACATGGATGCGCCCGGCATGCCGATGGAAACGGAAGGCAAGAACACCGGCCTCAAACTGCAGGGCGACATCGTTCTCTCCGAGCGCGACATCCTGCGCGTCGGCACCGAATACCAGCGCTATCGGCTGGATGACTACTGGCCTGCATCAGGCTCCGGCATGATGATGGGCCCCGGCACTTTCCTCAATATCAACAATGGCGAGCGCGACCGCTATGCCGTCTTCGGTGAGTGGGAAGCGCGCTGGAACCCGCAATGGACATCGCAGCTCGGCCTGCGCCATGAGACCGTCAAGACCGACGCCGGCCGGGTGGAAGGCTACAACACCATGGGCGGCATGATGGGCTACGGCGACCCGACCGATCCGGCCAGTATCCCCGGTGCCTTCAATGCGGCAGACCGCAGCGAGACTGACCAGAATCTCGACCTGACCGCGCTGGCGCGTTTCACACCGGATGCCACCCAGGCCTACGAGGCGGGTTATGCCATGAAGAGCCGTTCGCCCAATCTGTATGAACGCTACACCTGGTCGAACAGCAACAGCATGGTCATGAACATGAACAACTGGTATGGCGACGGTAACGGCTATGTCGGCAACCTCGACCTCGACCCGGAAGTGGCGCACACCGTCAGCGTTTCCGGCAACTGGCACGATGCGGCGCAGGAAAGCTGGAGCCTCAAGCTGACGCCTTACTATACCTATATCAACGACTACATCGACGCCGTTACCTGCGCCGAGGTCGGCAAGGTCTGCGCCGCGCGCACCGACGGTTTCCTCAATCTCAGTCTGGATAACCAGCGCGCCCGCATCTATGGTGTGGACATGTCCGGCAAGCTGGCGCTGATCAAGGGCAGCCGCTTCGGCACCCTGCAGGCCAAGGGTCTGGTCAGCTACACCCGCGGCAGAAACCTCTCTTCCGGCGACGATCTCTACCACATCATGCCGCTCAACATGAAGCTGGCGCTGGATCATCGCTTCGGCCAGTGGAGCAATACGCTGGAACTGAAGCTGGTCGATGCCAAGAACCGCGTGCAGGATGTGCGCAAGGAGCTGGAGACTTCCGGTTACGGCCTGCTCAATTTCTACAGCAGTTATGAGTGGAAACATGCGCGTCTGGATGTCGGTTTCGAGAACCTGCTGGACAAGGATTACGACGATCCGCTCGGCGGATCCTACCTGGGGCAGGGTGCGACCATGGGTACTGGCGTGCTTTATGGCACTGCCGTTCCCGGCATGGGGCGTTCCATCAATACGACTTTGACCGTCATGTTTTAACTGCTGTTGAAGGTTGTACCATCCCGACTACCGCCAGCTTGCCTGGCGGTTTTTTTGCCCGGCGTCAGCCTTCCAGCACTTCCAGAAAAGCATCGCCGTAGCGCAGCAGTTTGGCCTGGCCGACTCCGCTGATGCCGGCCATTTCGTCCAGCGTCTGCGGCTTGCGGTTGAGGATCTCCAGCAAG
>JAVEWT010000133.1:0-4735 GCA_034004425.1 Methylophilaceae bacterium
GATGCTGATCTTTTCGCCTTGCGCAGGCACTTTGATTTTTGAGGTCATGGATTCATCCCGAAAATGCTGATTCTGTTTAACAAGCCGTATGGTGTCGTTTGCCAGTTCCGAGCGCATGAAAAACATCCCACGCTAAAGGATTATATTTCGGTTGCCGATGTTTACGCGGCAGGGCGACTGGATACGGACAGTGAAGGTCTGCTTATTTTAACCGATGATGGGGCCTTGCAGCACCGTCTGTCACATCCCAGGCACAAAGAATTGAAGACCTACTGGGTGCAGGTGGAGGGGGTTCCGGACGCGCAGGCTTTGCAGCGACTCGGTGCCGGTGTCGATCTCGGCGATTTTGTCACGCAACCGGCGAAAGTGCGATTGCTGTCGGAGCCTGCAGGACTGTGGCCGCGGGTGCCGCCGATACGCGAGCGCAAGGCCATTCCGACCACCTGGCTGGAAATCAGAATTGCCGAGGGCAAGAACCGGCAGGTCAGGCGCATGACGGCCAAGGTCGGTTTCCCGACCTTGCGCCTGATCCGCTATGCCATCGGTTCGCACACGCTGGACGGCTTGCCGCCCGGCGCTTGGAAAAAACTTGAACAGGGGGCGAGATGAAACCGGTCGCGATATTCCGACATGCGCGTATTGAAGGCCCCGGATACCTGGGTACCTTTCTGACCGACCAGGGGGTTCCCTGGCAACTGATCCGCATCGATGCGGGCGACGCTCTGCCGCAGAACATGCAGGCCTATAGCGGTATGGTGTTGATGGGCGGCCCCATGAGCGTCAATGACGCTCTGCCGTGGATATCTCCGCTGCTTGGTTTGATTCGGGATGCCGACCAGAGCGATATTCCGCTGCTCGGGCACTGTCTCGGCGGTCAGCTGATCAGCAAGGCCCTCGGAGCCGAAGTGAGCAGGAATCCGGTCAAGGAAATCGGTTGGGGGGAGGTGCAGGTGATACAGGGGGCGGAGTCCGCCGACTGGTTCGGTTCCGCTACCGGTTTTGAAGTGTTTCACTGGCACGGTGAAACCTTTGCCTTGCCGGCAGGGGCGAAGCTTCTCCTTGTCAGCAGCCATTGCCGTCATCAGGCTTACGCGCTGGGCAAGCATCTGGTCTTGCAGTGCCATGTGGAAATGACCGCGGACATGGTCAGGGACTGGTGTGCGGCCGGTTTGCAGGAGCTGGCCTCGGAAACAGGCAATGCTGCGGTTCAGAGCGCCGATGAGATGCAGCGCGATTTGCCGCAACGGATCAACAAGCTGAATGCCCTGGCCGACAGGATCTATGGCCGCTGGATTCAGGGCTTGCGGCCTTGAGTTGCGGCTGTTTTTCACGATGTCGATTGAGTCCGCGACCAAGCGCAGATGATGGGTTGGCGGATGGCAGGTCTGCGGCAGGCTTATGCTAAAATCCATGCCATCCACAACCATGAAAAAAGACCCCATTCATGTCCGGTAACACCATAGGCACACTGTTTACTTTGACCTCGTTCGGCGAATCCCATGGGCCGGGCATCGGCGGCATCGTCGACGGCTGCCCGCCGGGGCTGGAACTGAGCGAAGCTGATTTGCAGGCTGAATTGGATCGCCGCAAACCCGGTACTTCCCGACATGTGACCCAGCGCAAGGAACCGGATACCGTCGAGATTCTGTCCGGCGTGTTCGAGGGCCGGACTACGGGGGCGCCCATCGGCTTTCTGATCCGCAATCAGGACCAGCGTAGCCAGGATTACGGCAAGATCGCCGAAACCTTCCGTCCGGGACATGCCGATTACACCTACTGGCAGAAATATGGCATTCGCGATTATCGCGGCGGCGGGCGCTCGAGCGCGCGCGAAACTGCCGTGCGCGTCGCCGCCGGCGCTATCGCCAAGAAGTGGCTGAAACAGCGCTACGGCGTGGAGATCCGCGGCTACATGAGCCAGTTGGGCGAGATCGCCATCCCTTTCCAGAGTTGGGACGCAGTCGATGAGAACGCCTTCTTCGCGCCGAATCGCGACATCGTTCCCGAGCTGGAAGCCTATCTCGATGACATCCGCAATGCACGTGATTCGGTTGGTGCCCGCATATCGGTGGTGGCGCGCGGTGTGCCGGTCGGTTGGGGCGAGCCGGTTTACGATCGGCTGGATGCCGAGATCGCCTATGCCATGATGAGCATCAATGCGGTCAAGGGGGTGGAGATCGGGGACGGTTTCGCCAGCGTCGCCCAGCGCGGTTCAGTGCACAGCGATGAAATGACGCCCGAAGGTTTTGTCACCAATCACGCCGGCGGCATACTTGGCGGTATCTCGACCGGCCAGGAGATCGAGGTGCATCTGGCGCTGAAGCCGACTTCCAGCATTCCGCAGGAGCGCCGCTCCATCGACAAGTCGGGAGATGCGGTCAATATGCAGACCACCGGACGCCATGACCCTTGTGTAGGTGTGCGGGCGACGCCGATTGCCGAAGCGATGCTGGCTCTGGTGCTGATCGACCATGCATTGCGTCACCGCGCCCAGTGTGCCGATGTGGTTTGTAATACTCCCAGGATCTGAACCGGGACGCACCGACGTTCGCAGGCATCACCCCTAAAGCCGCCGATATGCAAAGATTTCCGTATTGGCGGCTTTCCAGTTTTTATTTCACCTATTACATGTTCGTCGGTGCGTTCGTACCGTACTGGGCGCTCTATCTGAAATCGGTCGATTTCTCTGCAGTCGAGATCGGCATTCTGCTCTCCCTGTTCCAGCTCAGCCGGATTTTTTCACCGAGCTTCTGGGGCTGGCTGGCGGACAGAACCAATCGCCGTGTCGTCTGGATCAAGTTGACTGCCCTGCTGGGCCTGCTCGGCTTTACCGGCGTGTTCTTCGGCACCAGTTTCGTCTGGCTGTTCTTTGTCATGGCAGCGCTCAGCATCTTCACCAGCTCAACCCTGCCGCTGGCGGAAGCGGTCACCATGGCGCATATCGAACCAGCCAACCAGCCCTACGGTCGCATCCGTGTCTGGGGTTCGATCGGTTTCATCGTCGCTGTTCTTGGCCTGGGCGTGCTGCTGGATTACGCCGAAATCGAGAGTCTGCTCTGGTGTCTGCTGATGATACAGGCCGCGCTTTTCCTGCTCAGTTTCAAGATTCCGGAGCCATTCGTGGCCCCGCATCACACCGATCATCTGCCGGTATGGAAGATCATCGCGCGTCCCGAGGTGTTGTCGCTGCTGATCGGCAGCTGCCTGATGGTCAGCGCGCACAGCGTCTATTACAGTTTCTTTTCGCTGTTTCTGGAGGAGCGCGGTTACAGCAAGACCCTGATCGGCATGCTATGGGCCGTCGGCGTCGTCTGCGAGATACTCATGTTCGTCGTCATGCCGAGGCTCACTGCCCGATTCAGTCTCAAGCAGATTTTGCTTATGAGCCTCATGCTGGCGGTATTGCGTTTCGCCATGATCGGCCTGTGTACTTCCTCGCTGTTCCTGCTGTTGCTGGCGCAGACCCTGCACGCGGCGACCTTCGGCAGTTTCCATGTGGCGTCTGTCGCGATCGTGCATCAGTATTTCAAGGGGCGCCATCAGGCCAAGGGGCAGGCGATCTACAGCAGCGTGGGCTACGGCCTGGGCGGCACCATCGGCGGCATTTCGGGCGGTTATGCACTGCAGTATCTGGGCGGTGAAACGACATTTGTGCTGACTGCGCTCTATCCCCTCATCGGCTTCGTGGTGGTTGCGTTCTGGCTGAAAAATGTCCATGCTGGGCGCTAGAACAAACCTCGGATCGAAACGCATGCGTCATTTCAAGCGACCTCTGAATATTTGTCTGGCCATTCAGTTTTTTTTGTTACCGGGGCCGGCCCTGGCCGATACGCAGGTCAATGTTGCGGGTCTTTTCAGCGGTAAAGCGGTGCTGGTAATCAATAACGGCAAGCCGCAGACCGTTTCGGTCGGGCAGACGACTGCGGAAGGCGTGAAATTGCTTGCGGCCGACAGCGGGAGGGCCGTGCTCGAGATCGAAGGCAAACGCCGTGAAGTGACCATGGGGCAGGCGGTGTCGGTCGGCTCGCGCGAGTCTGGTCCGGCCAGCGTGACGCTCTATGCTAACGCCGCCGGTCATCATATCGCCGATGGCCTGATCAATGGCGTGCCGTTCAAGTTCATCGTCGATACCGGCGCGACCTCGATTGCCATGAACAGCGGCGATGCGAAGAAGGCCGGCATCGATTTCCTGCGGGGTGAACGTGTGCCGGTACATACGGCTAATGGCGTCGTAACGGCCTATCGTGTGGACATCAATACGCTCAAGATTGGGAGTGTGGTGTTGCACCAGGTCGAGGGCATGGTGCTCGAAGGCAGCTCACCTGCCGTGATTCTGCTCGGCATGAGCGCGCTCAACCGGCTGGAAATGAAACGTGAGGGCATTGCCCTCACGTTGATCAAGAAGTACTGAAGGTTTCAGGCAGCTTTGCGCTTGTCGCGCTCAATCAGAGCATATGCGGAATGGTTGTGAATCGACTCGAAGTTCTAGCTTCGGCATGACGCACTACGTGCATTAGCCCCCACTGAAATTTCGAGAGAGAAGATTATTTCTCTGCGAGCTTGTTACGTTCGATGAGCGCGTAAGCTGAGTGGTTGTGAATACTCTCGAAATTTTGGCTTCGGCCGCTACACTTAACTTCGGCTTGTGCCGAAGTTAGCCTCCACCTGAACACGGTTTAATTTGTGTTCCGTTTTTCGCGCTCTATCAGTGCATATGCGGAATGATTGTGTATCG
>JAVEWT010000134.1:0-4722 GCA_034004425.1 Methylophilaceae bacterium
CTCTGAAGGCTTGCGTGACGCTGAGGCAGTCGCGATTCTGTCGTCTGATTGAATGTCGATGCTTATCCAAGCAGGGTGTTAATCTCGCGTTCGTATTCCGGAAAGTAGCGGGCGATGACTGCGAGGTCGAAGCTGCGCAGGATGCTGCTGTTGGATTCGCGGGCGAGCAGGAATTCGAAGGATTTTTTCACCAGCATTTCGGTCGTGGTGCCACCGCTCAGCAGCTTTGCGGCATATTCCGGACGCACTGTGACGATGTGGACGGTGCTGTGTTTGCCGTCGATCCGGACTTCGAAACTTTGACTATCCAGGGCTTTGATATCGATCGTCTGCATGTCGGTGATCCGTGAGTGCGATGTGCGTAAATCTAACTCAGATATTCCAAATAAACCATCGGTTTTCCGTAACGCGCGCCTGACGATGTTCGATTTAATACTTTGAAATCGACGCGTATCCCTTAAACTATCCTCGCCTTGGCGGCGGACAAATTTCCGCGCCGGCGAAGCGACGCTTGCTGCCGGTAGGCTGCTTTCGGCAGCGGGATGCCGTCCCGACGAACCTCATGCAAAAGAACAATTCGATGAATGCCTATCTGGAAATATTTCGTAGTCGCCGCGTCGCCGTGGTCTGCCTGTTGGGGTTCTCTTCCGGCCTGCCGCTGGCCCTGACCGGAGGCACGCTGCAGGCCTGGATGACGGTGTCTGGCGTCGATCTGGCGACCATCGGCATCTTCACGCTGGTCGGCATTCCCTATACCTGGAAATTTCTCTGGGCGCCGTTCATGGACCGTTATGTGCCGCCCTTCCTCGGACGCCGGCGTGGCTGGATCGCCGCCATGCAGATGCTGCTGGGGGCGTGCATCGCCGTCATGGGCGCGCTCGATCCCGCCACGATGCCTTGGGCGCTGGCAGCACTGGCCTTGATGGTGGCTTTCATCTCCGCATCGCAGGATGTGGTGTTCGACGCCTACCGCGCCGATGTGCTGCGGCCGCAGGAGCGCGGTATCGGCGCGGCGGTCTCGGTGCTGGGTTACCGGTTGGCCATGCTGGTGTCGGGGGCGCTGGCATTGATCCTGTCCGACCAGATCGGCTGGCAGAACACCTACTGGCTGATGGCTGCGCTGATGATCGCCGCGATCGGTGCCACGCTGTTCGGCCCGGAACCGGAAGTGCAGGTGACGCCGCCCAAAACCCTGGCCGAGGCCGTGGTCGAACCTTTGCGGGAGTTTTTTGCGCGTCACGGTGCCTGGGCGCTATTGCTGCTGATCGTGCTGTACAAATTGGGCGACGCTTTCGCCGGCTCGCTGACGACTGCCTTCCTGATTCGCGGCGTCGAGTTCACTGCGACCGAGGTCGGCGCCATTAACAAGGGCATGGGGCTGGCAGCGACACTGGTCGGAGTGGTGTTCGGCGGCGTGCTGATGGCGCGTCTTGGTCTGTTCCGCTCGCTGCTGGTGTTCGGCGTGCTGCAGGCGATCTCCAATCTCACCTTCATGTGGCTGGCATCGGTCGGCAAGGATTATGCCGTCATGGTGTTGGCCGTCGGGTTCGAGAACCTGGCCGGCGGCATGGGGACCGCCGCGTTTGTCGCCCTGCTGATGGCGATGTGCGACAAGCGATTCACCGCCAGCCAGTTCGCGCTGCTCTCGGCGCTGGCAGCCGTCGGCCGCGTCTATGTCGGTCCCGCTTCCGGCTATATGGTCGAGGCCATCGGCTGGACCACGTTCTTCGGCTTCACCTTTCTGATGGCGCTGCCGGGATTGCTGCTGCTGTTCATTATGCGGCGCAGTATCGAGGCCATGGGCCGTGCTTGAGTTCTCGCTGGCCGCTGCCCTGCTTGCCGGTCTCCTCGGCGGCGGACATTGCGTCGGCATGTGTGGCGGCATCGTCGGCGCCGTCACCATGACACTGCCCGGCAGCAAGCCGAAACTGCCGTTCGTGCTGGCTTACAACCTCGGCCGCATCGGCAGTTATGGCGTGGCCGGCGGCATCGCCGGTGCCGTCGGTGCGAGCAGTTTTTTTCTCGACCATGTGCTGCCGGTCGAAAAGGTGCTTTATGCCCTGGCAAGCCTGATGCTGGTACTGCTTGGGTTCTATCTGGCCGGTATCTGGCGTGTGCTGACGCGGCTGGAGGCGCTGGGCGGCAGGCTGTGGCAGCATCTGCAGCCCTACTCGAAGCGCCTGCTACCGGTCAGGACGTTGCCGCAGTCCTTGATGCTCGGGGTGTTGTGGGGCTGGTTGCCCTGCGGTCTCGTCTACAGCGTGCTGGTGGCGGCGGTCGCGACCGGCAGTCCGGTTCAAGGCGGTCTGCTGATGCTGGCTTTCGGCCTGGGTACGCTGCCGACGCTGCTGGCGATGGGTATGGCGGCGGTGAGACTCAAGAAGCTGCTGCAGCACCTGTGGTTCAGGCGGCTGAGCGGCCTCTTGATTGCCGGTTTCGGGTTGCTGGCGCTTTATCGTCTGTTCTGAAGGGCGGAAATGCGAGGCCTGCTACTTGCGGCCGAGACGGTACATGGCGAGACTGCCGCGCAGATTTGGCATGAACTGGATGCGCTGGCCGTAGGTCAGCACCAGACGCTCTTTCACGTGAATGTTGTGATTTTCGCAGAACTGGTCGAAATCCTTGATCGTGCACAGGTGCACGTTCGGCGTGTCATACCACTGGTAAGGGATGTCGCGTGATACCGGCATCTGTCCGCCGATCAACTGCAGGCGGTTGCGCCAGTAGCCGAAATTGGGGAATGTGACGATGGCTTCGCGGCCGACGCGCAACATCTCCTGCACGATGTTCTCGGTGTTGTGCATGGCTTGCAGGGTCTGCGACAGGATGACGACATCGAAGGATTGCGCCTCGAAGCCTGACAAACCCGCCTCCAGGTCCATCTGGATGACGTTGATGCCGTTCTGCAGGCAGCGCAGCCAGTTGGCGTCGTCTTTTTCCACGCCGTAGCCTCGCACTTCCATCGAGTTCTGCAGAAAATGCAGCAGTTCGCCATCGCCGCAGCCAAGGTCGAGCGCCTTGCAGCCGAACTTCAACCAATTTGCGATTATTGCAAAATCCTGACGATATTCTGCGATTTTATCAATATCTTGCGTGACGTTCATGCCTGCCCCCCGGTCCGTATGTTCTGCAGATAGCTGCGCAGGATGTCGTGGTAGTGCGGGTCCGGCATCAGGAAGGCGTCGTGGCCGTGGGCGGCCGTCACTTCTGCATAACTGACGGCGCATTCGTTATCCAGCAGCGCCTTCATGATCTCGCGTGAGCGCGCCGGCGAGAAACGCCAGTCGCTGGTGAAGGACACCACGAGGAAGTCGGCCTTGACGCCTGCCAGGGCGGCGGAGAGGTCGCCGCCGTGCTCGGCGGCCGGGTCGAAATAATCGAGTGCGCGGGTCATGCGCAGATAAGTGTTGGCGTCGAACGCCTCGGCGAACTTGTCGCCTTGATAGCGTAGGTAGGACTCCATCTCGAATTCCACGCCGAAGCCGTATTTGATGGCGCCGTCGCGCAGTTTGCGGCCGAACTTGGCGCCCATGGCGTCATCGGACAGATAGGTGATGTGGCCCAACATGCGGGCGATACGCAGGCCGCGACGCGGCACGGTATTGTGTTCGTAATAGTGACCGTCGTAAAACTCGGGGTCGGTCATGATGGCCTGACGCGCGACCTCGTTGAATGCCATGTTCTGTGCCGTCAGGTTGGGTGCGGAAGCGATGACCAGAGCATGACGCACGCGGTCCGGATAGCTCATGGTCCATTGCAGGGCCTGCATGCCGCCGAGGCTGCCGCCGATGACGGCGGCCAGTTGGTCGATACCGAGATGGTCGGCCAGCCTCGCTTGCGAGGTAACCCAGTCCTCGACCGTGACCACCGGAAAATCGGCGCCCCACGGCTTGCCGGTCGCCGGGTTGATGCTGGCAGGCCCGCTGCTGCCGTGACAGCCGCCCAGGTTGTTGAGGCCGATGACGAAGAATTTGTTGGTGTCCAGCGGCCGGCCGGGGCCGATCAGGTTGTCCCACCAGCCCGGATATTTGTCGGTTTCGGCGTACTTGCCGGCGACGTGATGGTTGCCGGAAAGCGCGTGGCAGATCATGACGGCATTGGATCTGTCCGCGTTGAGCGTGCCGTAGGTTTCGTAGGTCAGGTCGTAGGCAGGCAGCACTTCGCCGCTTTTGAGCTTGAGCGGCTCGGAAAAATGGGCGGTTTGGGCGCTGACGATGCCGACGGATGATGTTTCAGACATGGCGGGATTATACTACGGCTTATGCATACGAATATCTCGGAATACAGGGGCATCGCCCCGCAACTAGGCGCGGATGTTTATGTTCACGCCAGCGCTTCGGTCATAGGCGATGTGGTGCTGGGCGATCACAGTTCGGTCTGGCCCGGCAGTGTCATCCGCGGCGACGTCAATCACATCCGCATCGGCGCCGGCAGTAATGTACAGGACCTTTCCGTGCTGCATGTCAGCCACAAGTCGACCTGGGACCCGGATGGTTCGCCATTGATTATCGGTGATAACGTCACCATCGGTCATAAGGTGATCCTGCATGGCTGCACCATTGAGGACGAGTGCCTGATCGGCATGGGTAGCATTATCATGGACAAGGTCGTCGTGCAGAAGAACGTGTTGCTCGGTGCGGGTAGTCTGGTGCCGGAGGGCAAAATACTGGAAAGCGGCTTTCTCTATCTGGGCAGCCCGGCCAAAAAGGTGCGGGCGCTGAG
>JAVEWT010000013.1:0-22415 GCA_034004425.1 Methylophilaceae bacterium
TGGCGACAACGTCTCCATCACCGTGACGCTGATTGCTCCGATCGCGATGGAAGAAGGTCTGCGCTTCGCTATCCGCGAAGGCGGCCGTACCGTCGGTGCCGGCGTCGTTGCAAAGATTATCGAGTAATATTCAGTAGTCTAACCAAGACGGCAGGGGTAACCCTGCCGTTTCGCTCTTTTAAGGAAATATAAAATGGCAGCTCAAAAAATTCGTATCCGCCTGAAGGCTTTTGATTATCGTCTGATCGATCAATCTGCGCTGGAGATCGTGGATACTGCCAAGCGTACCGGCGCCGTGGTCAAGGGCCCGGTTCCGTTGCCGACCCGTATCGAACGTTTCGACATCCTGCGTTCCCCGCACGTCAACAAGACATCCCGTGACCAGTTCGAGATCCGTACCCATCAGCGTCTGATGGACATCGTGGATCCGACTGACAAGACGGTTGATGCCTTGATGAAGCTGGATCTCCCGGCTGGCGTCGATGTTGAAATCAAGCTGTAATCAGTTTTAGGTTGTAATCAGGTGGATGGTCGGATATAATCCGGCCTCTTGCAAATGGGCTGGTCAATTGTAATCAGCCTTTTTAATCAATTATAAGGAATCGATCATGAGCTTAGGGCTTATTGGTCGCAAGGTGGGTATGACCCGCATTTTTACCGAGGATGGCGAAAGCGTTCCGGTAACGGTGTTGGAAGTCGTGCCTAACCGTGTGACGCAGATCAAGACACTGCAAAGCGATGGCTATACAGGCCTGCAAGTCGCTCACGGTGAGCGCCGCGCATCTCGCGTGAACAAGGCGCTGGCCGGTCATTATGCCAAGGCAGGCGTTGCTGCCGGTTCTGGCATCAAGGAATTCTCCGTTACTGACGACGTGCTCGCAAACTACTCCGTAGGCGGCCAAGTTACCGTTGAAATCTTCCAGCCCGGCCAGATGGTCGATGTGACTGGTGTTTCCCTGGGTAAGGGTTTTGCCGGCGGTATCAAGCGCCACAACTTCGGTTCCGGTCGTGCGACGCACGGTAACTCCCGTTCTCACAATGTGCCCGGTTCTATCGGTATGGCGCAGGACCCGGGTCGCGTGTTCCCGGGCAAGCGTATGCCTGGTCACCTGGGTTCGGTCAAGACGACAGTGCAAAACCTGCAGGTCGTTCGCGTTGATGCCGAGCGCAATCTCTTGTTGATCAAGGGTGCGGTTCCGGGTTCCAAGGGCGGCGATGTGGTTGTGCGTCCAGCAGTGAAGGCAGGTGCATAATGGAACTTAAATTAATCGACAAGAATGGCAAGGCTGCCAAGGGTGGTCTGACCGTGTCCGAGGTCACCTTCGGTCGCGAATTCAATGAAGCGCTGGTGCATCAGGTGGTTGTCGCCTACATGGCCAATGCCAGAACTGCCACGCGTGCGCAACTTGGCCGCGGTAATGTCAGCCACACCACCCACAAGCCGTGGAACCAGAAGGGTACCGGTCGTGCCCGTTCCGGTATGAGCTCCAGCCCGATCTGGCGCGGAGGTGGTCGTGCATTCCCGAACAGCCCGGATGAGAACTTCAGCCATAAGGTGAATCGCAAGGCCTATCGTGCCGGTATGCAGTCCATCCTGTCTGAACTGGTTCGTCAGGATCGCTTGAACGTGATCGAGGAGTTCAGTATCGAGGCGCCAAAGACCAAGATGCTGGCCGAAAAGATCAAGGGTCTGGGTTATAAGGACAATGTTCTGGTGCTGGTCGACGGTTTCGATGAAAACCTGTATCTGTCTTCCCGTAACCTGCCTAACGTGCTGGTGTTGGAAGCGCAGTACATTGATCCTGTCAGTCTGGTGCGTTTCCCTCACGTCGTCGCTACCAAGGCGGCCGTCAAGAAGTTAGAGGAGGTGTTGGCATGAGCGCGCTGATCAATTCGCAGGATCGTTTGCTGCAAGTCATCCTTGCTCCGCAAATTACAGAGAAGGCGACCCGTATCGCCGACAAGCATCAGCAGATCGCATTCAAGGTGCGTACCGATGCCAGCAAGCCTGAAATCAAGGCGGCTGTCGAGTTGGTGTTCAAGGTGGAAGTGGATGCTGTGACCGTCGTCAATGTCGGCGGCAAGCAAAAGCGCGCCGGCCGTATCATGGGTCGTCGCAAGGACTGGAAAAAGGCGTATGTGAGCCTGAAGCCCGGTCAGGAAATTAACTTTGCAGCGGGCGAATAGGAGAAATCATGGCACTGATTAAAGTCAAGCCGACTTCCCCAGGTCGGCGCGCCGTAGTGAAGGTGGTGACACCTGATCTGCACAAGGGCAAGCCCCACGCGCCGCTGCTGGAGAAGCAAAGCAAGAACGCCGGTCGTAACAACAACGGCCGTATTACTGTCCGTCACCAAGGTGGCGGTCACAAGCAGCACTATCGTCTGATCGACTTCCGTCGCAACAAGGACGGTATCGTCGCTAAGGTCGAGCGTATCGAGTACGATCCGAACCGTAGCGCGCACATCGCACTGCTTTGCTATGCTGACGGCGAGCGTCGTTACATCATCGCTCCGCGCGGCATTGCCGCCGGTGCTGAACTGGTGAGCGGCTCCGATGCGCCGATCAAGCCGGGCAATGCATTGCCGCTGCGCAATATTCCGGTCGGTAGCACGATCCACTGTATCGAGCTGCAGCCTGGCAAGGGTGCGCAAATCGCCCGTTCGGCCGGTACGTCCGTACAGTTGTTGGCCCGTGAAGGCAGCTATGCCCAATTGCGTCTGCGCTCCGGTGAAGTTCGCCGTGTGCACGTCGATTGCAAGGCTACCATCGGTGAGGTAGGCAACGAAGAGCATCAGCTGCGTTCCATCGGTAAAGCCGGTGCCATGCGTTGGCGCGGCGTGCGTCCGACCGTACGTGGCGTCGTGATGAATCCGATCGATCACCCGCATGGTGGTGGTGAGGGCAGAACTGCTGCCGGTATGAACCCGGTCAGCCCATGGGGTCTGCCAACCAAGGGTTATCGTACTCGCAGCAACAAGCGCACTGACAACATGCGCGTTAGCCGTCGTCCGGCGAATAAGAGGTAATTAATATGGCACGTTCAATCAAAAAGGGACCATTCATTGATGGTCATCTGGCCAAGAAGGTGGAGGCAGCTGCTGCCTCCCGCGACAGAAAGCCAATCAAGACCTGGTCGCGTCGCTCCACCATTCTGCCGGATTTCATTGGCCTGACTATTGCAGTGCATAACGGCAGGCAGCATGTGCCGGTGCTGATTTCTGAAAACATGGTAGGCCACAAGCTCGGCGAATTCGCGCTGACCCGCACGTTCAAGGGTCACGCTGCCGACAAGAAGGCCAAGAAGTAGGAGTATGACGATGAAAGTATCCGCAGTATTGAAAGGTGTTCATCTGTCCCCGCAGAAGGCGCGTTTGGTGGCTGACTTGATCCGTGGCAAGAAAGTGGACAATGCTCTCAACATCCTGAACTTCACCCCGAAAAAGGGCGCGGAAGTGATCAAGAAGGTTGTAGAGTCCGCTATTGCCAACGCCGAGCACAACGAAGGTGCCGATATCGACGAGTTGAAGGTGGTTTCCATCTATGTCGACAAGGGCATCGTGCTCAAGCGTATCCGTGCACGTGCTAAGGGTCGCGCTGGGCGTATTACTAAACCTACCAGTCACATCACTGTGACGGTCGGTAACTAAAGGAATCATTATGGGTCAGAAAATACATCCGTTTGGTTTCCGTCTGGGCGTCCAAAAAAACTGGTTGTCTCGTTGGTATTCCAATAGCAAGAACTTCCCGGCGATGCTGAACAGCGACATTAAGGTGCGTGACTTCCTTAATAAGAAGCTGGCGCACGCAGCTGTGAGCAAGATCGTGATCGAGCGTCCGGCCAAGAACGCCAAGATCACCATCTACAGCGCTCGTCCAGGTATCGTGATCGGCAAGAAGGGCGAGGACATCGAATCCTTGCGTTCCAGTCTTCAGGGTTTGATGAACGTTCCCGTTCACCTCAACATTGAAGAAGTGCGCAAGCCGGAAATCGATGCGGCGCTGATCGCGCAAAGCATTGCGCAGCAATTGGAAAAGCGCGTGATGTTCCGTCGTGCCATGAAGCGTGCCATGCAGAACGCTATGCGTCTCGGCGCGCAAGGCATCAAGATCATGAGTTCCGGTCGTCTGAACGGTATTGAAATCGCACGTACCGAGTGGTATCGCGAAGGCCGTGTGCCATTGCATACATTGCGTGCTGATATTGATTACGGTGTTGCCGAAGCGCAAACCACCTACGGCATCATCGGCATCAAGGTCTGGGTGTTCAAGGGCGAAGTGTTCGCGAACAAGGGCGAGCAGTCCGCAGTCGCCGCCGAGCCAGAGAGAAAGGCCAGACCGGCAAGTGCTGAACCAGAAAAGAGAGTAAGAAAGTCGGGGGCGAAAAATGCTACAGCCAGCTAGACAAAAATTCCGGAAGATGCAAAAGGGCCGTAACAAGGGCATTGCAACGACCGGTAACAAGGTAAGTTTCGGTGAATTCGGCCTCAAGGCGGTTGGTCGTGGTCGTCTGACAGCGCGCCAGATTGAAGCGGCACGTCGAGTCATGACCCGTCACATCAAGCGCGGCGGTCGTGTTTGGATTCGCGTTTTCCCTGATCAGCCAATTTCCAAGAAACCGGCTGAAGTGCGTATGGGTAATGGCAAGGGTAGTACCGAGTACTACGTTGCCCAGATCCAGCCGGGCAAAATGTTATATGAAATGGACGGTGTCAGCGAAGAGTTGGCGCGTGAAGCGTTCCGTCTGGCCGCTGCCAAGCTGCCGATCGAGACGACATTCATTACCCGTCATCTTGGGAGCTAAATCATGAAGGCATCCGAATTGAGAGCGAAGTCTGTTGAAGAGTTGAACAATGAGCTGATCGAGTTGCGCCGGGCGCAATTCTCTCTGCGCATGCAGTTGGCAACGCAACAGTTGAACAAGGTTGATCAGGTAGGCAAGGTGAGGCGTGATATTGCACGCGTGCGCACTGTTCTGGCTGAGAAAGCGAAGCAGGTACAAGCATGAGCCAAACTAATATCGATAAGGCAGAAGTTGCCAAGGTTGTCCGTACGCTGAGCGGCCGTGTTGTCAGCGACAAGATGGACAAGACCGTAACAGTGCTCGTAGAGCGCAAAGTCAAGCACCCGTTGATCGGCAAGGTTGTTAGTCGTTCCAACAAGTTTCACGCACATGATGAGAAAAACGAGTGCAAGGAAGGCGATCTGGTCATCATCGAAGAGAGCCGTCCGCTCTCCAAGACCAAGACCTGGAGAGTAAGCAAAGTAGTAGAAAAGACACGTAGCGTCTGATTTATATTGCGCTTGACCTCAGGCGCAATATATAATGTTTGACTTTTTTGGCGGGCATACAGCTCCCGCCCCAATACTGACCGTGGTGTTGTCGGCCGTGTGGACTACCGGCTGGTGTTGGATAAACGGATTAAGTTGGAGATTATTCTCATGATTCAAATGCAATCTCGGCTGGAAGTTGCCGACAATACTGGTGCACGTTCCGTAATGTGTATCAAGGTGTTGGGTGGCTCCAAGCGTCGTTATGCCAGCGTCGGCGACGTGATCAAGGTCACCGTCAAGGATGCGGCTCCTCGCGGCCGTGTTAAAAAAGGCGAAGTTTACAGCGCCGTTGTGGTACGTACCACCAAGGGTGTTCGCCGTCCTGACGGCTCATTGGTCAAGTTCGATGGCAATGCCGCTGTGCTTTTAAACAACAAGCTGGAACCGATCGGCACCCGTATTTTCGGGCCGGTGACACGTGAGCTTCGTGGTGAACGTTTCATGAAGATCGTTTCCCTGGCGCCGGAAGTATTGTAAGGAGAGCTGGTCGATGAACAAAATTCGCAAGGGTGATGAAGTCATCCTGAATACAGGCAAGGATAAGGGCAAGCGCGGTACAGTTCTGAGCGTGCTGGCCAGCGGTCATGTCATCGTGGAGGGCCTGAATGTGGCCAAGAAGCATGCCAAGCCGAATCCGATGCGCGGCATTGCCGGCGGCATCATCAGCAAGGAGATGCCGATTGATATCTCCAACGTTGCTTTGTTCAACGCTGCCACCCAGAAGGGCGAGCGCGTTGGCTTCAAGACGCTTGATGACGGCCGCAAGGTGCGCGTATTCAAATCAAGTGGCGAAGTAGTGGACGCTTAAGGACATATCATGGCTCGTTTAAAACAGTTTTATAAAGACACCGTGGTCAAGCAGTTGACCGAGCAGTTCGGTTACAAGTCTGTCATGGAAGTGCCTCGCATCGAGAAGATCGTGCTCAATATGGGCGTGGGTGAGGCAGTTGCCGATAAGAAGATCATGGAAAATGCGGTTGCCGACCTGGAAAAGATCACCGGTCAAAAGGCCATCGTGACCAAGGCCAAGAAGTCGGTGGCGTCCTTCAAGATCCGTGATGGTTACCCGGTCGGTTGCAAGGTTACACTGCGTCGCGAACGTATGTACGAATTCCTCGATCGTCTGGTGACGATTGCCATTCCGCGTATTCGTGACTTCCGCGGCATTCCCGGAAAATCCTTTGATGGACGTGGCAACTACAATATGGGCGTCAAGGAACAGATCATTTTCCCGGAAATCGAGTACGACAAGATCGATGCGCTGCGTGGCATGAACATCACCATCACAACGACAGCAAAGACAGATGATGAAGCTCGTGCTTTGCTGACTGCTTTCAGCTTCCCTTTTAGGAATTAGGCCATGGCGAAAACCTGTCTGATTGAGCGCGAACAAAAGCGTCGCGACACAGTAAAAAAATATGCAGCCAAGCGCGCTGCGCTTGAGGCAATTATCGGCGACGCCAATGCGTCGCTGGAAGATCGTCGCGAAGCGCGTCAGAAGTTGCAAAGTCTGCCACGTAATTCCAGCCCGGTGCGTCTGCGTAATCGCTGCGCGTTGACCGGTCGTCCACGTGGTGTTTTCAGTAAATTTGGTATCGCGCGTGGCAAGTTGCGCGAGTTGATGATGCGTGGCGAAGTGCCTGGCGTCACCAAAGCTAGCTGGTAACGGAGGGTTATAGTAATGAGTATGAGTGATCCGATTGCCGACATGCTGACGCGTATTCGTAACGCGCAAAGTGTCAATAAGCCTACGGTCTCCATGCCGTCATCCAAGCTCAAGACTGCGATTGCAGGCGTGCTGAAGGATGAGGGTTATATTGAAGATTATGCCGTGCAGCAAGTGGAAGGTAAGCCGCAGCTGAATATCAGCCTGAAGTACTATGCCGGCCGCCCCGTGATTGAGACCATCAGTCGCGTGAGCCGTCCTGGCCTGCGTATCTATCGCGGCAGCCAGGATATCCCGAAGGTAATGAATGGCCTCGGCGTGACTATCATGTCTACGTCCAAGGGTGTGATGACTGATCGCAAAGCGCAAGCTGCCGGTGTCGGCGGTGAAGTGCTGTGCGTTGTGGCTTAAGGAGATTGAACCATGTCACGCGTAGCTAAGAATCCAGTCACTATCCCTGAAAAGGTCGAAGTCCAGGTTGCTGCCGGCAATATCGCTGTCAGCGGTCCTTTGGGAAAGCTGAATCATCCGTTGACCGATGCGGTCAATCTGGAAAGGGAAGGCAACATCATTACTGTGAAGGCGGCTAATGACAGCCAGCATTCACGTGCCATGTCCGGCACCATGCGTGCGCTCCTTGCCAATATGGTGCAAGGTGTGTCGCAGGGTTTTACCCGCAAGCTGACCTTGGTTGGTGTGGGTTACAAGGCGCAGGCCCAGGGTTCCAACCTGAATCTTGATCTGGGTTATTCCCACCCGATCAACCACAAGATGCCTGAGGGCGTCACCGTGCAGACACCGACACCGACTGAAGTGGTGCTGACCGGTTACGACAAGCAGGTGGTTGGTCAAGTTGCCGCACAGATTCGTGCCTATCGTGCACCTGAGCCTTACAAGGGCAAGGGCGTTCGTTATGCTGATGAAGTCGTGGTCATTAAAGAAACCAAGAAGAAGTAAGGTTTAGCCATGAATAATCTGAACAATGTGAATTCCCGTCTGCGTCGTGCACGCAAGACGCGCGCAAAGATTGCCGAATTGAAGATGACGCGCCTGAGCGTGCATCGCACCAACTCGCACATCTACGCACAAATCATTGCTGAAACCGGTGATAAGGTGATTGCTAGCGCTTCGACCAGCGAAGCGGAAGTGCGCAAGAGCGTGAAGAACGGCGGCAACGTCGAGGCTGCGGCAGTGATCGGTAAGCGCATCGCTGAGAAGGCCAAGGCTGCCGGTGTGACCACCGTCGCTTTTGACCGTTCCGGTTACAAATACCACGGCCGTATCAAGGCGCTGGCTGATGCCGCGCGTGAAAACGGCCTGTCCTTCTAATAGACGGGGTTGATGATGGCAAGAGATAAAGAAGTTGAACGCCAGACCGATGGTCTGCGCGAGAAGATGATCGGCGTAAACCGTGTAACCAAAGTGGTTAAGGGCGGCCGTATCATGAGCTTTGCTGCCTTGACAGTGGTCGGTGACGGCGATGGCGGCGTTGGCATGGGCAAGGGCAAGGCACGCGAAGTGCCGGTCGCCGTGCAAAAGGCCATGGACGAAGCTCGCCGCGGTATGGTCAAGGTAAGCCTGAATAACGGTACCTTGCATCATGCGGTGACTGGTGTGCATGGTGCTGCCAAGGTCTTCATCCAGCCTGCTTCCGAAGGTACCGGTATTATCGCCGGTGGTGCGATGCGTGCGATCTTCGAGGTCATGGGTGTTACCAACGTGCTGGCCAAATGCATCGGTTCCACCAATCCTTATAACGTGGTTCGTGCAACGCTCAATGGCCTGAAGTCCATGAATACGCCGGCAGAAATTGCTGCCAAGCGTGGCAAGAGCATTGAAGAAATCCGAGGTTAATGATGGCTAAAGCTAAACAGGAAGCTAAAACGCTGAAAGTGACTCTGGTCAAGAGCACAATCGGCAGAATCCAGGCGCATCGCGCCTGTGTCTCTGGTCTTGGTTTGCGCCGTATGCATCATACCGTTGAAGTGCTGGACACTCCCGCAAATCGCGGCATGATCAATACAGTGAGCTATCTTTTGAAGGTAGAAGCATAATGAAACTGAATACGATTAAGCCTGCAGAAGGCGCTAAAAAGGAAAGACGCCGCGTTGGACGTGGTATCGGTTCCGGTCTGGGCAAGACCGCAGGTCGCGGCCACAAGGGTCAGAAATCGCGCACCGGTGGTTTCCACAAGGTCGGCTTCGAAGGCGGCCAAATGCCGATCCAGCGTCGCCTGCCCAAGCGTGGCTTCGTTTCGCTGACCAAGGACAATACCGCTCGTGTACGCACCAGCGAACTTATGACCGTGGAAGCTGATGTGGTCGATTTGCTGGCCCTGAAGCAGGCCCGCGTCGTTCCTGCGAGCGTGCGTGCCGTCAAGGTCTATTTGTCCGGCGACGTGACCCGTGCGGTCAATGTTCAAGGCCTGCTGCTGAGCAAGGGTGCCCGTGCTGCCGTCGAGGCGGCCGGTGGCAAGATTGTTGAGTAAGGCCAGAGGACACAGACAAGTTGGCTAAAGATAGCATGTTGGGTTCGGTGGGCAAGATGACGGAACTGAAAAGCCGCATCTTGTTCGTGATCGGTGCGTTGATCGTTTTCCGGTTGGGAAGTTTTATCCCAGTGCCGGGTGTCGATCCGGAAGTGTTGGCAAAGCTGTTTGAATCCCAGTCTGACGGGATCCTCGGCATGTTCAACATGTTCTCCGGTGGTGCGCTGTCGCGATTCAGTCTTTTTGCTCTGGGGATCATGCCTTACATTTCGGCATCGATCATCATGCAATTGATGACTGTAGTCTCGCCGAAACTCGAACAGTTGAAGAAGGAAGGCGAAAGCGGTCGGCGTCAGATTACCAAGTACACCCGCTACGGGACTTTGGTACTGGCGACATTCCAGGCGTTGGGTATCTCCATTGCGCTGGAAGGTCAGGCCGGACTGGTGATCGATCCGGGTCTGATGTTCCGCTTTACAGCTGTCGTGACGCTGGTCAGTGGCACCATGTTCCTGATGTGGCTGGGCGAGCAGATCACCGAGCGCGGGATTGGTAACGGTATTTCCATCATCATTTTCGCAGGTATCGTTGCCGGGCTGCCGAGTGCGATCGGCGGTACGCTGGAACTGGCAAGAACCGGCACGTTCCATCCGATCTTCGTGCTGTTCCTGATCATTGCTGTCGTGCTGGTAACCGCATTTGTCGTGTTCGTGGAACGCGGCCAGCGCAAGATCACAGTTAACTATGCCAAGCGTCAGGTCGGTCGCAAGGTGTTTGGTGGTCAGACCAGCCATCTGCCATTGAAGCTGAACATGGCTGGTGTGATTCCGCCGATTTTTGCGTCGAGCATTATTTTGTTTCCTGCCACCATGGCGGGCTGGTTTGGTAGCAACGAAAGCATGACCTGGCTGCGTGACATGGGTGCTACCCTGTCGCCGGGGCAGCCGCTCTACATCATGTTGTTCGCTGCAGCCATCATCTTCTTCTGTTTCTTTTATACGGCGTTGGTTTTCAACCCGAAGGAAACCGCAGATAACCTGAAGAAGAGCGGTGCTTTCGTTCCTGGCATCCGTCCGGGTGAACAGACGGCGAAGTACATCGATCGCATCATGGGTCGACTGACACTGGTGGGAGCGCTTTACATTACTGCCGTGTGCCTGTTGCCTGAGTTTTTGATTTTGAATTACAACGTGCCGTTCTATTTCGGTGGCACATCGCTGCTGATTATCGTGGTGGTGACGATGGATTTCATGGCGCAGGT
Organism: Methylophilaceae bacterium; assembly: GCA_034004425.1. Taxonomy (GTDB): domain Bacteria; phylum Pseudomonadota; class Gammaproteobacteria; order Burkholderiales; family Methylophilaceae; genus UBA6140. The sequence continues at coordinate 10,750 of JAVEWT010000013.1, forward strand.
GCAATCGCATCTGATGTCGAACCAGTACGAGAGCTTGCTTAAAAAGGCCAACTTTAAAGGCGGTGCGGTTAGTCCGCGTTGATCAGGGTTAATCAGCATGGCAAAAGAAGATTCGATTGAGATGCAAGGGGTGGTGTTGGAAAACCTGCCCAATGCGACCTTTCGTGTAAAGCTGGAAAATGATTTTGTAGTGTTGGGTCATATCTCCGGCAAGATGCGCAAGAACTATATCCGCATCCTGCCAGGTGACAAGGTCACCGTGGAAATGACGCCATACGATCTGTCACGTGCGCGGATTATTTTCCGCGCCAAGTAGATTTTGTAGTGAGGGCTGTGAAATGAGAGTTCGTGCATCTGTAAAGGCTTTATGCCGTAATTGTAAGGTTGTTCGTCGTCGTGGCGTTGTGCGTATCATCTGCACCGACCCCCGTCACAAGCAGCGTCAAGGGTAATTGTTGGTTAATTTGGCGAAGCCGATTGTGAAAAGTCGGCCAAGCTGTTAAAATTTTGGGCTTTTTTGGCGATTAGTAAAATAATTGCGCCATAATTTTGGAGTAGGTACATGGCTCGGATAGCAGGGGTAAACATCCCAAATCATAAGCATACCGAAATCGCGCTGACGTCGATTTACGGTGTAGGTCGTACAACGGCGAAGCAGATTTGTCTGGCAGCCGGAGTTACGCCGACGGCTAAAGTAAAGGACCTGAACGACGCGGAAGTCGAAAAGCTGCGCGATGAAGTCGCCAAGCTGCGCGTTGAAGGTGATTTGCGCCGTGAAGTGACAATGAACATCAAGCGGCTGATGGATCTCGGTTGCTACCGTGGTATCCGTCACCGTCGTGGCCTGCCGGTTCGTGGCCAGCGTACCAAGACCAATGCGCGTACTCGCAAGGGTCCGATCAAGCCCATCAAGGCATCTAAGTAAGGATTTAGTAAATGGCTAAAGCTAACGCACGCGTTCGTAAGAAAGTTAAGAAGAACATTGCCGAGGGTATCGCCCACGTCCATGCTTCTTTTAACAATACGATCATCACGATCACTGATCGTCAGGGAAATGCGCTTTCATGGGCGACTTCTGGCGGTGCAGGTTTCAAGGGTTCACGCAAGAGCACGCCGTTTGCAGCACAGGTTGCTGCTGAAGCCGCTGGCAAGGCCGCACAAGAGTGTGGCGTCAAGAACCTGGAAGTCCGCATCAAGGGTCCGGGCCCAGGCCGCGAATCTGCCGTGCGTGCCTTGAATGCAGCCGGTTTTAAAATTACCAGTATTTCGGATGTGACGCCTGTGCCGCATAACGGCTGCCGTCCTCCCAAAAAGCGCCGTATCTAAAGCGCTGGATATCACAGGAGAATACCTTGGCTAGAAATCTTGATCCTAAGTGCCGTCAGTGCCGCCGTGAAGGCGAGAAGCTTTTCCTCAAGGGGGAGAAGTGCTTCACTGACAAATGTGCGATCGAAAAGCGTAACTTCCCGCCGGGCCAGCATGGTCAGCGTCGCAACCAGCGTCTGTCTGACTATGGCGTTCAATTGCGCGAGAAGCAAAAAGTCCGTCGTATCTATGGCGTGCTGGAGTCGCAGTTCCGTAGCTACTACGCTGAGGCTGATCGTCAGAAGGGCATTACCGGCGAGAACCTGCTACAGTTGCTCGAGTGCCGTCTTGATAACGTTGCCTACCGCATGGGTTTCGGTGCCTCCCGTACCGAAGCGCGTCAGATCGTGCGTCACAACAGCATTCTGGTCAACGGTAAGCGTGTAAACATTCCTTCCTATCAAGTGCGTCCGGGCGACGAGATTCAAGTGGCTGAAGCCGCCAAGTCTCAGTTGCGTATCAAGGGTGCCCTGGAAGCAGCAGAGCAGCGTGGTTTCCCCGAGTGGATCTCCGTTGACGTCAAGGCATTGAAGGGTACCTTCAAGGCCAAGCCGCAACGTGATGAACTGCCGGCCACGATCAACGAGTCTCTCGTCGTCGAACTCTATTCCAAGTAATTAAACCCGGCTAGTAAAGGGTCATAAGGAAAGTTTATGCAAAACAGTCCGACAGAATATTTAAAGCCGCGTGTGGTTGACGTCGAAGTACTGTCGCCGCTGCGTGCAAAGGTAACATTGGAGCCTATGGAGCGTGGTTTCGGCTATACGCTGGGCAATGCGCTGCGTCGTGTATTGCTTTCCTCCATCCCCGGCTTTGCCATTACCGAGGTCAAGATTGACGGTGTGGTACATGAGTACTCCACCATCGACGGTGTGCAGGAAGATGTTGTCGACATTCTGCTGAATTTGAAGGGTGTTGCCCTCAAGCTGAACAACAAGACCGAGGCCGTGTTGACGCTGAACAAGTCGACTGAGGGTGTAGTCACCGCTGGCGACTTCGAAACCGGTCACGATGCCGAAATCGTCAACCCGAATCATGTCATTGCACATCTGACCAAGGGCGGCAAGCTGAGCCTGGAAGTCAAGGTTGAAATGGGGCGTGGCTATCAGCCCGTACCTGCCCGTCAAAAGGCTGCTGATGAAGACCGTGTGCTGGGCTTTATCATGGTGGACGCTTCCTTTAGCCCGATCAACAAGGTGAGCTACCAGGTTGAGAGCGCCCGCGTCGAGCAGCGCACCGACCTTGACAAGCTGATCATGGATGTCGAGACCAACGGAGTGGTCGAGCCGGAACAGGCGATTCGCGATGCAGCACGCATCCTGATGGGCCAGTTGGCCGTGTTCGCCGACCTCGAAGGCGCGCCGACCGAAGTCGAAGTCAAGAATGCACCGCAGGTCGATCCTATCCTGTTGCGCCCTGTCGACGATCTGGAGTTGACCGTGCGTTCCGCCAACTGCTTGAAGGCTGAGAACATCTATTACATCGGTGACCTGATTCAACGCAGCGAAAACGAGTTACTTAAAGCGCCTAATCTTGGTCGTAAATCTCTGAACGAGATCAAGGATGTCCTGGCATCCAAGGGTCTGACATTGGGCATGAAATTAGAAAACTGGCCACCGGTCGGTCTGGAAAAGGTGTGAGGGTATCACTATGCGTCATCGCAACAGCAATCGTAAATTAAATCGTACCAGCAGCCATCGTCAGGCGATGTTGCGCAACATGGCAAACTCCCTGCTGCGTCACGAAATCATCAAGACCACACTGCCGAAGGCCAAGGAACTGCGCCGTGTCGCGGAGCCATTGATCACGCTGAGCAAGAGCGCGACGCTGGCGAATCGCCGTCTGGCTTTCAGCCGTACGCGTGACCGCGATATTGTCGGCAAACTGTTCAATGAACTGGGCCCGCGCTATCAGGCACGTAACGGTGGATATCTGCGTATCCTCAAGTGCGGTTTCCGTGTTGGTGACAATGCACCGATGGCATTGGTCGAACTGGTGGATCGTCCGCAGGTGGAAGCTGAAGCAGTTGCTGAAGCCGCTGCAGAATAAAGCAGCTCGTCATGCATCATGCGAAAGCCGGTCCTGTACCGGCTTTTTGCATTTGCGCGACGCGAATTGATGTTTTGCCAGCTGCTGTCAGCTGATGTTGTGCAAAAATGCGTGGAGTGTCTTCAGATCAAACGGCCAGTCGAGTTCCTCTCCGCTTTGGACATGATGTAGTACTGGTATGCGCGTGCCGTATCGCTCTATCAGAACATCGTTATCGCTGATATCGATTTCCACCAGTTCGAGGCGGAAAGGTCCTGTATCCGCCAATACCTCGGCTGCCTGCTCGCAGAGGTGGCAGGCAGTAGTGCCGTAAAGGATGAAGTGGTCGGGCGTGCGCATTGAGTGCTGTTTTGTAAAATCTGCCAAGTAATTGGTGCGGTGGCGTTTTCGAAGCTTTGAAAAACCACCATAATAACGGCTGGCGGCTTCGTTTGAAGCGTCGTAATTTTAAATCAAAAACTTGTGGGCTCCTCAATGGCTGATATTCAAGAATCAAAAGAAAGCTTGCAAGAAAGCCTGCAACAAGTCATCGCGCTCCTGCACAAACACAAGTTGGTCGAAGGTCTGGTGCACAAGCAGGAAATGCCAAATCAGTCTCTAGTCGAGACGCTCGTTCACAAACAGAATCTGACAGAGCTGCAGAAAAAGCTCGATGCGCTGCATCCGGCGGACGTCGCTTACATACTGGAAGCCCTGCCGCTGGAAGAGCGGCTGGAAGTCTGGGATCTGGTCAAGGCCGAACGTGACGGCGACATTCTGCTCGAGGTTTCTGATGCGGTCAGGCAGACGCTGATTGCCGACATGGACAGCGAGGAGCTGCTGGCCGCTGCCGAGCAGCTGGATACCGATGAACTGGCCGACCTCGCGCATGACCTGCCGAAGGACGTGCTGCAGGATTTGCTGGAAAGTCTGGACGCCAGTAACCGCGAGCGTCTGCAGTCTGCGCTGTCGTATCCGGAGGACGCGGTCGGCGCGCTGATGGATTTTGACATCGTGACCATACGCGAAGACATCTCGCTCGAAGTCGCGCTGCGTTATCTGCGCCGGATCGGCAACCTGCCCGATCATACGGACAAGCTGTTTGTGGTCGATCGACACGATGTGCTGCATGGTGTGCTGCCGCTGAAGCGTATCGTTGTCAGCGATCCGGAGTCGGGGGTCGGTGAAGTCATGGCTGACGATCCGGTCGTGTTCCATCCTGAAGACAAGGCGACCGATGCGGCCAAGGCTTTCGAGCGCTACGACCTGGTGACGGCGCCCGTGGTCGACGAGAACAACAAACTGATCGGCCGGTTGACGGTGGATACTGTCATGGACTTCATCCGTGAGGAAGCGGAAAGCGACATGCTGTCATTGGCCGGTTTGAGCGAAGACGAAGACATGTTTTCGTCGGTGTGGAAAGCTGTGCAGAACCGCTGGACCTGGCTCGCCGTCAATCTGGTGACCGCGTTTGTCGCATCGCGCGTCATCGGTGCATTCGAGGGTTCGATCGAGAAGATCGTCGCCCTGGCCGCCCTGATGCCGATCGTTGCGGGTATCGGCGGCAATTCCGGCAACCAGACCATCACCATGATCGTGCGCGGCCTGGCATTGGGACAGGTGGCCTCGCACAACATGAAGACACTGCTGAAGAAAGAGCTCGGCATTGCTCTCTTGAACGGCCTGATCTGGGGGAGCGTACTTGGCGTTGTCGCCTATCTTCTTTATGACAATGTGGCACTGGGTGCAGTGATGACGGCTGCGATGACTATGAACCTGATGCTGGCGGCGGTCATGGGCGTGCTGATCCCCTTGATCATGACCAAGCTCGGTCGCGATCCGGCGGTCGGTTCCAGTGTGCTGATCACAGCCATGACGGATAGCGGCGGCTTCTTCATTTTCCTCGGCCTCGCCAGCATCGTCCTCCTCTAGGTATCGATATGCATCCCGAGATGACCCTGGTCTGGCAGCAAATTCAAAATGGCAGTTACACGCCGGCATTTCTGGCACAGTTGAGCGTCATCGTCGGTGCCCTGCTGCTGGCGTGGGCGCTCAATGGAATGTTGCGCGCCTATGTCATGCGTCGTGCGGCGGAGCGCTGGAAGGTCGGTATCGGCGGCGTCAATCGCATGTTGTTCCCGCTTTCATCGCTGCTGTTCGTCTACATCGGTTATCTGCTGCTCGAACACGGGCAGGACGTCAGCCTGCTGACGCTGGCGATGACCTTGCTGCTGGCAATGGCAGTCATCCGCCTGGTGGTTTATGCGCTGCGGTACATTTTCAATCCCGGCGGCTGGCAGCGCACGCTGGAGGGGGCGGCTGCCAGTCTGATCTGGCTCGTGCTGGCCTTGCATCTGACCGGCCTGTTGCCGGGCATGCTTTCGGCCCTCGACAGCGTGCGGTTCGCCGTCGGCAAGGGCGAAATGACCTTGCTTCTGTTACTGCAGGCGGTGCTGATCATCCTGGTGACGTTGTTCGTTGCGCTTTGGGTCAGCCGCTGGATTGAGAACCGCCTGATGGGCGCGCAGCAGATCAACATGAACGTGCGCGTCGTGCTGAGCAAGCTGGTGCGCATCTTCTTCTCCCTGATCGCCGTTCTCTTTGCGCTGTCCGCCGTCGGGCTGGATATCACGCTGCTGTCGGTATTCGGCGGCGCGCTGGGGGTCGGCCTCGGCTTCGGTCTGCAAAAGATCGCGAGCAACTATGCCAGCGGATTCATTATTCTGCTCGACGATTCGATCCATATCGGCGACTTCGTCACCATCGACAATCATTACGGCAAGGTCAACGAGTTGCGTTCCCGCTACATGGTACTGCAGAAGGGAGACAACACCAAGGTGATCATTCCGAACGAGACCTTGGTCACCAATGTCATGCTCAACCATTCGATGTCGGACCGCAACATTCGTGTTCAGATGAACGTGCAGGTCAGTTATGACACCGATCTCGAACTCGCCATGCGGCTGCTGCTGGAGGCCGCGAGGACACAGGAGCGCGTGTTGCAGGATCCGGCACCATCGGCGCTGTTGACGCGTTTTGCCGACAGCGGCATCGATCTGCTGCTCAACGTCTGGATCAACGATCCGGAGAACGGCATGGCGGCACTGCAGTCGGAGATCTATCTTGATGTCTGGCGTGCCTTCAAGAAGCACAATATCAGCATCCCCTTCCCGCAGCGCGAGATCCGCATCCTGAACAGCGAACCGCCGGCGGAGGCGGCAGGAAAAGCCCTGTAACCTCTGCCGGTTCAGGCATACAATAACTGTCTTCGTTCAATATGCATGGGGGTCCATCCATGTTCGACGGTCTGTTTCAATTGCCCTGGTGGGGCTATCTTGTGTTTGTCCTGTTCATGACGCACGTCACCATCGTTGCTGTCACCGTCTACCTGCATCGCTGTCAGGCGCACCGCGCGCTTGACCTGCATCCCATCGTCAGCCATTTTTTCCGCTTCTGGCTGTGGCTGACCACAGGCATGCAAACCCGGCAATGGGCGGCCGTACACCGCAAGCATCATGCGCGCTGCGAAACCGCCGAGGATCCGCACAGCCCCCAGGTACTGGGCTTGCGCAAGGTGCTCGGGCAGGGCGCCGAACTGTTCCGTCTGGAGGCAGCCAGACAGGAGACGCTGGACAGGTATGGCAAGGGTACGCCGGACGACTGGCTGGAGAGGAGCCTGTACAGTCGCCACCCCAGTGCCGGGGTCGGCCTGATGTTGGCGGCGGATGTCGTAGCGTTCGGGCCGATTGGCATTACATTGTGGGCGGTGCAGATGATCTGGATCCCGTTCTTTGCCGCCGGCGTCATCAACGGTATCGGGCATTACTGGGGCTACCGCAATTTTGAAGCGGCAGATGCCAGCCGTAATATCCTGCCCTGGGGAATCCTCATTGGTGGCGAGGAGCTGCATAACAACCATCACGCCTATGCCGCCTCGGCCCGGCTTTCGAGCAAATGGTATGAGTTCGATATCGGCTGGATGTATATCCGGATTCTGCAATGGGTGCGTCTGGCCACCGTCAGGAAAGTCGCGCCCGGCATCCGCTTCGTCCGGACCAGCCGTTGCGATCTGGATACGCTGCAGGCCATCATCACGCATCGTTTCGATGTGATGGGCAACTATGGCCGCATGTTGAAACTTGCCTGCAGGGAAGAGTTTTCACGCTTGCAACAGGTCTGCCGACAATACGGTCGCGAGCCTCTGGTGCTTGAACGGTTGAAGCGCTGGCTGATTCAGGATGCGGAGCGATTGCAGGATCAGGAACGGCAGGTATTGACCGAGTTGCTGCAACACAGCAGCGATTTGCGCGTACTTTACCAGTTCAGGCAGGAATTGGCAGCCGTCTGGGCACGCTCCAGTGCAAGTCAGGAGCAATTGTTGAAAACGCTGGAGGACTGGTGTCGGCGCGCCGAAGCCAGCGGCATCGAGGCACTGCAACAGTTTTCGTTGAGATTGCGCTGTTACCGGCTGGCCTGAGATTGCCGACCGGCAATCGACAGGCATAAAAAAACCCGCGTTTGCGGGTTTTTTTATGCAAGCTCAATCAATAGCATGATTACTTGAGCTTGGCTTCCTTGTACATCACATGTTTGCGGACGACGGGATCGAACTTCTTGATCTCCATCTTCTCAGGCATGGTGCGCTTGTTCTTGGTCGTGGTGTAGAAGTGACCGGTGCCGGCACTGGATTCGAGTTTGATTTTTTCACGCATGTTGTATGCTCCTTAAATCTTTTCGCCGGCAGCACGCAGATCAGCCAGAACAGCGTCGATGCCGTTCTTGTCGATGGTGCGCAATGCAGCGTTGGTGATACGTAGGCTTACCCAGCGGTTTTCGCTCTCGACCCAGAACTTGCGGTTTTGCAAGTTCGGCAGAAAACGACGCTTGGTCTTGTTGTTTGCGTGGGAAACATTGTTGCCCACCATCGGCTTCTTGCCGGTTACCTGACATACGCGTGCCATGCTAAATCTCCTGGTACTGCTTACCAAAAATCGAAAGACCGCATTTATACCATAAAAGCGCGCGGCGTCTCAAGGAAAATCTGCTTTTTTGCTGATTTTTCTAATGTTTTCCGGTGCTGCCGAAACCGCCTTCGCCGCGCTCGCTGGCGGCGAATTCGTCGACGATGGTGAAGTTGGCCTGTATGACCGGCACGATCACGAGTTGGGCGATGCGTTCCAGCGGGTTGAGGATGAAACTCTCACGTCCGCGGTTCCAGCAGGAGACCAGCAACTGGCCCTGGTAATCCGAATCGATGAGGCCGACCAGATTGCCAAGCACGATACCGTGTTTATGACCCAGCCCCGAGCGTGGCAGTATCATGGCGGCATAGGCGGGGTCGGCCAGGTGAATCGCCATGCCGGTCGGGATCAGCGTGGTCTCGCCCGGATGCAGCGTCTGTGTGTGCTCGATGCAGGCGCGCAGGTCGAGGCCGGCCGAACCCGGTGTGGCGTAGCCTGGCATCATGTTGTGCAGGCGTTCGTCGAGGATTTTCAGTTCTACATTGAGGTTCATGTGGCGGCTTTCGTGGTCGGTGAATCGAGCATGGTGGCAATATGTTGCAGCAGCTGTTGTGCGATCCGGTCTTTTCCGGCGCGCGGCAGCGCATGGCTGCCAGCATCGTCCAGCAGGACCACGCTGGCGTCATCCTGGCCCATGCTTTCCTGCACCAGATTGGCGACCAGCAGAGGCAGGCCTTTTTTTCGGCGTTTGGTTTCGGCGTGCTGCAGCAGATTCTCGCTTTCCGCCGCGAAGCCGACACAGAACGGCGCCTGCGGCAGGTTGGCGACTTCTGCCAGTATGTCCTCGTTGGGCACAAGCTCCAGCGTCAGCGATTGCTCACTTTTCTTGAGTTTTTGGCTGGCCGCTTGCTCCGGCCGGTAGTCGGCGACGGCCGCGACGCCGATAAAAACATCCTGTCCATGGACGCGGTGCATGACGGCCTCCCGCATCTGCGCGGCGCTGGTGACATCGACCAGCGCCACCTGAGGCGGCGGGTTCAGCGACGTCGGCCCGCTCACCAGCGTCACTTCGGCGCCCATGGCGCGTGCGAGGCGGGCGATGGCGTAGCCCATTTTGCCCGAACTGAAATTGGTGACGGCGCGTACCGGGTCGATGGCTTCGACCGTGGGACCGGCCGTGATCAAAACGCGCTTGCCTTGCAGCAGTTTTGGTTGCTGAAAGGCTATCAACATGTCGAGCAGGTCTTCCGGTTCGGACATGCGCCCCAGTCCGGTTTCGCCGCAGGCCTGCTCGCCGCTGTCCGGGCCGAGTATCGTGATGCCATCGGCTTGTAGCTGCTGAATGTTGCGTTGTGTCGCCGGGTTCTCCCACATCTGCCGATTCATGGCCGGTGCCACCAGTAGCGGGCATTCGCGCGCGAGGCAGAGGGTGGAAAGCAGGTCGTCGGCATTGCCGTGTACCAGTTTGGCCATGAAGTCGGCGCTGGCCGGTGCCACCAGGATCGCATCCGCCTGCCGCGACAGTTCGATATGCGGCATGCCGTTGGCGATGCTGGCATCCCACATGTCAGTGAACACTTGCCTGCCTGACAGTGCCTGCATCGTGACCGGCGTGATGAAATGATGTGCCGCCGCGGTCATGACTACCTGCACCTCGATGCCGTCCTTGACCAGCAGGCGCACGAGTTCAGCCGCCTTGTAGGCGGCGATGCCGCCGGTGATGCCGAGGACCAGTTTCTTGATGGGTTGGTTTTGCATGAGGGGTTAATTTGTATGGCGTGCTAATAATTTGATTAACCTGGATTTTATATGAAAGCCGGCAGCCGATATACAAAGGCGTTCAAATTGACGCATCCTGGATTAGACTAATGCCTCAATAACAAGAGAGTCTACGACCGATGTGGCGAAAACTTCGCATACTGATCCTGCTGTTCATTCTGGCCACGGTCGCGCACCGTGCATGGTTGGAAACCCATGACCTGGAATGGAAGGACAGTCTTTATGTCGCCGTCTATCCGATTAACGCCGATGGCAGCGAGGCAGCAAGCCGCCATATCCCCCGGCTGGATGCCGACCAGTTGCAGGAGATCACCGATTATCTGGCTGAAGAAGCGGCCAGATACGATCTGGAGATTCTCTTCCCGTTTCAGTTGAGATTGGGTGCTGAAGTCGATCATCCGCCGCCGCAACCGCCGAAGAACGGCACGGTGTTGCAGACCATCATCTGGAGCCTGCATTTTCGCTGGTGGGCCTGGCGCAACAGTCCGCCGGTCAGTGTGCCGCCCAGCATCAAACTCTATCTTCTGTATTACGATCCCGAGCAATATCCGGTGTTGCCGCATTCCACCGCCTTGAGCAAGGGGCGGGTGGGGCTGGTCAACCTGTTCGCTGGCGAGCGCCATGCGGCCCAGAATGCCGTGGTGCTCGCCCATGAGTTGCTGCATGCGGTGGGCGCCTCGGACAAATACGATCTGGCGAGCGGTCTGCCGCATTATCCGCAAGGTTATGCCGAGCCTGATCGCCAACCGGTTTATCCGCAGGATTACGCCGAACTGATGGCGGGGCGTGTGCCTCTTTCGACAAGCAAGGCGGCAATTCCCGCCAGCCTTGCATATACCCTGATAGGCGAGCAAACGGCGGCAGAGATCGGCTGGATGCGCAAAGGAGAACAATAAATGGCGATCACGGATTGGCCGGCCGGCGAGCGGCCGCGCGAGAAACTCCTGCAGCAGGGGGCAACAGCCCTGTCCGACGCAGAGCTGCTGGCCATCTTTTTGCGCGTCGGCGTTGTCGGCAAAAGCGCCGTTGATCTGGCGCGTGACTTGCTGAACCGGTTCGGCAGCCTCAATGGCATCTTTGCCGCCAGCCAGCAGGAGATCGCCGAAGTGCACGGCATGGGCAGCAGCAAATATGTGCAGCTGCAGGCCATCTTCGAGATGAGCCGCCGCGCGCTGGCGGAAGAGATGCAGGCGCGGGATGTGCTGACTTCGCCGCAGCAAGTAAGGGATTACTTATGCCTGAAGCTCGGCGGGCTGGTGCATGAGGTCTTCGTCGTGCTGTTTCTGGATGCGCAGAACCGCGTGCTGGTGCAGGAGGAGATGTTCCGCGGCACGCTGACGCAAACCAGCGTCTATCCGCGTGAAGTAGTGAAGCGTGCACTGCAACACAACGCCGCCTCGGTCATTTTTGCCCACAACCACCCTTCCGGCGTGGCGGAGCAGAGCCGTTCCGACGAACAGCTGACCCATGCCCTCAAGCAGGCGCTGGCGCTGGTCGATATCCGCGTGCTGGATCACTTCGTTGTGGCCGGTA
>JAVEWT010000135.1:0-4602 GCA_034004425.1 Methylophilaceae bacterium
GATTCGTCTGCTAGCATTGACGTCAAAAAGGGAGCACAGGCTCCCTATTTTATTTGCCGTTACCGCTCACTCTCGCGCGACGCGGCGTCAATTCGAGTTTCCATCGCAGCTCAGACCCTGCGTCGTGCCAGCACAACGCCGGGCACCTGCTTGATCAGGGCCAGCAGGCGATCGAGCTGCTCCAAATCGGCGATCTCGACCGAGAACTGCATGCGGGCCAGCTGGTTGCGGCTAACGGTGTTGACCTGGGTGACGTTGATCCTTTCGCGGGCGAACATATCGCTGATGTCGCGCAACAATGCCTGGCGGTCGTATGCCTCGATTTCGATATCGACGTCCGTGCGGCTGACGCCGCCGCTGCCCCACTGCGCCTGCAGCAGGCGGTCGCGCCGACCGGCTTCCAGACGTGTCACGAAACTGCAGACACGGCGATGAATGGTGACGCCGCGATCTCGTGTGACATAGCCGACGATCTCCTCCGGCGGTGCCGGTTTGCAGCATTTGGCCAGCTGCGTCTGCAGATTGCCGACCCCCTCGACGATAATACCCGGCGCCGGTCTGGCCGGAGCCGCCGTCCGACTGAACAAGGGCTGGCTGCTTTCCGCCCTTGCCCCGTCCGTCTGTACGTCGCGCAACGCCGTTTCGATCTGATGTTCCGTCACCTCGTTGCGGCCGATGGCCGCCAAAAAGTCTTCCAGCCTGGCGAAATGGAATCTGTGCGCGATGCTTTCCTGATTGACGCCGGGCAGGCCCAGTCTGTGCAGCTCACGGTCGAACCGGTCCCGGCCCTGGGCGATGTTGTCCGCCAGCGATTGCTGGTTGAACCAGGCCCTGACCTTTGCGCGCGCGCGCGAACTGTGCAGATAACCGAGCGACGGCATCAGCCAGTCGCGACTGGGCCCGCCCTGTTTCGCGGTGAGTATCTCGACCCGCTGGCCGTTCTGCAGCTTGTAGTTGAGCGGAACGATGCTGCCGTCGACCTTTGCGCCGCGCGTACGGTGGCCGAGGTCGGTATGGACGGCATAGGCGAAATCCACCGGTGTCGCGCCCTCGGGCAGGTCGATCACCTTGCCCTGCGGCGTCAGCACATAGACCTTATCCTGGAACAAGGCATGATTGAATTGCTCGAGCAGGTCGCCCTTGTCGGCCACGTCTTCCTTCCAGGCCAGAATCTGCCTGAGCCAGGCGATCTTCTCGTCGAATTTCGCATCGGACTTGCCGCCTTCCTTGTAGCGCCAGTGTGCAGCCACGCCCAGTTCGGAGTCGTGGTGCATCTCATGCGTGCGGATCTGCACTTCCAGTGCCAGCCCTTGCGGGCCGATGACGGCGGTATGCAACGAGCGATAATTGTTGCTCTTGGGACGGGCGATGTAATCGTCGAATTCGCCGGGAATCGGCTGCCAAAGGTTGTGGATCATGCCTAGTACGGCATAGCAGGCCGGTATGTCATCGACGTGGATACGCACGGCACGCACATCGTAGAGCTCGTCGAACTCCAGATGCTTGCGCCGCATCTTGTTGATGATGCTGTAGATATGCTTGGGCCGGCCGCTGACCTCGGCCCGGATGCCGGCCGCTGCCAGCTGCTGCTGCAAGTGGCGGACGACATCGGCGATGTACTGCTCACGGTCGGCGCGCCTGGCGTCCAGCAGCTTCGCCACCTCCTTGTAGAGCTGAGGCTCGAGGAAGCGCAGCGACAGGTCTTCCAGCTCCCACTTCAACTGCCATACGCCGAGCCGGTTGGCCAAGGGCGCAAACAGGCCCTGCGTCTCACGCGCCAGCTGCTGCTGCAGATGGGCCGGTGCCGCCGTCAGGTTGCGCATGGTCTGCAGACGTTCGGCCAGCTTGATCAGCACCACCCGGATATCTTCCGCCATGACCAGCAGCATCTTGCGCAAGCGCTCGATCTGCTGGCCATCGTCCGTGCTTTTACGCTGCGGACGATGCAAACCGGCCATTTCGCTGAATTCCCGTATCTGCTCCATACGCGACAGCCCCTCGACCAGACGCGCTACCGTATGGCCGAAACGACTCTCCAGCACCGGCTGCCAATCCTGCAAATAGGCCGGCACCGCATGCAGCAAGGTCGCGGCAATGGTCTCGTGATCGAGCTGCATGGCGGCCAGTATGATTGCTGCCTGCCGCGCATGCTGCAGCAAGGGCATGCCGGTCAGCTCAACGTGACCGGCGTAGAGTTCCCGGGCAAAATCGTCAGCCTGCTGAAGCTTCTCGAGCTCTGCCGCTGAATAACGATCCGCCAGCGCGGCGCTCCATGCGGCGGGCTGCGCTGGGTCCTGCAATGAAGGGGAAAAATGTTCGACTGTCACGAGCGAGATTATGGCATTAATGTCCGCTGCCCAGAATGCCGACCGCATTACGCGCCGACGACCGGAACAGCGACGGTTTCGACGGCCATGCCCGGAATATCCGCCAGCTTGACCTCAAGGCTGTTTGGAAGCGGTCGCGGACGATGCTGCGAGCCCGCGCTTCCGCTTGCGTATGAAATGACGATGGTGTCAGTGCATCATCGGCTCATAGACGACGAACATCATAGCCAGCAGCGATGACATCAGCGCGCGCTTGAAACGCTTGAGACCGCTCTCCAGCTCCTTGCGGTTCAGATTGGCGAAGCCTAGGCGGGCGGCCTGCACCTCTTTCCCTTCGGCGCTGAACTCGCTGCCGGGCGCGAACCTGACTTTTTCCTTTTGCGCGTGTTCGAGCAGAGCCCGCATATCGACCGGCTGACGGAACCGCAACCAATAGGCGAGACCACCCTTGGGCATGTCGAAATCCACGTGACTGCCCAGTTCGTCGCGCAGTATCTGCTGCATGAGTTGCCGCCTCTCGGCAAACTCGCGCCCCAACCGGCGGCGATGGCGCTGCATCTCGCCGGAAGCGATCAACTCGGTCACGGCGTACTCGAACAGATGCTTGTTCTGGCAATCGATCAATTTCTTCTCTGCCTTGCAGCGGGCGATCAACGCCTCGCTACCGATAAGATAGGAAATCTGCAAAGCCGGCGCCAGCACATTGTTGAGCGAACCCAGATAGATGGTACGTCCTGCCGTATCGAGGCTGGCGATCGGGAAGGGCAGCGACTCGTCGAAATAGAATTCGTGCTCGCGGTCATCCTCGATGATGTAGAAATCATGCAGTTCCGCCAGACGGTAGAGCTCCTTGCGACGCTCCAGCGTCATCATCGCCGTGGTCGGGAACTGGTGTTGCGATGTCACATAGACTGCGCGTATCTTTTTCTCTGCGGCCAGCGCAGCGAGCTGCTCGACATCCATGCCGTGACGATCAATATCGATATAGTCGAGCTCAGCGCCGCAGGTCTCGAACACTTCCCTCGCCGCCGGATTTGAAAGGCGCTCGAACACCACGCGATCCCCCGCTGCGACCAGCACGCGGGCCAGTATGAAAACCGCCATCTGATTACTGGAAAGCACACAGACCCGATCGGCATCGACGCGGAAATTCTTCTCGATATTGACCATGGCAGCGATGGCACTGCGCAAGGCAACCAGGCCCTGGGGATTATTGGCCTGATGATTGGAGCGGGTGGCGACCAGCAAGGCCTTGCGGAAAGCCCGGGAAAAGGTTTCGAGCGGGGTCAGCCGGTTGTCGGCAGTATTGCCGGAAAAGTCCACCCAGGAGGCCTGCTTCAAATGCTCGATCTCGGCATCCATCAGCCGATTCCTGGACATCGGTGCCTGTTCTGCCTCGGTCGGGCGTGCCCCCCCGTTGTAATGCGGGATGGCCGGCAATTCTGACGCAACAAAGGTGCCTCTTCTTCTCTCGGTCGCCAACCAGCCTTGCGAAATCAACTCTTCATAGGCCAGCACCGTGGTCTTGCGATTGACGTTGAGCGTTTTGGCCAACTCGCGCGTACCGGGCATCGCCGTCGCCGGCGGCAAGCGACCGGTCTGGATCTCATCGATGATCTTTTCGGCAATCTGCAGGTAGATCGCCTGATCGGCGTCTTTTTCCAGTTCCAGTTTCAGATTCCAAGGTCTTAACATCGTGACTCCGTCCTAAATTCCTGAACTCGTGTTTTTTCCCGAAACGCCGGCGCTTCTGTTTTGGCAGCACACTCCGACGTGTGAATACCTTCAGTCACAGGACCGGAAGTCCTGCCGCGCATTCACTGATTCGAGTGACATTACTTATAGCATGAAAGTTCTGGACCATGTCCGGCAGAATTTCTGGACCATCTGGCCCATCATGGTTATTGCAACTGGACGATTATTGATGCGTAACATTTCGTTACAGTTTGAGACCTGATGTTAACAAGTCAATGTTTCATCAGAAGATGGTTGCCTTATTCTAAAGGCAATCCTTCTATAAGTAATCAAACCAATTGATTGGAGATTGATATGGAGATGAGCAAACTCAAGCTGGCTATCGGTCTGGCTTTCGGTGCTTCCCTGGCTATGCCTATGGTTGCATCTGCAGCAGCTGACCAGGAAGCCGCTATGAAGGACAAGAACAACTGGGTGCACCCACGTGGTCAGCACAACAACCAAGGCTACAGCCAGTTGAATCAAATCAACAAGGGCAACGTCAAGAACCTGAAGGCTGCCTGGCAGTTCGCGACCGGCG
>JAVEWT010000136.1:0-4596 GCA_034004425.1 Methylophilaceae bacterium
TTTACATGTGATAAATGCCGAAGCGTCGCCAGACGCTTTTTTCCAGCTCGATGGCAAGAAACAGCAGTAGTCCCAGGCCGATGATGATGCTCCAGGACATGCCTCCCAACGGTACGCTCTGGAACAGGTGTTGCAGCGGCGCGGAGTATGTATACAGCAGTTGCAACACAATTAGAATGGCTGACACCAGCAAGGCGGTACGATTGCCGGTGAGCGCTTCCAGGTTGAGTGCCGAAGCGGTGAAGTGCCGGATATTGAACAGATAGACCAGTTCACTGAAAACCAGCATGTTGACCGCCGAGGTGCGGGCGGTTTCGATACTGCTACCCTGCGACAGTTCCCATTGAAATGCCGTGAATGTGACGGCGACCATCAGCAGGCTGACATAAATGATACGGGCAAGCAGGACGCCAGTGATGAGAGGTTCTTCCGGTGGGCGCGGCGGTCTGCTCATGACGCCTTGCTCGCCCGGCTCAAAGGCGATGGCGAGTGCCAGCGTGACGGCGGTGACCATGTTGACCCACAGGATCTGGCCGGCCGTGACCGGCAGGGCGAGGCCGGCAAAGATGGCGGTCAGGATTACACCGGCTTCACCACCGTTGGTAGGTAACATGAAGAGCAGCGCTTTCTTGATGTTGTCGAAGACGACGCGGCCCTCGCGCACGGCGCGAGCAATAGAGGCGAAATTGTCGTCGGTGAGCACGAGGTCGGAAGCCTCGCGCGCGGCGTCGGTGCCTTTTTGGCCCATGGCAACCCCGATGTTGGCCGCTTTGAGGGCAGGGGCGTCGTTGACGCCGTCACCTGTCATGGCGACCAGATGCCCCGCTTTCTGCAGGACGGCGACCAGGCGTAATTTGTGCTCGGGGCTGGCCCGTGCAATCACGTCTGTTTCCTGCACCCGCTTTCTCAGTTCCTCGTCATTCAAGGTGTCGATGATTTCGCCCGTCAGCGGGTGATTCGTATCGAGTCCCAACTGACGGCCGATGGCCGTGGCGGTGGCGGCGTGATCGCCCGTGATCATCTTTACGCGTATGCCGGCCTGCTGACATTCTGCGACGGCGGCGATCGCTTCCTCGCGTGGCGGGTCGATGAGGCCGACCATGCCCAGCAGTTCGAACCGCGGCGAGATGTCTGCGGTGTTCAATGTGGTGGTGCCGGCCGGCATCTCGCACCAGGCCAGCGCCAGAACGCGCTCGCCTTCGCCGGCGGCGTGTTCGACGCGTGCGAGCCAGTCGGCCTTGTTCAGCGGCTTGCCGCCGGCTTCGGTCTTGCACAGGGCCAGCACGATTTCCGGAGCACCCTTTAGCAGCGAGAAGGTGCCGCCCTGGTGATCATGGTGCAGGGTCGCCATGTAGGCACGCTCGGATTCGAACGGAATGTCATCCAGCCGCGGGAACTGCCGGGAGATCGTGTCCGGGTCAAACCCTGCCTTGATGGCCAGGGTGAGCAGGGCGCCCTCGGTCGGATCGCCCACCAGTTGCCAGTCGCCGTTTCCGTCGTGTCTGAGTTCGGCATCGTTGCAAAGCAGCGCGCATCGGGCTGGCACATGCAAGGGAAGATGTTCTTCCGGGTTGATGGGAGTTTCTTCAAGATGGAACTTGCCGGCAGGGTTGTAGCCGGTGCCGCTTACGGTCAGGCTGTGTTCCGGCAACATTAGCCTGACGGCGGTCATTTCGTTGCGTGTCAGCGTGCCGGTCTTGTCGGTGCAGATCATGGTGACCGAGCCCAGCGTTTCGACGGCCGGCAGGCGGCGGATGATGGCGCGGTTTTTTGCCATGATGCCGGTGCCGATGGCGAGCACGATCGTGACAACGGCGGGAAGACCTTCCGGAATGGCGGCGACGGACAGGCCGACAACCGCGAGGAAGATGCTGAAGGTATCCATGCCTGCGATAAAGTGACCGTAGAGGAAGGTGAAAAGGCCGACGATGAGGATAAATACGGTGATGCGGCGGGCGAACTGATCGAGACGGCGTGTCAGCGGCGTAGACAGGGGCTGGATGTTGCCGACCAGGTTGCCGATCTTGCCGATTTCGGTCTGGCTACCGGTGGCGACGACCACGCCGTGCGCCTGACCATAGGCCACCTGGGTGCCTGAGTATGCCATCGAGCTGCGGTCGCCGAGGGCGGCTTCCGCGTTGACTACGCCGGTGCCTTTTTCTACCGGCACGGATTCCCCGGTCAGCGCAGCTTCACTGACGCGCAGGCTTTTGACTCTGATCAGGCGCAGGTCGGCCGGGATTTTGTCGCCGGATTCCAGCAGCACAATGTCGCCCGGTACCAGTTCATGGGCATCGATCTTGTGTCGCATGCCGCCGCGCAACACGGTGGCGTGGCTGGCCAACATGGCGCGTATCGCCTCCAGCGCCTTTTCTGCCTTGCCTTCCTGAATGAACCCGATCAGCGCATTGATCAGCACGACGCCGAAAATGACGCCTGCGTCGATGTAGTCGCCGAGCAGAAGGGTGACGATGCCGGCGGCAAGCAGGACGTAGATCAGCGGATTATGAAATTGCAGCAGGAAGCTCAGCCAGCGGGGGCGGGGTCTTGCTTCGGGTAATCGGTTCTTCCCGTATCGCCGGAGCCTGGTCGACGATTCCTCGAACGCTAGACCTTCATGCCGGCTTTGCTGTCTGGCCAGCGTTTCATCGGCACTGAGGGCATGCCAGTGTATTTCTTCGCTGCTTGTGTGCTGTGGCCGCGCTTCCTGTTGCATGCCTGTCCTTGTCTGCCGGTGTGCCGAAATATCAATAGAGGTAATAGGTGCGGTTCAGATAGCGGCTGACTTCGTTGATCTCGTCGTCGGTCCAGTGCACGCCGATGGCATCCTGCCAGCGCTTGACTTCGCGCTCTATGCCGTCGAGGTCCTTGGCGACCCGGGCATCGCGCCAGTGTATCTGCTGATTGTGACATTCGATGCAGTGGTTGCGGTAGAGCATCTCGCCGCGCGACATGAGCGGTTCGGCATCGGTGTCGGCGGCGGCGATGGTCGGCAGGGCAATGCAAAGCAGGGTGGCAAGATGACGATACATGGTGATTTCACTCCTTGTTGGGTGTAGTCTGCGTGGGAGCTGCATGGTTCAAATATAGCTCAAATGTAGCCGCAGTTCGGCGCTGGCGCAATCCGTGTCAGCGCATAGAAAGCGGCTCAGGCGTGCCTATCGCGCCGTCAGTTGATTTATATCAAGCAACGCTGCCTGTGCTTGCAATAGGCTGTCGGGATGCAGGAAATGACACTGAACAACGAGACACTTGAGCGACCGCTTGCACCGAACATGACAGAGCCGCGTTCCGCCGCGGCGCTCGATGACCCGCTCGAATGGCCGGCTTTCAGCCGTCAGGATCAGGCCGATGCATCCTTGTGGGATTCGCATCTGGTGATCGAGGGCATGCATTGCGCGGCCTGCGCCAATACCGTCGAGCGTGCGCTGAAGTCTGTGCCCGGCGTGCTGCAGGCCGAAGTCAACGGCGTCACCGGTCGGGCTGCGGTCAAGTGGTCGGCTGGTATCACGCGGCCGTCGGACTGGGTGGCCGCCGTCAACCGCGCCGGTTACGGGGCAGTGCCGGCATCCGATGCCGAGGCTTTGGCCGTCCGCAAGAAGGCGCAGCGACTGGCGCTCTGGCGCTGGCTGGTGGCCGGCTTCTGCATGATGCAGGTCATGATGTATGCGGCGCCGATCTATGTCGCCGAACCGGGCGACATGACGCCAGACATCCTGCATCTGTTGCGCTGGGCTTCCTGGGTGCTGACGCTGCCGGTCATGCTGTTCTCCTGCGGACCCTTTTTCGAGAACGCCTGGCGCGATGTGCGCCAGCGTCAGGTCAGCATGGACCTGCCGGTTTCGCTCGGCATCCTCATCATGTTCATCGCCAGTTCCATCGCCACCTTCTGGCCGCAGGGCTGGTGGGCGGACGAAGTCTATTTCGATTCCATCACCATGTTCGTCTTCTTTCTGCTCACCGGGCGCTGGCTTGAGACGCGGCTGCGCAACAAGACCGCCGGCGCGCTCGATGACCTCATGCGGCGACTGCCGGAAAGCGTGGAGCGTCAACTGGCGGACGGCAGTTTCGAGCGCGTGTCCGTGCGGCGCCTGCGGCAGGGCGATATCCTGCGCATATTGCCGGGCGAGGCGTTCCCTGCCGACGGCGAGCTGATACACGGTGAGACATTGGCCGACGAGGCGCTGCTGACCGGCGAATCGAAGCCGGTGAAAAAGACCTTGCATGCGGAACTGATCGCCGGCAGCCATAATCTGGCGTCCGCCATCCTGATGCGGGTCAGTCATGTGGGGGCAGATACGCGCTACGCGCAGATCGTGGCGATGATGGAGCAGGCGGCGACCGACAAGCCGCGCCTTGCGATCCTTGCCGATCGTATCGCACGGCCGTTCCTGATTTTTGTTTTGCTGGCTTCGATCGCTGCCATCGCCTATTGGTGGCAGACCGATCCGGCGCGCGGATTGATGGCGGCGGTGGCCGTGCTGGTCGTCACTTGTCCGTGTGCCTTGTCGCTCGCCACGCCGGCAGCGATGCTGGCCTCGGCCGGTGCGTTGGCGCGACGCGGCGTGCTGACGCGCAGGCTGCAGGCGCTGGAGA
>JAVEWT010000137.1:0-4595 GCA_034004425.1 Methylophilaceae bacterium
CGACGGGCACCCCAAGAAAAGATGCCAGATGCCCGTTACCTGAATCGTTGGCGATAAGCGCACCTGATTCGTAAATATAGTCAGCCAATTCTCCGATATTCTTGAACAAGGGAACCTCGAATTCATTATTTGCTCGTTCGACCCATATGGCATGATTGGCGGGCGACACCACGATCACGGGGGAATATCCCTCCCTGCGCAATAATCTGCATAACTGCAGGAATCCGGATGGCGACCAGTCTTTCTTATCCGGCCAGGCTGAATCCGGACTGATAACGATGCGCTTCAAATGGCGCCGGTATTGGAGTTGTGGCGGCACAGTCAAAGTGACGTCTCTAACGACATGCTTTAGTCCCATTTTTTTTCGCATGTATTCCAACGTAATATCAACCACATTCTCAGATTTGAACCGCCTGTAGCGGATGGCACCACCGCATCGCGCAAGGGCACCGAGTTGCCGAGCCACTTCAGAGGGGACTTTGTCTTCAAGGCGTCGGCTAAGATCGAATTTCCAGCTATCCGGAGCCCGGTGACAGATCAGCACCCACTTTTGCCGGATGATGCTCAGAGCTTCGCTCGACATTTTTTCACGCAGGTATTGCGGCGGACTGACGATCGCAAGATCGTACTTTTCCAGTTCACCATCCAATGCGATCGGCGACGGCAATGGCAATATCTGCAGTTGAGGCATCCATGCCCGGATCTGGTAGGCGACATTACTGTAAAGACAAATATCAAAACCATTCAGACGAAGATTCTCCGCTATCAATACATACAGCAGGGAATCCCCGAGCGAGTCGAAAGAAACCATGCCTATCCTGGCTTTTCGCATATCCGTATATCTTCTTACCGCTTCTTTAATCAACTCAGGTCTTGGCAGCCAAGAGCCGGGCTACAAATGGCAGGTGCATGAACCTCGATTGCACGGCATGGTCGGTGAAACGCTCGACCAAACGTTGCTGCATGAGCAAGGAATCCCATGCACTGCCACATCTGGCAGACTCCAACAACCTGTCTGCTAATGCACTGGCATCGGACAAGGCAAATAACGAGCCGACCCCCTGCACCACCTCAGCACCACCGCCGCTATCGCTGCAGATGATAGGCAAACCGGCCGCCATCGCTTCCAGCAGGACCATGCCAAAAGGTTCATGATCGGAGGTCAGTGCGAAGACATCGAACGCGCGAAAGTATCTGCGTCCATTCGGTACCTGCCCGGCAAAGCGTACCTTGTCCAAGACACCCAGTTCGGCAGCGAGGTTCTTCAGGGCCAGCTCCAGCGGACCGGAACCCATGACCAGCAACAAGCTGTTCCCCGGCAGTTGCGGCAATGCCTTGGCAAAGCCACGGATCAGGGTCGCCTGATCCTTGTCGTGATGCAGGCGTCCGACGTTAGCGACCACCCATGCATCGGCCGGCAAACCAAGTTGCCGGCGCGCCTCCTGCCGGTCCAGCAGTTCGGCCTGTACCGCTTCAACGTCGATCCGGTTGTACAGCGTTTCGATCTGTTCATGCGGCCAATGCGGCAACCTTGCACGCATCTCGTCGCGTACCGCATTGGAAACGCCCAGCAGCAGCAGGCGTTTGCGGAACAGGTTAACCAGGAGTCGCCGACCATAGCGGTCAAAGTCACCGAAGTTGTGACGCACGCTGATCACCGGCAGCCGTGTGGCCAGCAGGGCGACATAGGTCGGCTTGGCCCGGTGCGCGATACAAAAACGATATTCCTTTTCCGCCGCGATTTGCCGGATCCTTCTGATGGCGTCCAGTTTCAGCCCTCCGACATCGCGGCTTTTGTAGCCGAGAAAGATCACCTCGTCCGAGGCCGTTGCCCGCGCCACTTCGTCATCTGGCTCGCCGGTCAGGTAAACCGTGGTGACCTTGATGCCGGTGCCCTTGAACAGCGCGGCATACTGGCGCGAACAATCGAGGAACGGCGGATAGTAGCAATGGCTGATCTGCAGGACATTCACGGCCGCGCTCCCTCCTGGCGGCATTCCCATTGCCAGGCGTGGCGGACGATGGTCGCCAGTTCGGTATGCGCGGGGTTCCAGTGCAGGATGGTCTGTGCGCGTGTCGCATCGGCGATCAGCCTGGCCGGATCCCCCGAGCGCCGCGGAGCCAACTCGAACGGCACGGGCTTGCCGCTCACGTCTGCGACCGTATCGAGTACCTGCCTGACGCTGTAACCGGCGCCGTTACCGAGGTTGAACGCAGTCGGTTCTCCGCCGTTTTTCATGTACTGCATGGCCTGCAGGTGCGCGGCGCACAAGTCCTCGACATGAATATAATCGCGGATGCAGGTGCCGTCCGGCGTGTCGTAATCGTCACCGAACAGCTTCAGCGGAGGCAACTTGCCCAGCGCCGCTTTCAAGGCCAACGGAATCAGGTGCGTCTCCGGCTCGTGGCACTCGCCCAAGCGCCCCCGCGCATCGGCGCCGGCAGCGTTGAAATAACGCAAGGCGACATAGCGCAGGCCGTGTGCACGGTAGAAGTCGGCCAGCATCATTTCCACCATCAGTTTGGATGCGCCGTAGGGGTTGACCGGCACGCGCGGGTGGCGCTCGTCGATCGGCGTATAGGCCGGTTCGCCATAGACCGCTGCGGTCGAGGAAAACACGAGGTAATCGACGCCATGGTCGCGCATTGCCTCTAAAAGCGTCAGCGTGGCGAAACTGTTGGAACGGTAGTATTTGCCGGGCTGGCTGACAGATTCACCGACGAGGATGCGGGAGGCGAAATGAAAGACACCATCAAATCTGTGTTCAGTGAACAGTCGGTCGAGAAAGTCTCGGTCGGAAAAATCATGCACGATCAAATCGCCGCCAAGCACGACATCACGGTGACCGCTCGACAGATCGTCGACCACGGTGACACGGTGCCCCTGTTCGAGCAGCAATGCGACCATATGCGAACCGATGTAGCCCGCGCCGCCCGTCACCAGATAATGCATGATAGTTCGTTTCTCCTCGTGGCTATCTGGCATGCACGCCGGATGCAGGCCTGTTTTCCAGCATCATAGTCAATATTGCCAACAGGGTCATCCTGCCGTGAACACCGAGATTCTCTGCAGATGCCGGCGCAAGCGACTCTCGCATGCGGGGTGCAATCCCGCGTGGGCGAAATACGCCGCTTCGATGCATTGCCAGCTTGCCTCGCCCAGTTGCCGTATCTGATCGGGATAGCGGTGCAAATGCGTGAAACTCCTGCAGCGGGTCGTGCACCATAGCGACCATGGATAGATGCTCATGTCGGCAATGTCAATCAGACCGAGCCTGCCGTCCGTTCCCGATACGATATTACCCAGATGCAATGAGCGGAAGTGCACACCGTGACGATGCAGACTGGCGATGAATATCCCCAACTGCTCCGCTTCTGCAGGTGTCAGCGCACGGTGGCTCAGCAAATCGCGCAGCGTCTCGCCGGCAAGCGGCGCATACAACACGGCCGTTTCTGCGGGCGCTTCCAGCTGAAACAATTGCTTGATCGCAACGGTCGGGATGTCCAGCTTCTGCAAACGCCGCGCATTGCGGCAGAAACGTCTGGCATAAGAATAGATGCGGGCCGCGCTGAGTCGGTTTCTGACGCGGAACACCTTGAACATGTCGCCGCCCGGCAGCCTCATCACCTTGATGCCGCGCTCGTCCTGTTCGAGGATGCGGGCCTCTTGCGCCATTGCCTTGAATTGCGTGTCGTTCAACGACAGACTGCGATGAAACATGCGGCTCAGCCCTGCAACAACGTGGAAAGCCGCTCGATGACGACGATGTCGTGCGCGGCACAATAATCCTGCCAGCCCTCGAACTCGGTCAGTTCGCTGACAAAGACGAAATCAAGACCGGCCGCCACTGCCGCCTCGTGATCGTATCTGCTGTCCCCGAGGAAGAGTCCGGGCTTGCGGACATTGCCGCGAGCCAACTCCCGTGCCAGCACTTGATCCTTGTTATCCGGACTACCAAAGATGCCGGCATCGAACAGGTCATCAAGCTCGCGCACCTTGAATAACTGACGCAATTCCTGCTGATCGCCGCCGGACAGCACCATCCAGTTTGCCTGCGGGCAACGTGCGCGCAGTTCGTGCAGGCCGTCGGCCACCCTGCATTGCAGCAAGCCCTGATGGATCTCCATCGCAAAACGATCGAGCAGAAAGCGGATGTCTTCTTCCCGCGCCGGTTGCCCCAGTATCTCGGTCAAAAAATACTGGTATTTCGGATAACGGGAAATACCGCCGAGCCGGATGTGATAATCCATCAGCGCCTTTGCCTGCTGCTCGTTGGCACCAAAGGCAAGGGCCGTATCGAAATAGGCCCGTGTCTTGAGTTGATTGGAATCGAGGATGACCCCGTCACAATCGAAAACCAGGGTCTTGTAGCGCGCCAGATCCATCATGCGTTCAGCAAGGGCGGAGCCTTGCGCTCCGCCACAACTTCATCAGGCAGCCTTGATGGCGCTGGCTTCTTTCGCCAGCTTGGTGATGTGCTTCCAGTCCTTGTTGGCCACCGCATCGGCCGGCGTCAGCCAAGTCCCGCCGCAAACCACGACATTCGGCAGTGCCAGGAATTGCGGCGCGGACTCGACGGTCACGCCGCCGGTCG
>JAVEWT010000014.1:0-22034 GCA_034004425.1 Methylophilaceae bacterium
CGCCGGTCGCGAACTGCCAGGCAGCCTTCAGGTTCTTGACGTTGCCCTTGTTGATTTGATTCAACTGGCTGTAGCCTTGGTTGTTGTGCTGACCACGTGGGTGCACCCAGTTGTTCTTGTCCTTCATTGCGGCTTCTTGGTCAGCTGCTGCAGATGCGACCATAGGCATAGCCAGGGAAGCACCGAAAGCCAGACCGATAGCCAGCTTGAGTTTGCTCATCTCCATTTTTTGGATCTCCATAGTGATT
The DNA here is from genome assembly GCA_034004425.1 of Methylophilaceae bacterium. Classification (GTDB taxonomy): domain Bacteria; phylum Pseudomonadota; class Gammaproteobacteria; order Burkholderiales; family Methylophilaceae; genus UBA6140. The sequence continues at coordinate 249 of JAVEWT010000014.1, forward strand.
GATACTAGGGTTTAAGTCAGCTTTTTCTGCCGATTGCCATTTTCGAATTCCACCGAATGAGGCATATTCAACATAGAAGCTGGGGCTGCATTTTCATGCAGTGAAACGCATATTAGAACTTTCCAAAACGATTTGCAATACTCTGTTTACAATTTGTTAACAAATTAACACTGATACCCAAAAAACACCGCAGCACTGCCATTCTCGCAATGATATGATCTGTTAAATAGTCATTAATAATCAATACGAAAGCGCCTCGAAACCATGCCTCAGAAAGTCCCTTACAATTTGTATCCTGAAATCACGCCCTATCACTCGGACTGGCTGAGAATCCCCGGATCCGACCATGCCGTGTATTTCGAGCAGTGTGGGAATCCCACTGGACGACCGGTGGTTTTCCTGCACGGCGGGCCGGGTAGCGGCTGCAATCCGAACCAGCGCCGCTTCTTCGATCCCGCGCACTATCGCATTATCCTGCTGGATCAACGCGGCTGCGGGCGCAGCACACCACTCGGCGAAACGCGCGACAACACCACCGACCATCTGATCGCCGACATCGAACAACTGCGGCGGCATCTCGATATAGAGCGCTGGCTGGTGTTCGGCGGCTCCTGGGGCAGCACGCTGGGGCTGACCTACGCCATTGCCCACCCGGACGTCGTCACCGGCCTGATCCTGCGCGGCATCTTCCTCAGTCGCCAGAGCGAACTGGACTGGTTCCTCGGCCAGAGCGCGCAATTCTTTCCGGAAGCCTGGTCCGCACTGCTTGACTATCTGCCGCAGGCCGAGCGAGATAATCCGCTGGAAGCCTATGCCAGCCGCATCTTCTCCGCCGACCCGGCGGTCAGTGCGCCTGCCGCCACCCGCTGGAACGACTACGAAAGCAGCATCATGCGACTGTTGCCGGAAAACGGTAGCGACACGCCGGTACCGGACGAAGTGCAGGTCGCCAGAGCGCGCGTACAGATACACTATATAAAGCACGGCTGTTTCGTCAGCCAGCGCGACCTGCTGATCGAGGCGAAGAAACTGGACCGGATTCCGACTGTCATCGTGCAAGGGCGCTATGATATGGTGTGTCCGCCGCTGACTGCCTGGCAACTGCACCAGGCCATGCCGCATGCCGAATTCCACATGATCGCGGATGCAGGTCACTCGGCGATGGAAGCCGGCACTTGTGCCGCCCTGCTGACGGCGACCGAACGATACAAAGGGTTGAATTACTGACGTGAAAACAAGATTCCAGCGCGTAAGGAAATTGGGCAGTCATCCGGCCATCGCCAAGCCGCGCGAGGTCTACGCACGCCATCGCTACAGCACGCCGCTGTTCGTGCTGCACGAGACGCTGAACGCCTTCAAACTGCACAACGGCCTCAGCATGTCGGCCTCGTTGTCGTTCTATGCCATGCTGGCACTGATACCGATGGCGCTGCTGATGTTCTTCGTGCTGAGCCAGCTGATCTTCACCTCGGATTACGCCATCGTCAAACTGGCGATTCTGACCAGCAATCTGGTGCCGAAACTCAGCAACCTGATCATGGTCGAGGTCTACAACGCCTCGCAACAGAAAGCCGTCTGGGGAGCGTTCGGTCTGATCGCCCTGTTCTGGGTCGTGACGCCGCTGGCCGGCGCCCTGCGTTCCGCCTTCTTCACCATGGCGTCGATGATCGAGTCGCCTTCCTACATCCAGAAAAAGATCAAGGATTCGGCAGCCGTGCTCGGCATCCTCCTGATCTTCTTCCTGTTCACCTTCAGCGGGCTGGTACTGGAAAAGATCGTCGACTTCATCAAGCCATCCGCCAGCTACACCCAGATGATCGACATGCTGGGTTCCTTCGCCATCACCACCCTGTGCATCGCCGGCTTCTATCGCATCTTCTTTCCGGCCAGAACCCGGCTGGCACACATCCTCGTCGGTTCCGTGCTCATCACCGTACTATGGGTGGCTATGCGGCCGGCGTTCGCCCTCTTCATGTCAATCAACCAGTCCTACGGCAGCATGTTCGGCGGCATGAAAAACCTGTTCATCTCCATCGCCTGGCTCTATTACACCTTCGCCGTCTTCATGATCGGCACCGAACTGATCAGCATCCTGCGCAAAAAAGAAATACTGTTGCTGCGCGGCCTGTTCGGCAACATGCCGGCGGACAGCCGCTACTATCTGCGCGAACTGATGAAACGCTACGGCGTGCATCTGAAGCAAGGGGAATATGTGTTCAGGCAAGGAGACGAAGGGCACGATATCTATTACGTCGTCGCCGGCCACGTCAAACTGGTGGCCAACGGCAAACTGCTGCGCGAAATGGAAAAAGGCGATTACTTCGGCGAGATGGCGTTCCTGACCGATACGCCGAGATTCGCCGACGCCATCGTTGCCTCCAACGATGCCAAACTGATCGCCATCAGCTCGGCCAATATCGAGACGCTGATGATGGACGATCCCAAGGTCGCGCTGAACTTCCTGAAAGAAATGGCGAACCGGCTTCAGGCCAGCCAGCAGCAGGGGTTCGCCACCACCAAATCGGACGAGGTCGCCGGTAGTCAGGCCTGATTTTGCCGCCGCTACCTGTCCACCGGTCAGCGCCAGCCATCGATCCGGATCTTCATGACCAGCACCAGACCGGCCAGCACCAGCGTTACGGCATTGGCCGCCATCACCGGCCATGAACCTATCATGACGCCGTAGCAGAACCACATGGCGACGCCGGTCGTGAACAACGCGTACATGCCGATCGACACATCGCGGGTCGATCGGGTACGAAAGACCTTGATGACCTGCGGGACAAAAGCGATGGTGGTGAGGATAGCGGCTACGAAGCCGATCAGGTTGGCAAGGGTGCTCATGCAGCTCGTCTCGGGCAGAATCAAATAAGCCTGCCATTATCTTGCAGCCGCAAGGACTTGTGAACGACTTTCGTCAGACAGCCGTCTGGGCACTACCGCTCAACTGCGGCGCTGCATCAGACGCAATCGCAAAACGCTTCGATATGTTTGACGAACTCTTCGCGCTCGTGAAGCAGTTCGGATTCTGCGTCCTGCTGACTCTTCTGCGCCAACTGCTCGGTCAATTTCTGCAGGTCGGCCTGGGGATAAGGGAGAGGGGATTCGATACGGGGTTGTACTTGCAGTGCCATTTCCAAAGCTCCTTTTGGGATTCTTAAATCAATCAGCTGAACGATGATTCAGCGCTCGTGTGACTCACTTTTGTTGAAATGATTCACTTTTGCCACGAAGCAATTCTAAGGCGCGTTTGTGACGTTCTGAAGACAGCTGGCTAGCTGCCGGCAACCACCCAGCATCGCCAACGACCATGACGGCCGTTCAGTTTTGGTTAAGCTTGAACGATTAGACTGCAAAGCGTTTAGTCAATCTTCAGGAGAACCACCATGAACAAATTCAATCAAATGCTCATTGTTTCGGGCTTTGCCCTTTGCATGGCGGCCCCGGCAATCGCCGGCACCGAGAACCCGGCCAAGATGCGCACCATCGCCGAAGCCGTCGGTCTCATTTCACTGGAAGCCGCGACCGCCAAGGCGCTGGAGGCGAAACCGGGTACCGTGATCGAGGTCGAACTGGACGATCGCAAGTGGCCGCAAGGCTGGGATTACGAGTTCGAGATCATCGACGCCAACGGCAAGGAGTGGGATGTCGACATCGACGCCAAGACCGGCGAAGTACGCAAGGTCAAGGGCGACTGGTTCTAAACTGCCGATTCCGAATCGATAGCCCGACAGGGGCTGCACGGCCCCTCTTTTCAATCTCTGACAAACGACCGCGATGAAAACCAAATCCAGCCTGCATGGCAACCGACACCCCTACCGCCGCTGGGCCATCCTTGCGCTCATCATCAGCCTGCCGCTCGGCCTGCTGGCGATGGTCTACAGCTACAAGGCCGACGCTCTGCTACGGCATCTGATCAACACCTTCGTCCTGCATCAACGCTATGAGGGATCGACACTGAATCTTGAAAAATACCGCGTCGACATCGAAGCGAAAGAGATCGCCGGCATCGATGACGACCTCTCCGGACTGACCTACAACATCGAAACCAACACGCTGTTCTCGGTGCTGAACGGCCATCCGCTGATCGTCGAGATCGACCTCGAAGGCAAGCTGTTGCGCAAGATCGAGGTGCGCGGCGTCAAGGACATGGAAGGCATCACCCATGTCGAAGGCAATCGCTACGTGGTTGCCGACGAATCCGACCAGAAGCTGTTGCTGCTCGAGATCGGCAGCGAGATCGATGTTCTCGACGCCGCCGATGCGCCACAGCTGAGCCTCGGCATCACCGCGAACGGCAGCAACAAGGATTTTGAGGGAGTGTCGTGGGACGACATCAACCGGCGCCTGCTGGTGGTCAAGGAACGCAACCCGCTGAGCATCTTCGAAGTCACCGGGTTCGTCGACGGCGGACAGCAGCAGAATCTGAACGTGTCGAAAATCACACCGGACAAGTTCAGCAATATCAAGCTGCGCGATTTCTCGTCCATCACCTATCACGATGCGAGCGGACATCTGGTGCTGCTCAGCGACGAATCGCGCATGGCGGCCGAGTACGATTTCGAAGGCAACGCCGTCGGCGCGCTCGCGCTCTGGCAGGGATTTCACGGCTTGCAGAAAAGCGTGCCACAGGCCGAAGGCATCGCCATCGGGCCGGACAAGCGCGTCTACATCGTCAGCGAACCCAACCTGTTCTATGTCTTCAAGCCGGCGCCCTGAAATGCCGCCGCGCTATCGGTAGCGATGCTCTAGGTCGCTAGCCTGTCGACTGCAACACTGGTAGCCGCAGCCTGACAGATCTGGCGGAAAGCCTGCGCGTCGAGCGAACAGCGGCCGATCAGGCCGCCGTCGATATCCGGCATGTCGAAGATCTCCGCCGCATTGGCCGGCGTTACACTGCCGCCGTAGAGGATGCGCGTCCGCCCGGCAAGAGCGGCATGCCGCTCGGCGATCAGCCCGCGCATCAGGGCATGCATCCGCTGCGCCTGCTGCGGTGTGGCGTTCCTGCCGGTGCCGATGGCCCAGACCGGCTCATAGGCGAACACGGCATCGAGCGCGGCCGCCTGCTGCAGGTTTTCTGTAGACAGACCGTCGAGCACGGCGTGCATCTGCTTGCTGACGACCTGGTCCGCATGGCCGGCTTCGCGTTCGGCATAGGTTTCGCCGACGCAGAAGACCGGAGTGACGCCGGCCTGCAGGGTCTGACGGAAGCGGTTGGCGGCACTGAGGTCACTTTCATGGCTGAGCGCACGCCGTTCGGAATGACCGATGATGGCATAAGCACAGTCGAAATCCGCCACCATGCCAGCGGAGATGGAGCCGGTAAAGGCTCCCTCGCCGAACTGGCTGACGTTCTGCGCCCCCCAGCGGATATTGCTGCCGCTCAGGAGCTGCTGCGCCTGATAAAGATAAGTGAACGGCAGACAGACGGCGATATCGACTCCGCGCAGCTCACGCAACGCGTCCAGCAAACTGGTCAGCAGTTGCCGGTTCTGCGCCAGCCGGCCATGCATCTTCCAGTTGCCGATGACCAGAGGCTTTCTCACGACACCAGCCTATGCCGTTTTCCGGCGCACCAACGCATCCAGTTCGCCGCTGGCGTAGCGCGCTGCCATCGCGTCGAGCGGCACGACCTTGATCCTGGACGCCTGACCGGCGCTGCCGAACGCCTCGAAGCGCTGCTTGCAGACGCTTCTGGCCGCCTGCGTCGCCACCTTGAGAAAGGCGCGCGGATCGAACTCGGCCGGACTTTCGTGCATCTTCTTGCGCATGGCGGCCGTCATCGCCAGCCGGATGTCGGTGTCGATATTGACCTTGCGCACGCCGTTGCGTATGCCTTCGACGATCTCGGCCACCGGCACGCCATAGGTCTCCTTGATCTGGCCACCATGTTCGCGAATCATCTCCAGCCATTCCTGATCGACGCTGGAGGAACCGTGCATGACCAGATGCGTGTTGGGGATGCGCTGATGGATGGCGCGTATGCGGTCGATCGCCAGCAGATCGCCGGTCGGCGGCCGGCTGAACTTGTAGGCGCCGTGGCTGGTGCCGATGGCGATGGCCAGCGCATCGACCTGAGTCGCTTCAACGAAGGCCGCCGCTTCGTCCGGATCGGTCAGCAGCTGCGCATGTTCCAGCGTGCCGGAGGCGCCGCTACCATCCTCCTCGCCAGCCTGACCGGTTTCCAGCGAGCCCAGGCAGCCCAGTTCGCCCTCCACCGAGACGCCGACGCAGTGGGCCAACTCGACCGCGCGCCGCGTGATGTTGACGTTGTATTCGTAACTGGACGGGGTCTTGGCGTCACTTTCCAGACTGCCGTCCATCATGACGCTGGAAAAGCCGCTGCGTATCGCCACCTGACAAACTTCAAGCGAAGCGCCGTGATCCTGATGCATGCAGATCGGGATATAGGGATAGCGCTCGACCGCTGCCTCCACCAGTTTGCGCAGATAGGTCTCGCCGGCATAGGCACGGGCGCCGGCCGAAGCCTGCAGGATAACCGGGCTATCCACTTCCTCGGCCGCCTGCATGATGGCCTGTATCTGTTCCATATTGTTGACGTTAAAGGCCGGCAGGCCGTACTGATGTTCTGCCGCGTGATCCAGCAATTGGCGCAGGGAAATCAAAGCCATGGTCAAACCTCACATTCGATATTGTCTTGCAGATGAACATAGACCGCGCGCAGGTCGTCGATCAATCTGTCCGCTCCCGACTGCGCGACATCGCGCCCGCCGTTGTAACCATAGGGCACCAGCCAGCAGGTGACACCGGCGCCGCGGGCGGTTGCCACATCGATATCCGAGTCGCCGACATACAGGCTGTGTTGCGGCGTCTCCTGCAGCGTTTGCAGGCAGTGGCGCACGACGCCGGGATCGGGCTTGCGCACCGGCAGGCTGTCGCCGCTGACGACCAGATCGAACAACCCGCTCATGCCGTGTTGCTGCAGCACGCGCGCGGTAAAGTGCGCATCCTTGTTGGTGATGATGGCCTGCTTGACGCCCAGCGCCCGTACCCGGCGCAGCGTCTCCAGCACATGCGGGTAAGGTCGGCTGCTGGTCGCCACCGTATTGCGGTAATGCCGCATGAAGCCGGCCCGCACCTCTTCCAGCGGTGCTATCGGTGCCAGCGTTTCCGGCGTTGCCGACGCGCGCCAGGCTTCCTCGATCAGCCGCGCGGCGCCATGACCGATCCAGGTCCGCACGCGCGCCTCGTCCACCGCCGTACCGCCGAATTCTGCCAGCGCCAGATTGACCGCCGCGGCGATCTCGCCGGCGGTGTCCAGCAAGGTGCCGTCCAGATCGTACATGACCAGCCGTATCATCCCGGCCTCATTTGCATCAGACGCTGGATCATGGGCGTGAAGATCAGCTGCATGGCCAGCCCCATCTTGCCGCCGGGAATGACCAGCGAGTTCGGCCGCGTCATCATCGAGCCGTGCAGCATGTTGAGCAGATAAGGAAAGTCGATGCCGCGCGGATTGGCGAAGCGAATGACCACCATGCTCTCGTCCGGGCTGGGGATATCCTTGGCGATGAAGGGATTGGAAGTATCCACCGTCGGCACCCGCTGGAAATTGACGTGTGTGCGCGAGAACTGCGGGCAGATGTGGTGGATGTAATCCGGCATGCGGCGCAGGATGGTATCGATCACGGCCTCCTGCGAATAGCCGCGTATCTTCTGGTCGCGATGCATCTTCTGGATCCATTCCAGATTGATGATGGGCACGACGCCGACCAGCAGGTCGACGTGCTGCGCCACATCGGCCTCGGGCCCGACATAGCCGCCGTGCAGCCCCTCATAGAACAGCACATCGGCTTCCGGATCGCTATCGCGCCACGGCGTCAGCGTGCCGGCGGGCTGGCCGTAGGGCACGCCCTCCTCGTCGGTATGGATGTACTTGCGCACCTTGCAGCGACCGGTCTCGCCGAACTGGCGGAAGGTCTCGGCCAGTTCCGGCAGCAGATTGGCCGACGGGCTGAAATGGCTGAAATGACTGCCGGGTATCTTGCTGTATTTTTGCAGTTCGGCGTCCATCGCCTTGCGCTCGTAGCGGTGCATGGAGTCGCCCTCGATCACCTGCGCGCGGATACCGTCGCGGCGGAAGATGTGATGAAAGCTGTTCATCACCGTCGTCGTGCCGGCGCCGGATGAACCGGTAATGGCGATCACCGGATATGCTTTTGACATGGTCAGCCCTCCTCGCGCTACATGTAAAAGGAACGGTCGCTGAAGAACGGCGACTTGCCGCCCTCATCCTTGCCGCTGTCGTAATCGGCGTGATAACGCTCGAGCCGCTCCACCTCCTGGCTCGCTCCCATGATGACCGGCACGCGCTGGTGCACGTCCGCCGGCGCGATCTCGAGGATGCGCTGGCGGCCCGTCGAGGCCCGCCCGCCCGCCTGTTCCACCAGCATGGCCATAGGATTCGCCTCGTACATCAGGCGCAGACGGCCGGCCTTGGTGTGGTCCTTGTTGTCCTTGGGGTAAAGATAGATACCGCCGCGCACCAGAATACGATGCAGGTCGGCCACCATGCTGGCGACCCAGCGCATGTTGAAATCGCGGCTGCGAACGTCCGAACTGCCGGCGCGGCATTCGTGGATGTAACGTCGCACCGGCGGCTCCCAGAATCGCTCGTTGCTGGCATTGATGGCGAACTCCGCCGTGTCTGCCGCGATGCCGAGCGCAGGGTGGGTCAACACGAACTCCTGCCGCAGCGGGTCCAGCGTGAAACCGTGCGTGCCCTTGCCGACAGTGAGTACCAACATCGTCGCCGGCCCATACAGCGCATAGCCGGCAGCCAGCTGCCGGCTGCCGGCTTGCAGGTAATCGGCATCCGTGGCCAGATGATCGCTCGGCGCCGGCAGCACCGAAAAAATCGAACCAATGGAGACATTGACCGGCACGTTGGAAGAACCGTCGAGCGGATCGAAGATGACCAAGAACGGTTGCTCGCCGGGCCGATCAGCCAGCAGCACCGGCTCGTCCATTTCCTCCGACGCCAGTCCGTGCACCAGACCACTCGCTTGCAGCCGCTCGATGAACAGCGCGTTGCTCATGAGATCGAGCTTCATCTGGGTTTCGCCCTGCACATTGCGGCTGTCGAGCTTTGCCGTGAGGCCGGCGATCGCACCCTGCGCGATCGCCTGCGACAGTTGCCGCACCGTATCGGCGATGTTCAGCAGCAGCGCCGCCAGCGCGCTATCTGCCGGCAAGCCCTGGGCCGGGTCGCTGAGAAATTCCTTTAGTCCGCTTCGTTCCATGTTCATCCGCTTCACTCGGTTGCCGTCTGCTTGCGTTGGCTAGCATCCCCGGACGCCGCCGCCTGTGTACTAATGTCGAACACCCGGGATGCGCGGATGTCGGCTTCCGTGATGGTCGACAAATCATCTGCCGTCGACTGCCGGCCGGCCTCTGCCTGCGCGAACACGCGTCCGGCATGACGCAGCCGCACCCGGTCGAGCGCATTCCTGATCGAGCGCGCATTGGCGAAATGCGGCTGCTGCCGGCGGCGAGCGATATATTCCGTCATGGCGTTCGCCGCACCCGGGTCGAAGCGGTAATGCATGTCCGCCACCATCTTGCCGGCGATCGCCATCAACTCTTCCTGACTATAATCGGGAAAATCGATATGGTGCGCAATCCTCGACGACATGCCGGGGTTGGACTGGAAGAACTGCGCCATCCTGTCCTTGTAGCCCGCCAGGATGACGACCAGGTCATCGCGGTTGTTCTCCATCACCTGCAGCAGGATCTCGATCGCCTCCTGCCCGTAGTCGCGCTCGTTCTCCGGACGATACAGATAGTACGCCTCGTCGATGAAAAGCACGCCGCCCATCGCCCTTTTGAGCACCTCGCGCGTCTTCGGCGCGGTATGGCCGATGTACTGGCCGACCAGATCGTCGCGCGTCACGCTGACGACATGACCTTTGCGCACGTAGCCAAGCCGGTGCAGGATCTGCGCCATGCGCAGGGCCACCGTGGTCTTGCCGGTGCCCGGGTTGCCGGTGAAACACATGTGCAGACTGGGCGAGGCCGATTCGAGGCCGAGCTGTTGCCGCGCGCGTGACACCACCAGAAAGGCGGCGATCTCGCGGATGCGTTGCTTGACCGGCGCGAGGCCGACCAGATCGCAATCCAGTTGGTCCAGCACCTCGCCGATGTTGGCCTCCGCCAGAATCTGCTGCAGGTCGACGCTAGTCATTGCTGTATCCGCCCGGCCTTTCCGTGACATAGGGCCGCGTCGTGTAGCGGATGATGCGGCCGGCGCCTTCCTGACGGACGAGGCCGTAACCCGGCTCCGCCGCCGGCCGGTTGACGATGAAACTCATGACCGTCGACTCGACCCCGCGCGTATTGTCGAAGGCGTTGATCTTGATATAGGTGTTGGGACAGGCCTTGCGGCAGGCCTGCAACTCGAACAGCACGGCGGCTCCGTCACGGATGCCGAACATGGGAGCGCCCCACATGTGCCAGTAGACATTGCGTGGATGAGGGTCGGCCGTCCACTCGATGGCCACCGCCCAGCCGTTGGCGATGGCATAGTCGACCTGAGCGCGGATCTCGTCATCGGTCAGCGGCGGCAAAAAGGAAAATTGTCCCTGCGTGATGTGCATGATTCTGCTCCCTTTCAATCAGCTCGAAGCCGTCGCCGTGGCGACGAAATCCGGCGTATCGGTCGATGTGTAATTGAAGCTGACGTCCTTCCATGTTTCCAGCGCCTGTGCCAGCGGTTTGCACCACTGCGCCGCCTGACGCAGGATGTCCGGCCCCTCGTTAAGGATATCGCGCCCTTCGTTGCGCGCCTTCACCATGGCTTCGATGCCGACCCGGTTGGCCGTGGCGCCTGCCTGGATACCTCCAGGGTGTCCAATAGTACCGCCGCCGAACTGCAGCACCACATCGTCGCCGAACAGGTGTAATAGCTGATGCATCTGCCCCGCATGGATGCCGCCGGACGCCACCGGCATCACCTTGCGCAGGTCGGCCCAATCCTGGTCGAAGAAAATCCCGCGCGCAAGATCCTGCCGCGTGACGCTGTCGCGACAGACGTTGTAATAGCCCTGCACCGTCATCGGGTCGCCTTCAAGCTTGCCGACTGCGGTGCCCGCGTGCAAGTGGTCGACGCCAGCCAGGCGCAGCCACTTGGCAATGACGCGAAACGAAACGCCGTGGTTCTTCTGCCGCGTATAGGTACCGTGGCCGGCGCGGTGCATGTGCAGAATCATGTCGTTCCTGCGCGCCCAGTTGCTGATGGACTGAATCGCCGTCCAACCGATGACGAGGTCGATCATGATGATGTTGGACCCCAGTTCCCTGGCGAATTCGGCGCGCTCATACATGTCTTCCATGGTCGCCGCCGTGATGTTCAGGTAATGCCCCTTGATCTCGCCCGAACTCGCCTGCGCGCGGTTCACCGCCTCCATGCAGAACAGGAAACGGTCGCGCCAGTGCATGAACGGCTGGCTGTTGATGTTCTCGTCGTCCTTGGTGAAATCGAGCCCGCCGGTCAGGCCTTCATACACCACGCGCCCGTAGTTCTTGCCGGAAAGCCCGAGCTTGGGCTTCATGGTCGCGCCCAGCAAGGGGCGGCCGTATTTATCCAGCCGCTCGCGCTCGACGACGATGCCGGTCGGCGGCCCCTTGAAAGTCTTGACGTAGGCGACCGGGATGCGGATGTCCTCCAGCCGTGCCGCTTTCAGCGGCTTGAAGCTGAACACGTTGCCGATCAGCGAAGCGGTGACGTTGGCGATCGAGCCTTCCTCGAACAGGATGAGGTCGTAGGCGATATAGGCAAAATACTGCGCCTCCCTGTCGGTGCCCTCGCCGGTGCCTGGCACGGCATCGAGCCGGTAGGCCTTGCCCTGATAATCCTCGTGCGCGGTCAGCATGTCGGTCCAGACCACGGTCCAGGTCGCGGTCGAGGATTCCCCCGCCACCGCAGCCGCAGCCTCCTCAGGATCAACACCTTCCTGTGGCGTGATGCGGAAGACGCAGATGAAGTCAGTCTCCTTCGGCTCATAATCCGGGCGCCAGTAGCCCATCTGCTTGTACTTCAGGACGCCGCCCTTGTAGCGCTCCTTGATATCGGTGATCCTGCCTTCGCTCTGATTGCTCATCTCAAATCTCCGTCTGGTGTCGACTGCCGCAGTGCAGAAGCGACTGCGATGACACACTTTAAACCCGGGATTAATTAAGGTAAATTAACGATTAATTTACGTTCGATTAAGTTTTCATTATGAAAAATCTTACGCTACGACAGGTCCGCATCTTCATCTGCGCGGTCAAGCACATGAACTTTAGCAAGGCAGCAGAGGAGCTGCACATCACCGCGCCGGCGGTGTCGCTGCAGATCAAGGAATTGGAGGAGGACATCGGGGTCAGCCTGTTCCTGCGCGAAGGCCGGCGGGTTGAACTGACTTCGGCCGGCGAGTATTTCCTGCTCTACGCCAGACGCCTGATCAGCACCCTGAAGGAAGCGGACGACACCATGGAACGGCTGCGCGGACAGGACGCGAAAGTGCTGAAGATCGGCCTGGTCAGCACGGCCAAGTACTTCGTGCCCAGGGTACTGGCACAGTTCAAGCGGGAATATCCCAAGGTACAGATCCGGCTCGACGTCAGAAACCGCCAGCAACTGGTGGAACTGTTGCGCGAAGGCGAGATCGACGTCGCCATCATGGGGCGGCCGCCGCGCGAGATCGACACGCGGGTCGAGGCTTTCGCCGACCATCCGCATGCCTTCATCGCCAGCCCGCAACATCCGCTGGCCGGCAAGCAGAACATCACGCCGAAGTCGCTCAACCAGTTCGAACTCATCACGCGCGAACACGGCTCCGGCACGCGCTATATCATGGAAACCTTTCTGGCCGAACACGAAGCATCGCCTATCATCACCATGGAAATGTCCAGCAACGAGAGCATCAAGCAGGCCGTGATGAGCAATCTCGGCATCTCCTTCGTCTCGCTGCACACCATCGGACTGGAACTCGAGAACGAACAGCTCACGGTACTGGACGTGCAGGACACGCCCATCATCCGCACCTGGCACGTGGTCGCCCTGTCCAAGCGCAACCTGTCACAGGCGGCGGAGGCTTTCCGCTATTTCATGCTGGAAAAGGCCGGGGAACTGCTGACCGAAATGTTTCCGGAACGGCATGCGAACGAAACTTCCGCAACTAAGCGCTGACTTGCAAAACCGCAACCGCGCAGTACTCAGAACCTGCGCCGCAACAGCAGGCTGGAGAGCAGGAGCAGCGGAAGCGCCAGCAGCAAACAGATCAACGCCGGCAACAACAAGCGCGTAAAAGGAATATAGTCGCCAGCAAACATGGCGAGCCAGACCGTGTGCTGGGCCACCACGGGGACATACAGATACCAGTCCACAACACCCCCGCCGCCGACTTTCAGCGCCAGCGGGATCATGGTCACCAGCAGCATGACGACCGTCGCACTTGCCTGCGCTTGCCGCAGGCTGCGCGACCTTGCCCCGGCCAGCATCATCAAGGCCGCGATCAGGCCGGTCAACGGCAACAGCAGCAACAGACTGATCAGAACCTCATTCCAGCCGAAAGTCATCATGGCACGCAAGGTTTCCCCCTGCATCAGCGATTGCGCCGGCACGAAGCTAAGCACGGCCAGTCCGGCCACCAGCCCGCCGGTCAGACTGACGGCCAGCCATTTGCCCAGCAGCAGCGAATGTCCGCCGGCCGGCGTCAGCAGCAGCGGTTGCAGCGTGCCGCGCTCGCGCTCACCGACCGTAGTATCCAGCGATGCGCCCCACACGCCATACAGTGCCGCCAGCACAAAAAAGAACGGCAGCATGCCGAACACCCGTATCGCCTGCGCGGACGGGCTAGCCAGATCGTGCCGGTCGACGTCGATGCCGGTCAGACCGCTCATACTCACCCCGCGCATGGCCAATTGCATGCCACCCGACTGGCTGGAGAATCCGGACAACCAGCGATGCACCCGCGCGACCCCGGCATCGGCCCGCCCATTGGTGGAATCGGTCAGTATCACCAGCCTTGGAACGCCTCCGGCAGCGAGAGTCTGCTCAAAATCCGCCGGCACGACGACCACAGGGTCCGGTAAGCGCCCCAGCTTCAGGTCCTCGATATACCCTGACGGCGGCAGTTCCAGCCGTATCGTTTCGCGTTCAAGATAGTTCTGCAATGTCGGTGCGTGCTCCATGCCTTCCACCAGCATGATGCGGCGCTCGGCGTGCGCCTCGAACCGGGCCAGCATGCTCGCCAGCATCAGCAGCAACACCGGACCGGAAAGAATGGACACGAGGCCGACCGTCAACAGGGCGCGCCGGTCTCGCAGGATATCCGCAAGCTCCTTGAAGAAAACGACACCCACAATATGAAATAGCGCCCTCATGCCGCATCCCCGAAAGCCAAGCTGAAAAAGGCATCTTCCAGATCGCGGCTCTGGGTAAGGCTCACGATCTCCTGTACCGAGCCGACCGCCCTGACCATACCGCCGGCGAGGATGATGACCGAATCCGCCAGCTTCTCCACCTCGCCCATCACATGGCTCGAGATCAGCACGCAATGTCCGCCACCGGCCGGGCTGGCCAAAAATCGCAGCATCTGACGCAGCCTCCGCACGGAAGCGAGATCGAGCCCGTTGGTGGGCTCATCGAGAATGATGTGATGCGGCGCATGCACGATCGCGCGGGCAAGTGCGACGCGCATGCGCTCGCCCTGGCTGTACTGCTCTGCGCGCCGCTGCAAGAGTCCATCCAGCCCCAGGGCGTCGGACAGCAACTGCATGCGCGCCTGCAGTTGAGAAGAGGATAGCCCGTGCAACCTGCCGTAATAGGCAATGTTCTCGTAGCCGGTCAGCCTGCCATACAAGCCGCAGGCCTCGGTGAACATGCCGAAATTCGATTGCCGGGCCGTAGCTGAGCTCGCCGATATCTCCACCTTGCCACCGTTCTGACGTTCCAGGCCGGCGATGATGCGCAAGGCCGTGGTTTTGCCGGCGCCATTGGGCCCGAGTAGCGCCGTCACCTGCCCGTCAGGCGCGGAGAAACTGACCTCGCGCAAGGCAACCACCTCTCCGGTGCGATTTCCGCTACCCGGATAGGTTTTGCTCAAAGCCTGAACCGTGATCATTGCGAACGCTTTCTCTCGACGAACGGCACAGGATACGGCACTTGCTCGAGACATGCCGCACCCAGTTCGCTGCCCGCAGGCATTGCCGCGAACTGAACAAAACGATAGACGATATCCGCCGCGCAGCCGTACGCCAGCATGCCATGACCGCCGCCCGGCGCCTCCACCACCAACGCATTTGATGGCGCCTCGCTGGCAACCGGATCAGCCCCGCCCTGCAACACCAGCAACGGGTACTGGCCGGCAGGTGGACTATCCTTGGGTTCGGGCGGTGCCAGTTGACCATCGCACAGGCGCTGATATTGCTGCCGCTCGGACGTTTGGAACCAGGCAGCGACTTCATCTTCAGGCGAACCGCCCCGAGGCTGATCGTTGCTGCAGGTTGCCGCCAGCCACGGCTCCCAATGGAATGTCTGGTCCGGCCCCGACCATGTAGCAGCGAGCAGCCCGAACAGCGGCCTCCAGTCTCCATCGGCGGTCGCCTGCAGGACGGCAGGCAGCATGCCGGCTCTGGGTGGGTGACGCAGAATTCTCGCAACCATACCGGCCAGTATCTCATCGGTCACTCGAACCGATTCCGACTCCCCGGTTTGCGGATGGGGGATGGTGACCGTTCGCGGCAGGCCAGCGCGCACATGCTGCAGGTCGGCAAGCGGATCAGGATAAGCACTCCGGCATGCCTCAGACTGCCGACAGGACGCTAAGGCCTGACGTAATGCGGAGGCCATGCGCAAAGCACGCTGCTCAGGCGTAGAAACATCAGTCAGAACCGGACTATCCAGCGTCACGGTCCGGATGGCCGCCGGCGCGATGACCGCCCATTCCATTGCAACCTCGGCGCCGTTATCTTCGGCCAGCACATTGACCCGGGAGATGCCCAACGCGATTCGCAGCCGTTCCAGATCCATCGCATGCTGTCTGGCAGGCGGCACTGCAGTGCCCACCCATGATCGCATGGCATCACGGCATCGCTTCACTACAGCGGCATCCGCCAGCGGTTCCAGTAGTGTCTGTAGCGTTTTGATACCGGCCGGAATGCAGGCGAGATCGGCCGCTGGCGGCGTGCCTCGCGGCTCCATCCAGATCAAGTCCCGGCTATTCAGCAAGCGCTTCAAGGTGGCGGCCATGACGGGCGCGCGTTCGACCGTATCGTTTCCGAAGCCGGAAATCCAGATAACGGGATCCGGCAGGCCATAGCGCGTTCGCGCCGGGATTCTGTACCAGCGCAGACCGTCGATCGCCGGCGAAAAATCCTTAATCTCGTTGGCCAACTCCAGGGTTCCGCATTCGATCTCGTGCGCATAACCCGAAATACGACAAGCGGACGCTACCCCGGTGAACTTCGTGATATTGGTTTGCTTGTCTTCGCCATGCAACCAGACAGCTGCAGCCAGGACAGTCACGGCAAAAAAAATCCAGCCTGCAAATCTCATGTCGGTTCCAGTCTATGCATCAGGACACGCTCCCGGTCATTGCAAGACCTGCGCCTGCATGAAACTGCAGGATACATTGCCGCCGTCCCGATTATCCGGCAACCGTTCTGACGACAGGTCATGATGCATGGCGTGCAAAGGTCGTTCATGCCGAAAAGAATAAGAATGAGCAGAATGTTCCATGCAGACAAGCCGGGGCTACCGGTCAGCCGCCCCGGCTCGCTGCGTGAAAATCAGAGCATGCGTTGCAGCACGTCGTCCTTCTTGACCACGCGGTGGTAGATTGCACCGGCGATGTGCGCCAGCACCAACAGCACCAGCAGGATGGCGATCGGCGAGTGCAGTCCGCCGACACTGATCGCCCATTCGGTCTCGCCGGCAGGCTTGGCGATCACTTCCAGTCCGAAGAACTTGACCGGATAGCCCTTGCCGTAGACGTAGAGCATGCCGAGAAAAGGCAGCACCAGCACGCAGAGATACATGAGGCCGTGCGTGGCCTTGGACACCACATGTTCGATGCCTTCGTTGACCGGCCGTTGCGCCCGTTGCGATACGGCCCAAAGTATGCGCAGCACCACCAGCATCAATAGCAGCAGACCAATCGAGCCATGCAGCGGGCCGAAGGTGTCGCCCAGCCAGTGCTCGCCTTCATTGATGCGATCGCCGAGCTTGAAAAACTGCTCGAATATCAGGATGGCCATCACCCAGTGAAAGAACCTCGATACGGCACCATAACGCTGGCGGTTGTCATTCAACATAAGAACTCCTTTTGGTCATGAAAAAATCAATTGCCTTTAGACATCAGGCGCTTCAAATCAGCCACTAGCTCCTGACTTGCCTCACGCAAAGCCTGCATGCCCCGCACTGCCTCGGCACCCTTGCCTTCAGTGTAAAGCAGATGAATCTGCGCGGCCAGCTCATGCACCTTGCGATGGTGTTTATCCAACACATCAAATCCATGCACCGCGTGAGTCTCTATTTCGGTATCGAGCCAGATACCAAAATTGCACTGGTGCACATCCATATCCGGCGGCGCCTCGCGCTCACCCTGCAAAGCATTCTGCAACGCCCGCACCCAGGCCCGGTGCTCGACGATGGCGTAGATGAAAGGCAGATTACGGATACGGAATGGCGTGGCTGATTTCCAAGTCGCATCCGGCTGCCAGGTATTCACCCAGTCCGCCAGCTGCCGGGCCGGCATCGGAGAAGCGATCGCATAGCCCTGGCCGATCTCGCAACCCAGGCTTAACAGCATCTCGCCATGCTCCAGCGTCTCCACCCCTTCCGCCACTGCCTGCCGACGGAAGGCTCGCGCCAGACCCAGTACGCCTTCGAGGATGGACAGGTCTTCCGGATCTTCCAGCATGTCGAACACAAAGCTCTGATCGATCTTGAGCGTAACGGCATGTAAATGCTTGAGATACGTCAGCGAAGAATAGCCGGTACCGAAATCGTCGAGCGCGAAACTGACGCCAATCTTTTTGCAACCATCGATCACATGCGCCACCTTGGAAAGGTCGCTCAGTGCATTGCTTTCCAGCACCTCCAGTTCCAGCATGACCGGATTGACTTCCTGGAACCTGCTCAGCAGTTCGGTCAGGCGCTCGACGAAACCGCCGTGCAGCAGATGATAGCCGCTGATGTTGACGCTGACCGGAATGTGCAAGCCCATACCCTGCCAACTCTGCATCTGTTTCAACGCCGCCGTGATCACCCATTCGCCGAGCTTGATCGCCAGCGCGTTGTTCTCGGCTACCGAGAGAAACTGCGCCGGCAGCAGCAGGCCGCGTTGCGGATGCTGCCAGCGGATCAGGGCCTCGACCCCAATCAATTCGCCGCTGCGCATATTGACCTTGGGCTGATAATACAAGTGCATTTCACCCTGCACTAGCGCCTGCTCGATACTTTTCATATTCTCATGATGGCCGCGCAGACTGCGGTCATGCTCGACATCGAAAACGCTGTAGCAGTTTCTGCCTGCGAGCTTCGCCTGATACATGGCCATATCCGCCTGCCGCATCAGGAGATCGCCATCCACCTCTTCCGCCTGCGGGTAATAGGTGACCCCGACACTGGCCGAAACCTCGACCAAATTGGACCCGATATCGATCGGCTGGGCAGCCAAATGGATAAAGCGATCGATCAGCACCAGCGAGGTCTTGATGTCGGGCAGATCCGGCAGCACGGCCACGAACTCATCGCCGCCGAGCCGGGCGATGGTGTCACCTGCACGCAGGCTCTGTTTCATGCGCTCGGCAAAGGTCATCAGCACCGTGTCACCGGCTTCATGGCCGTAGTTGTCATTCACCTCCTTGAACTTGTCGAGATCAATGAACACTACTGCCAGCGTCTGCCTGCGGCGCCGGGCCTGTACCATCGCCTGCTGCAGACGGTCGGTCAGCAGTACCCGGTTGGGTAAACCGGTCAAGGCGTCATAGTGTGCGATCTTCTCCAGTTGCTGTTCGTGTTCCTTCAGTCGGCTGATGTCCGTGAACAGTGCGACATATTGAGTTGTCCAGCCATCGGTACCGCTAATCGAGCTGATGGTGAGCAGTTCCGGATATATTTCACCGTTCTTGCGCCGGTTCCAGATTTCACCAGCCCAGTATCCGTCGACGGCCAGGTCGTTCCACATGGCCGTATAAAACTCTGCAGGATGTCGCCCGGATTTCAGGATGTTCGGGCTTCTGCCCAACACTTCCTCGCGCGTATATCCGGTGATGCGAACAAAGGCGTCATTGACGTCCAGTATGGTGCCATTGGCATCCGTCACCATGATGCCCTCGCGCGCATGATTGAACACGCTGGCGGCGAGCTGGATTCTGGCTTGGGCCTGTTTGCGCTCGGTAATGTCGGACGCCACGCCCTGCAGCATCCTGACATTTCCGTTGTCATCGAACACCGCTTCTCCGCGTGCATGCATCCAGCCTGGTGAACCGTCCGGTCGCACCATTTCCAGTTCCAGTTCGTAAGGCCTGTCGGTGCGGCGGGTCTTCTCCATCGCCGCATTCAGCGCGGCCCAACTATCCGTGGTGAAGCGCTTCGCCAGATACTCGAAGTCCGGCACCGGGCTCTCCGGGTCGAAGCCGAACATGCGATACACCTCCGCGGTCCACGTCAGCCTGTTGGTGACCAGATCCAGCTGCCAGCTGCCCACCCGCGCGATACGCTGTGCTTCCTGCAATTGTCGCTCGCTCTCGCGCAATCTCGCCTCATTGCGGCGGACGTCCTCGGTCAACTCCTCTGCAATCTGATTGGCTTTTTCCCGCGTATGCAGCAAGGACATCAGCAGGGCGAACAGCAGGCCACTCAAACCCAGACCGCTAACCAGCACGATGTAGACCGGCGCATACTGGATGCCGGGCAGTCCGCCGATAGGGTCGAACTGCAGAGTCCATATCTTGCCGTGGAAATCCAGCCGGATGACCTGCCGGAAACGTGATGGCGCAGACGGCGTCTGCTCGACGATGCTGTCGAACATCAGGGCTTCCGTCGATATTTTCTCGCCATCATAAACGTGCAGGTCGATATCACGCCCGTCGTTCTGACGCCAGTCGGAGAGCAGGTTATCCATCAGGTCGTTGATGCGGTAGGGCGCGTAAGTCCAGCCGAACAATGCCGCCCGCCGCTCCTCGACGCTGGCGGTCGACATGCCGCGCTGATAGACCGGAAAATACATGAGCACACCGGCCTGCACATCGCTCTCGGTCTCCTGCATCAAGCGGACCTTGCCCGAAAGGGCGATGTTGCCGCTATCTCTCGCATACGCCATCGCTTCCTGCCGCACCGGCGCAGAGAACATGTCATAGCCGAAGGCGCGCTGATTGCGTTCATCGAACGGCTCCAGATAGATGATCGCGCTGTAAATGTCACGCTCCCCCTCGGGCCAGACCCGGTATTGCGGAAAGCCCTCGGCCCGGATCTCTTGCGTATGCACCTGCAACTCCTCCGGCCGGATCAATTTGGTAAAACCGATGCCCTGCATGCCGCTGACGATCTGATCCGCGCTGACTTGCGCGACAAAACTGCGCCACTCGTTGCGGTCTACCGTTTCAGACGCGCCAAAAAGTGCGGCTCCGCTACGCAATATCAATTGATGGGCTTCGAGGTGATCGCTGATGCGTTGCGCGATGCGTTCGGTGGCGCGCTTAAACTGCTCAACCGCGTGCTGCTCGATGGTCTGCTTCTGCTGATACGACAGCAACAGGGAAATGCACACGCCGGCAACGAGCGTTGCCCAGACCAGCAGCCTGTAGATGTTCAGTCGCTTTTTCGGCATGAATGATCGAAGTCTTGCGGGTTCCGGGCGTTAGGAGGCGATTCAAGTATCCAATAAAACCACCTGATGTCAAGACAAGGCGGTATACATCCAGGTCCGCTGAAAATTCCAGCGCGCGCAGGAACAAGCCGCAGCCTTGCACCCAGCCTCCCCACACCAGAAAAGAAAACGGCTCAGGATTTAACCTAAGCCGTTGATTTAAATGGTGGGCCTCCTCGGAGTCGAACCGAGCACCAACGGATTATGAGTCCGCTGCTCTAACCAGGCATGAGCTAGAGGCCCGGTAAGAATTTAGTCGTTGCCGGTTTCAAGGAAACTGCGCAGACGTTCGGAGCGCGTCGGATGACGCAGTTTGCGCAAAGCCTTGGCCTCAATCTGGCGGATGCGTTCGCGGGTCACATCGAACTGCTTGCCGACTTCTTCCAGCGTGTGGTCGGTGTTCATCTCGATGCCGAAACGCATGCGCAGCACCTTGGCTTCGCGCGGTGTCAGCGATTCCAGCACTTCCGAGGTAGCATCTCTCAGGCTGGCGTAAACTGCCGCGTCCACCGGCGCAAGCGTAGTGTTGTCCTCGATGAAATCGCCCAGATGCGAATCGTCGTCGTCGCCGATCGGCGTTTCCATCGAGATCGGTTCCTTGGAGATCTTCAGGATCTTGCGGATCTTCTCTTCCGGCATCTCCATCTTTTCCGCCAGCGTCGCCGGATCCGGCTCCAGCCCGGTTTCCTGCAGGATCTGACGGCTGATGCGGTTCATCTTGTTGATGGTTTCGATCATGTGTACCGGGATACGGATGGTGCGCGCCTGGTCCGCGATGGAGCGAGTAATGGCCTGCCGGATCCACCAGGTGGCGTAGGTCGAGAACTTGTAGCCGCGGCGGTATTCGAACTTGTCCACTGCCTTCATCAAACCGATGTTGCCTTCCTGAATCAGATCCAGGAATTGCAGA
>JAVEWT010000138.1:0-4544 GCA_034004425.1 Methylophilaceae bacterium
GCATATGCGTACCCATACGATTACCCATAGTCACTGTGCCATCCGCTGCGATTTCCGTAGCCCGGTTACCGATCGTACCGCTGGTAACCAGACGGTTCTGTCCGCCTGTACCCAGTTGATTGATGCCGAAGCGAGCACCCAAGGTCTTGCTGAAACCCTCATCGGCGATCACCAGTCGCGATTCGATCATGACCTGCTTGACCGGAATATCAGTCTTGTTGATGATGCTCTGCACGTTTTCCAGATGACGCGGTGTGTCTTGCACGAACACGGTATTGGTCCGTGTATCCACCACCGCACTGCCGCGTTTGGACAGAATGCGCTGCTTTTCATCGCTAATCAGATTCTTCAGGTCTTCCGCCTTCTGGTAACGCAAGGTGAAGACCTCGGTACGCATCGGCTCCAGATCCTCAATCTGCTGCGAGGCTTCCAGCGCCAGTTTTTCCTTGGCCGCCACTTCATCGGCAGGCGCAACCCAGATCACATTGCCGGTCTTGCGCATGGTCAGGCCCTTGCTCTGCATGATGATGTCGAGTGCCTGATCCCAGGGCACATCCTTCAACCTGAGCGTCAGGTTACCGGCCACGGTATCGCTGGTGATGATGTTGAGGCCGGTGAAATCCGCCACCACCTGCAACACCGAACGCACGTCGATGTTCTGGAAATTGAGCGATAACTTCTCACCGGCATAGCCGGGTTTGCTACCCTGCACCAGTTTGTTCGGATCTTCGATGATCGGACGCACGTCGATGATGAAACGCTTGTCGGCCTGATAGGCGGATTGCTCCCAATTGCCCTTGGGCTCGATCACCATGCGCACATCCTTGCCCTGCTTGAGCGTATCGATATAAAGCACTGGCGTATTGAAGTTGGTGACGTTGAGGCGGCGCTCCAAGGCGGAATCGATGTCCGTGTTGACGAAATCGACCAGAATCTTCTTGCCCTGCTCGCGGATGTTGATGCCGGCAGCCGCATCGGACAGGTCGATCATGACCCGACCCTCGCCGTTCTGCCCGCGCAGGAAGTCGACGTTCTTGATGCTGTGGCGCTGATCACCGAGCTTGGCTTCTGCAAAGCGGGTGACGACGCCGGTCGGCGTGGCGGCCACATCGCTAGCCTGAAGCACGATGACGGTCTGGTTACCGTTGACTTCGGTCGTATATCCACTGGACTTGGTCAGGTTCAGGACCAACCGCGTCCTGTCCT
Source organism: Methylophilaceae bacterium (assembly GCA_034004425.1). Classification (GTDB taxonomy): domain Bacteria; phylum Pseudomonadota; class Gammaproteobacteria; order Burkholderiales; family Methylophilaceae; genus UBA6140. The sequence continues at coordinate 1,207 of JAVEWT010000138.1, forward strand.
TGGCCTGCGCCAGATTCACGCTCTTCAGCACGCCCTGGTCGGCAGCCAAACTGCTTTTTTGCAGCCCGTTAGTGGTGTTGGGGAAATCCAGCGCGATGCGGGGCGGCGTCTTGATGGTGAATCCAGCTGGCGGATTGGTCAGCGGCTGCGTGGTGGTAATCGTGATCGCCACCCGGTCACCGGACATGCCGGCAAAGTCGACCTTCTCGATCTTGTTCGGCGCCGTTTCCGCAGCAGCCGGCAATCCCGTCAGACCCAGACCGGAGAGCAGCAACAGGCCGGCCATTTTGATGCAAGTTCTTTTAATAATGTTCATCTTTCCCACCCCTAATCTTGCAAATCAACATTTGCAGTTCTTTCCTGCCAGTCACCCGTCATTTCATCTCGCACGATTTCCTTCAGCGTCACACCGGACTCGGTGATATCGGTGACCATGCCGAAATTCTGTCCCATGTAATTGCCGATCTTCACCTGTTGCACACTGTTGTCCGGCGTCTGGATCAAACCATAGGTCAACTGCTGCTTTTCCATGGAACCGACAAACTTGAGGCTCTCGAGTGGATAGGATTCCAGCGGCTCCCTGGGACGGTTCATGTCCGGCTGCAATTTGCTGTTCGCATCCACAATCGACTTGCGCGCCTTGAACGGATTGACCAGCGTGCCGTCCGCGTTGTACTCCATCGGCGTATAGGGCAACACTTCGGGCAAGGGATCGACCTTCACCCGCATGTCCTTCTCCGCGTTTGCAATGAACTGATCCAGGTCATCCCCTTGCCCGCCCTGACAGGCTGCCAACAGAAGACAAAGCTGAACGAGCAATATCTTTCCCGTTTTCATTCAGCGCCTTTCGATGTGTTATGCATAGGCATATTCATTATTTTTTTGCTGCCTTGGCGTTTTTAGCGCCTTTTTTGGCCTGTAGCTCAGCCTCGCGCTTGGCTGCAATTTCACTGGCGTCGAGATAGCGGTAAGTCTTGGCAACCGCCTCCATCACCAGCCGCGAAGCATCAGTCGCTTCTTCACCGCCTTTGTCACCGGCCTTGGCTTTGTTCGCCGCCGTGGACACCACCAGGTCGTTCAGCGTGACGATGCGCGAGAGCTTTGAAACATCGGTCGCAAACGCACCGAGATCGTGATAGCCGCCAATCACCTTGATCTGGATCGGCATTTCCGCATAGAAATCCCCGATCACTTCCTTGCCCGGCTTGAACAGTTCGAATTCCAGACCTCGAGCCAGACCGGCCTGATTGATATCGGTCAGCAGACCGTCCATTTGCGATTTATCCGGCAACTGCTTGAGCAGCGCACCGAAAGTCCGCTCGATCTCCACCATCTGTTCCTTATAAGCTTCAAGGTTGATGGATTGACGCTTCTTGTCGAGGAATACGTTGCGCAGCTCACCTTCCTTGGCACGTGCCTTTTCGAGGTCATCCGCGGCAGGACTCCAGACGAACCAGTAGCCGGCGGCGAGCAGCAGGATGAGCAGGCCCAGCAGCAACACACCCTTGACCGGTAGCGGGAGATTGCCGGCGTTCTTGAAATCAATATTATTGAAATCTTCCAGCTTCATCAGTTTCTCCCCGCCGGTTTCTTGGGAGCATCCACCTCAGGTGCCTGTTGCGCCTTGAGTTTGACGTTCATCTTGAAATCGTTATAGCGCACGTTACCGATATTGATGGCCTGAATCTGCACCAGATTTGGCTGCTCCATCCACTGCGAGTTACTCATGCTGCGTACCAGCGTTGCGACACGCGCATTGGTATCGGCGACACCTTCGAGGTCAATAACATTACCCTTCTGGCTGATCAGCTTCAGATAGGTACCCTCGGGTAACTGTCGGCTGATCTCGTCCAGCACCACGACTGCCTGACTACGATTGGTTTGCAGGTTCTCCACAATCTGCTTGCGTTCCAGCACGCTACCGATCTGGCTTTTGAGTTCCTTGATCTCCTCGATTTCCTTGTCGAGCTTGGCGTTGGCGGCCTCAAGCCGCTGGTTGCGCTCGTTCTGCGAGCTGATTTTCGCGCCGATGTAGGTGTTGCCCATGAAGATGATGGCACCGGCCAGCACCACCGTCGCCACCAGCATCAGGTTGAACTGGCGCTGACGCTCGGCGCGCTTGATCTGGCGATGGGGAAGTAAATTGATGCGTATCATCAGTCGAAGCTCCGCATGGCAAGCCCGCAGGCGATCATCAAGGAAGGCGCATCCGCCGCCACCTGCTGATTCTTGATCCTCGTGTTGAGCGCCATGTCGTGGAATGGATTGGCGACGATGGTATTGACCTGGGTGCGCTCCTGGACCATCACATTGACGCCGGGAATGGCGGCACAACCGCCGGCCAGCACGATATGATCGACACGATTGTATTGCGTGGAACTGGTAAAGAATTGCAACGCGCGGGCCACTTCCATCGACAGGCTTTGCACGAAGGGTTGCAGCACTTCGATCTCATAGGTTTCAGGCAAGCCGCCCTTGCGTTTTGCGATTTCCGCCTCTTCGGGCGTCAGGCCGTAGCGGCGCTGTATTTCCTGGGTCAACTGCGCGCCGCCGAAACTCTGCTCGCGCGTATAAACCGACTCGTTGTCATGCAGCACGTCGATATGCATCATGGTGGCGCCGATATCGACGATCATCACGGTCTGATCGTTGCCGTTGTTGGGCAACTGCTTGCTGATGAGGGAATAGGCGGCCTCGGCCGCGTAGGTCTCGACGTCCATCACCGCAACCTTGAGCCCCGCACCTTCCGCCGCGGCCACGCGGTCTTCGATCTTTTCCTTACGTGAAGCCGCGATCAGCACCTCCACCTCTTCCGGATTTTTCGGCGCCGGGCCGAGCACCTGGAAATCGATATTCACTTCATCCAGCGAGAACGGAATGTACTGGTTGGCCTCAGCCTCGACCTGCAACTCCATCTCATCCTCGCGCAGACCGCCGGCCATCAACACCTTTTTGCTGATCACCGCGGCGGCAGGCAATGCCAGCGCAGCACGCTTTTCCCGTGAGCCGAGCAGTTTCCATGCACGCCTGATGGCGTCCGCGACACTATCGAGTTCGGCAATATTGCCATCCACCACAGCATCCTTGGCCAAGGGCGCGATTGCGTAACCTTCCAGTTTGTACGCCCCCCGGCCGGCTGAACTCAGCTCTACCATCTTGACGTAGGCAGAACTGATATCAACACCGATCACGGGTGGTGTGCGTTCTAAAAAAAAGTCGAATTTCAAATTGAAATTCCCTTTCATTATTGGATAGTTACGAACAATACTGACAATTTACCTTAAATGCTAGCAACAACTATAAATACTGTAAAGCATATTTTTAATTTAAATTATTCG
>JAVEWT010000139.1:0-4535 GCA_034004425.1 Methylophilaceae bacterium
TTCTCGGACGGCCGCTGGCACTTCGAGGGGCACGATGAACTTCGAACCATCCACCACGTGGCAGGCGGCGCTTTCATGTCCATAGGCGATGCGTTTAAGATAGGCGCATGACCAGCCGCAAGACATCGTTGAACAAACAAGGCAAAAAGCCCCGCAAGCCGTCGCACCTGAAACACAGCAGGAAAGTCGGCCTGCCGCCCGGCTCACTGGTGCACGTAGGCGAAATCAAGACTGCGCAGCCGCATGTCACCGTTTTCGACTACACGCCGGATTCGATCAGTGAGTTGTCACTCACGGCGGAACAGGCTTTGTCATTGTCGCCGGATGTTGCCGGCATTCGCTGGGTGAACGTCTACGGCTTGCACGACCCTGCGCTGATCGCCCGCATCGGCGAGCGCTTCGGGCTGCATGCGCTGGTGCTGGAGGATATCCTCAACACCAACCAGCGACCCAAAGTCGACAGCTTCGAGCACAACCTGTTCGTGGTCACGCGTTTCTTCCAGTATCACTCCGATGAACTGGACATCACCTCGGACCAGGTCAGCATCATCCTCGGCAGGAATTTCGTGCTGACTTTCCAGGAGCGCCATGTCGGTGCCTTCGAGCCGATACGTGAACGCCTGCGCACGGCCGGCAGCCATCTGCGACAGGCCGGGCCGGATTACCTGACCTATTCCCTGCTCGATGTGATCGTCGACCGCTATTTCATCGTGCTGGAACAGCTGGGCAATGATTGCGAGGAACTGGAAGAAGCGCTGATCCGCAAGCCGACCAACGCGACGCTGAACAGCATCCACCAACTCAAGCGCGAAAGCATGGAACTGCGTCGCAACGTCTGGCCGCTGAGGGAAGTGATCAATCACCTGATCCGCAACGAGCAGGGCTTTTTTACAGCGAACACGGTGCTATATCTGCGCGACGTGCATGACCATACGCTGTATTTCATCGAATCCCTGGAGGCCATCCGCGACATGCTAAGCGGCATGATGGACATCTATCTTTCCAGCGTCAGTAACCGCGTCAACCTCGAGTTGCGCGCCCTTACCGTGGTCGCCATGCTGTTCATGCCGGCGACGCTGATCGCCGGCATCTTCGGCATGAACTTCGAGTTCATCCCCTGGTTCCATCACCGTCACGGCTTCTGGTTCGCGCTCGGCATCATGGCCGGTATCGGGTTCATCATGGCGCTGATTTTCTGGCGCCGCCAGTGGCTCTCCCGCTCGAATTTCAGTTAAGCCCTAGACGCTTCACTATGCCCGCAACAGGCTGGCATACTTGGCACGCACCTTGGCCACCTTGGGCGCAGCCACAGCCACGCAGTATGGTTGGCGCGGGTTATTGGCATAGTAGTACTGGTGATAATCCTCGGCCGGATAGAAGGTCGAAGCACTCGTCACTTCGGTGACAACCGGGTCCGGCCACCAGTTTTCGGCATCGACCCGGGCGATCATCTGCTCGGCAATGCTCTTTTGCGCCTCATCCAGATAGAAGATGGCGGAACGGTATTGCGTGCCGATATCGTTGCCCTGACGGTTTGGTGTGGTCGGATCATGCGCGGTGAAGAACACTTCCAGCAATTGTTCGAAGCTGATGACGCCAGAGTCGAAGTGAATTTCGATCGCTTCGGCATGCCCGGTCGTGCCGGTGCAGACCTGCTTGTAGGTCGGATCGCTGGTGTAACCGCCGGTGTAGCCGGAAACCACCTTGCGCACGCCGGCCAGTTGAGTGAACACCGGCTCCAGGCACCAGAAGCAGCCGCCGGCGAGAATCGCGATATTTTCTTTCATGAAACTGTCCTATTTTTTATTCATGATGATTAAGATAGAAGGATGCACGGAAAGTGCTATCCCGTGCCCCATTTTTATGTGATTCCTCGATGTCGCTGAACGCCCTTTATGTCGATTTCAACTCCTACTTTGCCTCGGTAGAGCAGTTGCTGCGCCCTGAGCTCAGAGGCAAGCCGGTGGCGGTGTTACCGGTGGTCGCCGAGACCACCTGCTGCATCGCCGCCAGTTACGAAGCCAAGGCGTTCGGCGTCAAGACCGGCACGCGCGTCAGCGATGCGCGCAAGATGTGCCCGGACATCATTCTGGTGGAAGCGCGCCCCGCCCTCTATATCGAATACCACCACAAGCTGATCGCCGTGGTTGAATCCTGTACCCATGTAGAAAGGACGCTCTCTATCGACGAAATGGTCTGCAAACTGACCGGAAGCCAACGGCAGAGGGAGAATGCATTGGCTCTGGCGCAACGCATCAAGCAGCGCATCGCCAGAGAGATCGGCCCCGAGATCCGTTGCTCCATCGGCATCGCGCCCAACACCTATCTGTCCAAGGTCGCCTCCAACATGCAAAAGCCGGATGGCTGCGTCGTCATCGAGCCGCACGAACTGCCGGACAAACTATTCAGCCTGAAATTGCGCGATCTCAATGGTATCGGCAAAAAAATGGAAGAGCGCCTCATGAAAAAAGGCATCAGAACCGTACAGGCCCTATACGCACTGAATCGCCAGCAACTGCGCTCGGCCTGGGGCAGCATCGAGGGTGAACGCATGTACGACAAACTGCGAGGCATAGAAACGGCTGAAGGCCGCCACGATAGAAGCAGTCTCGGGCATTCGCACGTCCTGCCACCGGAGTTGCGTACACCAGAGGCGGCACGCTCGGTGCTACACCGCCTCCTGCAAAAGGCCTGTCTACGCCTGCGCAGTTATGGATTGCTGGCCCGCCGGGTGCATGTGCGCGTCAAATTTCTCAGTAATCCGACATGGCAAACGGAATGCGACTGCTCGCCGACGGACGACACGCTGCAACTCACCCATATCCTCGAACATCTGTGCAAACGGTTCCCGCACGACAAAAACCTCGCGCCTTATGCCGTCGGCATCTCGTTCTCCGGCCTGGCAGAACCATCGACCTGCGTGCAGGACATGTTTGAACAAAAACCCGCCGCTCTCCATGGCAGGCTCAACGCCGTGCTGGACAAACTGAATATGCGCTACGGAAAAAATACGGTATATTTTGGAGGAGCCCATAACGCGGTGAATTACGCGCCCATGCGTATCGCGTTCAATCATATCCCCGATGTCAGCACCGAGGGCGATCAACCAAGCGAAGGATCTGCATGACACGTATCGCGATCTTCAACCAGAAGGGCGGTGTAGGCAAAACCACGACTGTTCTCAATCTTGCCGCCGCCATCTATCCGCATAACCGACAAACACTCGTCATCGACATGGACCCGCAGGGTCACTTGACGCAGATACATCTCGATCCCCACACCACCGCACATCTGAGCCTGTTCGGCTTCTATCAGGACAACAAATCGCTCGCCTCGATCGCCATAGAATGGGATGAGATCGGCAAGCTGATCTGTTCGCACAAGGAACTGATCAAGGTGGATTCCATCTTCGGCAAAGGCCCGGCGATACTCAACCGACTGAGACAGGGACTGGAGGCGTATGAAAGAGACCAGTCACCCGGCAACACTATCATCGACTGCTGCCCATACCTTGGCGTATTGTCCCTCAACGCAATCTTCGCTGCGGATTTGGTTCTGATTCCGATCGCATCCGACTATCTCTCGCTGCAAGGAGCACAAAAAGTCGAACACACGCTCAAGGCGCTGGAACCGGTTCTGAAAAAAAGGGTGTCCCGGCGCTACCTGATGACATGCTATGACAGAAGACGCGGCATGACCTTCGAGGTACATGAACAGGCGCGCGATTACTTCGGCGATGAAGTCTGCAAAACTGTGATTTCGGAGAATGTGGCGGTGGCGGAGAGCCCGCAGTACAAACAGACGGTCTTTCAATACAACCGCAACAGTAGCGGTGCACAAGACTACATGACCCTGCTTGACGAGCTGATCAACGATCAACTGATCGAGCTACAGCAAGCGAAGGTCAAAACAGAAGAAAGTTAACGACCGCTTGCGATTAACGTCAGCACTTCCTCATAATTGGAATACGCAGAGCGCTCGGACGAGATTACGCGCGAATCAAGAATCTCGCAGTTGCGATACATCTGCTGCAATTTCCTGATCGCCTCTTCTTCAGTACGCCCGTAAATCTGCAAATTGTCTACAATCGCTCCATTGCGGCTGCGAATCTGATACACGTACTTTGTCATTAATGGCGCATGCATAATAAGCTTTTCCATGAATCCGTTAGGTCTAATATAGAACGGATAAATTAGAAAAACAAGCTATCCCATTGTATTTAATAAGGATATCAACATATGCTCACATATCAACTGCCAAATACCATATATTGCGTCAGCAATCATCACCTCCCGATGGCCGGCAATAAAAAACCCCGCAAAAAATAGCGGGGTTTTTCGATGGACTGGCGTATCGATAACCAAATCATACAAAAAGAAAAAGCCTCCTGATGGAGGCTTTTTCAGTATAAGAGCTTGGCGGTGACCTACTTTCGCATGCGAGAAGCAAACTATCATTGGCGCAGATTCGTTTCACGGCCCTGTTCGGGATGGGAAGGGGTGGGTCCAAATCGCTATGGCCGCCAAGCATAACCG
>JAVEWT010000140.1:0-4511 GCA_034004425.1 Methylophilaceae bacterium
TGGCCAACTTCGGCAGCGCGGCTGCTTTACCCAAGCCCATTTTCGTCGAATCCGGCAGTTTTGCCGAGCTGCGCAACAAGCGTAGCAACACCTATCTGGCCGCACGTTTCAACGTGACGGACGAACTCAAGCTGACAGCCGGCGCCAACCTGCTGAGCTATGAGCTGAAGGGCGAGAGCTACGGTGCGCCGCAGGATTCGGATGCGGACGACAAGGTCACGCCTTACCTCGGCGCCGTTTATAACCTCGATCAGACCTATGCGCTCTACGCCAGCTATACCGGCATCTACAACCCGCAGGTGCTGCTGGACCAGAACCTGCAACCGCTGGCGCCGATCGAGGGCAAGAACTACGAGGCCGGCATCAAGGGCGAGTTTCTGGACAAGCAGCTCAACGCCTCCTTCGCCCTGTTCAAGAACGAACAGCAAAACGTCGCTAACCAGATCGGCGTCGTCGGTATCACAGCGGTGCATGAAGGCATAGATGCCGACACGCGCGGTTATGAGTTCGACCTCTCCGGCCAGCTGACCGACAACCTCAAGCTCAACGGCGGCTACACGCGCCTGATGAGCGTCAAGGACGAGGAGGGCGAGAACGTCAAGACCTACATCCCGCGCCATATGCTGCACCTCAGCGCCGTCTATAAGGTGCCGTATGTCGCCGGGCTGCGCGTCGGCGGCAGCGTCAACTGGCAGAGCGATGTGCATGTCGATATCGGTACCGAGCGCTTCGAGCAGGACAGTTACGCACTGGTCAACCTGATGGCGGATTACAGCTTCAACCGCCAGTGGAGCGCCGCCGTCAATGTCAACAACGTGACCGACAAGAAGCATCTCGCCAGCCTGATGTGGGCGGGTTTCGGTCAGGGCTATTACGGAGCGCCGCGCAATGCCATGGCGACTGTGACATGGAGGTACTGATGCTATCGAACAGGCCGGGGCAGTGCCGGCCGGATGGAGCGGATGCATGATTCTTCGCTCTTTTTTCGTGATGCTGCACCGCTGGTTCGGATTGTTCATCGCCGGTTTTCTGTTCGTCGCCGGGCTGACCGGCGCCATCATCTCCTGGGACCACGAGCTGGACGAATGGCTGAACCCGCAGATGTTCCACGCCCGTGGCGGAGATGCACCGCCCATTGCCAGCCCGCTCGAACTGGCGAACAGGCTGGAAGCGGAGGATGAGCGGGCATTGGTGACCTGGTTGCCGCTCGCTTTCGAACCCGGACATGCGCTCGGCTTGTTCGTCAATCCGGGTTTGGACGAAGGCACGGGCAAGGCGCACGTGATGGAATACAACCAAGCGGCGATCGACCCTGCCAGCGGCGAAGTCCAGGCCAAGCGCTATTGGGGCGAGATCTCGCTTTCGCGCGAGAACCTGCTGCCTTTCCTCTACAAGTTGCACTACAGTCTGCACATCCCTGACGGATTCGGACTGGAACTGGGTGTGTTGTTGTTCGGCATCGTCGGTATCGTCTGGGTCGTCGATAGTCTCATTGCGCTCTGGATATCGTTCCCCAATCTGTCGACCTGGCGCAAGTCGTTCGCCTTTCGCTTCAAGCAGGGCGTCTACAAGCGCAATTTCGATCTGCACCGGTCCGGCGGCGTATGGGTCTGGTTGCTGCTGCTGATGCTGGCAGTGACCTCGGTATCGATGAACCTCGAGTATCAGGTCGTGCGGCCGGTAGTTTCGCTGTTTTCCGAACTGACGCCGAGCCCGTTTGCCGTGCGCACGCCGAACCCGGTCGATGAGCCGATCATGCCCGGCGTCAGCCGCGAAAAGGTGCTGCAACTGGCAGAGGCCGAAGCGCAGCGCCGGGGCTGGACCGCACCGGCCGGAGGCATGTTCTACTCACCCGAATTCGGCGTCTACGGCGTCGGATTTTATGAGGCCGACGACGACCATGGCGACGGCAGTCTCGGTAATCCGTGGCTCTATTTCGACGGATCCGATGGCAAATTCCTCGGTGCCGAGATACCTGGGACCGGCACCGCCGGCGATATTTTCATGCAGGCTCAGTTCCCGCTGCATTCCGGCCGCATTCTCGGCTTGCCCGGACGCATCCTGATTTCACTGATGGGTCTTGTCGTCGCGATGCTTTCGGTAACGGGACTGTACATCTGGTGGAAAAAATCCCGCGCTCGCGCCAAGACACCGGTCGCCGAAACCGGAAATATGGTTGCAATGGCGCAACCTATCGGCAATGCCGGCGTCTGATGTGGCGAGCGATGATGGCGCCGTCGATGTCGACCATGTCGACGGCCATATACAATGCAAACTTGAAAGATCAATGTTCGGAGAATTGACGGTGAAGAATTCAATGGTTTCAATGCCTTGCTGCCGGCTCGTGTTGGCAGTGGCGCTTGGTTTGACGCTTGCAGGTTGTGGCGAGGAAACGCCGGTGAGCGAGGATAAGCCTGTCGCCGCCCATGATGATGCCCAAGTTGGAGCCACGCGTCCTGTGGCTGTGACGATCAATACAGCTCGCTCCGGCGAAGCTGTTTACCAATCGGTGTGCATGGCCTGTCATGCTTCCGGCCTGAACGAGGCGCCCAAATTCGGCGACCGTGAAGATTGGACTGAATTGATCGAGGAAGGCTACGGCATCCTGGTCTACGAATCGATCAAGGGCGAGGGCATGATGCCGCCGCGCGGTGGCGACATGACGCTGACAGATATGGAAATGGCACGTGCGGTGGCTTACATGGCGAATGCGGCGGGCGCCAGTTTCGTCGAACCCTTGGACGAGGCGGGAGTTAAAGCAATGCTTGAGCAGGCCGAGAAAGAGATCGAGGCACACGAAGCTTCGCATTGACGAGAAGTACCAAATGGCCTGCACGAAGCTGGCGATTGTCCGGCACCCAAAAAAACAGCGCATGAACTGCGCTGTTTTTTATGGGTCATGCTCCTCGCGTCATGAGCCGGGCTTGGCGACCGCTTGAGCACCGACCGGTGCGGGGTTGCCGAAATTCTTGCAGGGATCGTCCCGGTTTTCTGCCGGCGGCAAGCGCCAGACATAGTGATAACGTTGTTGCAGCAGTGCCGGCGCAGTATCCGAATCGGTCTCGATGAAGCCGACGCTGACGAAGCGGGTTTGCGGCTGATGAGCGCGGATCATGTGCGGAACGCCGTAATCGAGGCGTACATGGCCGTTGCCTGCGACCAGCACGACAGGCTTGCCTGCGCTGTTGCGCATGGCGTCGAACATGGCGGCATCGCGTGCGCGTTGGGCGAGGCGCAGGCCGTCCAGCATACTGGCAGGCAACTGGCCGCAATGGCTTTGCAGCAGATCGTCGTCCAGCGCCGCCTGAGCGGCCTGGGCCAGCGGCGCGGTTTCGATCAGCCGCGCGAGCTCGGCCGGTAGCGCGGCGCTGCCTTGGCGCACGGCGCCACGCGCGGTTTCTCGCGGGATGTTACCGCCGAGCAGGGGAATATTGGCATCAGCGACCGGTGCGAACAGGCCTTCATGCAGCGGCCAGCGCCAGCCCTTGGGGTCGAAACCCGCTTGCGCCAGGTCGGCCTGCAGGTCGCCGCTGGGAGAGAAGCGGCGACCGCGTTCCAGATGTTCCGCCACCACTGTCAGCGTGCTGCGGCTGGCGAGTTCGGTTAGCAGTTCGCCGCGCAGTCGATGGTGCGCGGCGTTGTCGTGCAGTTCACCCAGTAGCACGTAGTCCTGAGCGGCCAACACATGCAGCAGTTGCTCGCGGCTCACGCGTTCGCCGCTGGCGGTGTCGACGATCTCCGCTTCCTGCGCGTGGGTGAAGCCACTCAACAGCAGTAGGCAAAGAAAGAATCCTGGTTTCCTCATGGCTGTTCGCCCTCCGGCACATAGATGATCGAGCCGTCCTTCATGCGGTAGGCGACGCCGGCCTTTTCTCCATCGCCGCTGCCGATGTTGCCGCTGGATTGATAACGTTCGATCTTTTCACCTTTTTTCACGATCATCTCCATACTCGGTTTGCCTGCATCGGTGATGACAGTGACATCCTGTTTGTTGAATGCGTTCAACATCGGGTTCCTGGCGACGGTGATCAGCAGCGCGGCGATGATGACGAGGAAGATGTCGATGATGTTGACCACGGACAGGATGGGATCCTCGGTTTCCGGTTCGTGCAGCAGTTTCATGCTCATCGGGCGTTCCCCTGTTTCAGCGCGGCGATCTCCAGCAGTTCCTCGGCCAGCCAGCGGCGGCGCACGTTGACCACCCAGTAGGTGATGGAGGCGGCGATCAGCGCGAGGATGACGGCGGAGAAGGCCACGGTCAGGTTGCCGGAGACGTCGGCGAGGTTGCCGTCGGACAGCGACTTCAGCGCCGGACCCATCGGGATCATGGTGGCGACCAGGCCCAGCATGGGTGCGACGCGGCTGGCGATGCGCTGGGTTTCCAGCATCTTGTGTGCCAGTACGTCGAGTGCGTCGTCGCTCATGGTTGGCTGTCGTCGGAAGGCGGCGAGCAGCGCCTTGCCTTCACCCTTGCGGCGGCGCAGGGCGAGCATGACAAATTCGCCCAGCAC
>JAVEWT010000141.1:0-4429 GCA_034004425.1 Methylophilaceae bacterium
CTTCGGCATCTGGCTCATGCGCAGGACCTGATAATCGTTGAAGTTGGATTGCTCGATCTTGCCGTCCTTCAGGCTGATCTTGCCGGTCAGCGCGGCACTGAGACCGAAGACGATGCCGGACTCCATTTGTGCCGCCAGCGATTCCGGGTTGACCACGAGACCGCAGTCGATGGCGCAGACCACGCGATGCACCTTGACTTCGCCGTCGACCACCGAGACTTCGGCCACTTCGGCCACATAGCTACCAAACGATTCATGCACTGCCAGGCCGCGGAACACGCCGGCCGGCAATGGGCTGCCCCAGCCGGCTTTTTCGGCTGCCAGGTTGAGCGCGGCGAGATGGCGCGGATGGTCCTTCAGCAGATGACGGCGGTATTCGAGCGGATCGCGACCGGCCGCATGTGCCATCTCGTCGATCAGGCTTTCCATGATGAAGGCGTTCTGGCTGTGACCGACCGAGCGCCACCACAGCACCGGCACGTCGATCTTCGGCGTATGCAGGTCGACCAGGTGATTTGGCGTCGCCTTGATGTAGGGGGAATCGGCAACGCCCTCGACCGAGGTGGCATCGACGCCGTCCTTGATCATGTAGGCTTCGAACGGCGTGCCGGTCATGATGGACTGGCCGACGCAGGTGTGGTGCCAGGCGAGCGGATTGCCTGCGTCGTCGAGGCCGATCTTGACCTGGTGCAGGTTCATCGGGCGATAGTAGGCGCCCTTGACGTCGTCTTCGCGCGTCCAGAGGGTCTTGACCGGCATGCCGGCCGCCTTGGCGACGTAGGTCGCTTCGGAGACGAAATCGGTGGCCGGGTTGCCGCGCCGGCCGAAGCCGCCGCCGAGGAACGGCGTATGGACATTGACCTGTTCCGGCTTCATGCCGAGGATGGCGGCGGCAGCGGCCTGTTCCAGACCCGGCGCCTGGGTACCGGTCCAGATGTCACAGCTGTCCTTGCCGATCTTTACGGTGCAGTTGAGCGGCTCCATCGGTGAGTGGGCGAGGTAGGGCGCGGTGTATTCGGCGCTGATGATCTTGCCGGCACGGCTGAAGGCGGTGGCCGGTTCCCCTGCGGCGGAGGCGACGGCGCCCTTGCCGGCGGCCATCTGTCGGAAATCCGTGAACAGCTGTTCGCTGTCGAGGTCGGCGTTGGGGCCGGCGTCCCATTCGATCTTCAGTGCATCGCGGCCGCGCTTAGCCGCCCAGAAGTTGTCGGCGACGACGGCGACGCCGGTCGGTACCTGAACCACCTTGACCACGCCCGGAATCTGTTTCGTCGCGCTGTCGTCATAGGATTTCAGCGTCCCGCCGAAGTAGGGGCAGCGTGCGACGACGGCGGTCTTCAGGCCCTCGAACTGTATGTCCTGGCCGAAGATCGCGCTGCCGTCGATCTTTTCGCGGCTGTCGAGGCGTTTGGTGGCCTTGCCGATGATCTTCCACTGGCTGGGGTCGCGCAGCGGGACTTCTGCCGGCGCCTCCAGTTTGGCAGCCTCGTCTGCCAGTTCGCCGTAGGTCAGGCGCTGGTCGCCGACGATGACAACGCCGTTCTCGGTCCGGCACTGCTCGGGGCTGACGCCAAGTCTCTGAGCGGCTGCCATGACCAGCAGGGTGCGCGACATGGCGCCGGCCTGGCGATAACGGTCGAATTCGGACCAGGTGGTGGTCGACCCGCCGGTGATCTGCAGGCCGTATGCGGTGTGCGCATAGACCGGCGCAGGAGGCGCATGTTCGATGCGGATGCGTTCCAGTTCCACGTCCAGTTCCTCGGCGATCAGCATGGGCAGCGTGGTCCAGATGCTCTGGCCCATTTCGCTGTGAGCGAGGAGTACGGTGATGGTATCGTCATTGCCAATGTGCAGGAAGGCGTTCGGTGCGAAGGTCTGTGCATCGCCGCCGGCAGATTCCTTGCTCATGAAACGCTTGGCATGAGGGATGGTGAAGGCGATCACCAGGCCGCCGGCGATAAAGGCCGAGGCCTTGAGAAAGTTGCGTCTGGATATATTCTTGATGGCTTCCATCTGGTGGTCCTCAGGCTAGTTTCTTGGCGGCGTGGTGAATGGCTGCGCGGATGCGCGGGTAGGTGCCGCAGCGGCAGATGTTGCCGTTCATGGCCGCATCGATGTCGGCATCGGTCGGCGCCTTGTTCTGGCTGAGCAGGGCGGTTGCGGCCATGATCTGACCGGACTGGCAGAAGCCGCATTGCACCACGTCGAGTTCCTGCCAGGCGGATTGCACGGCCTGGCCGACGCTGTCTTCGCTCATCTGTTCTATGGTGGTGATCCGTTTGCCGACGGCCGCGGCGACCGGCGTCACGCAAGAGCGTATCGGCTGGCCGTCGAGATGCACGGTGCAGGCCCCGCATTGCGCCATGCCGCAACCGAATTTGGTGCCAGTCATCTGCGCGACATCTCGCAAGGCCCATAATATAGGCATGTCTTCAGGTACATCCAGTTGGCGTTCCTGGCCATTGATATTCAAAGTCAGCATGTTGTCCTCATGAGCGCGGAAGATAGATAAAGGTGATTGACGCAAGTATGCTGAATTCTTTGCATGCAATAAATGGGAATATGTTTATTTTAGTATTCCATTTTATGGAATAATTCATTCATGTCGAATCGTCTGGAAATGATGCGCATCTTTTGCGTGGCCGCCGAGTCCGCCAGCTTCAAGGAGGCGGCCACGCGTCTCGCAGTGTCGCCGCAAGCCGTGACCCGTGCCGTCAAGGAACTGGAGCGCACGCTGGGCGAGCCGCTGTTCTACCGCAACACGCGGCACATGCGCATTACCGAGTTCGGCGAGCGTCTGGCGCAACGGGCCAAGGGCAGCATCGCCGAACTCGACGAACTGTTCCGCGCCAACGACAGCCAGCCGGAAGCCGATGTCAGCGGGACGGTGCGGATCACAGCGCCCACCGTCATCGCCCGCCGCTTTCTGCTCGAAGCCCTGGGCGAGATCGGCGCACAGTATCCGCATATCACGCTGGATTTGAGATTGTCTGACAGCATCACGGATGTCATCGAACAGCAGATCGATATCGGCGTCCGCGTCGGCTTTTTACGTGACAGCAGTTTTGTGGCGCGGGCAGCAGCCAAGATCACTTTTCTTGTGGTGGCGACACCGGCGCTAATCGCTAAGACAGGCAGGCCGGAGCGTCTGGAGGACTTGACCGGTCTGCCGACGGTCGCCTTGATCGATAACAGTTCGGGCCGGGTCTGGCCCTGGTATTTTCAGGATGGCCAGCAGTGGTCGCCCAGTCGTCGCACTTTCGTCACCGACGACGCCGAGACCGAGTTCCAGATGGTGCTGCAGGGGGCTGGTTTCGGCCAGATCGCCGATTGTCTGGTGCAGCCATACATTGCGCAGGGCAGCCTGGTGCCGGTCTTGCAGGAATTCACGCCGCCGCCCTGGGATATCTATGTTTACCGGCCGCAGCGCGGCCCGGTGCCGGCACGTATACGCATCGTCTATGACCACATCGTGAAAGCAATCGAACAGATATGAGCGCAAACCGACCGCAATCCGTCAGTTTCAGGGAGGCATTCCTTTACTGGTTGAAGCTAGGTTTCATCAGTTTCGGCGGGCCGGCCGGCCAGATCGCCATCATGCACCACGACCTGGTTGAGAAAAAAGGCTGGATCTCGGAGAAGCGTTTCCTGCATGCCCTTAACTACTGCATGCTGCTGCCCGGCCCCGAGGCACAGCAATTGGCGATCTATATCGGCTGGCTGCTGCATCGCACCTGGGGTGGCATCATCGCCGGCAGCCTGTTCGTACTGCCGTCCCTACTGATTCTCATCCTGTTGAGCTGGCTTTACCTCAGCTACGGCGAACTCAAGCTGGTGTCGGGAGCACTGTACGGCATCAAGCCGGCGGTGGTCGCTATCGTGCTGTTCGCTGCTTATCGCATCGGTTCGCGCGTGCTCAGGCATACCGCACTGTGGCTGCTGGCCGTAGCGGCGTTCGTGGCGGTGGCCTTCTTCTCCGTGCCTTTTCCTTATGTCGTGCTGTCTGCAGCCGTGCTCGGTTATGCCGGCAGTCGCCTGAAGCCGGAGGTGTTCAAGCCCCGGCAGGAAGCGCATGCGGATGCCGAGAGCCGCCGGGCCATCATCGGCGATGATATGGCGCGAGCACCGCATACGGTGTTCAGAATGCGACGCTTCCTGCAGTTGCTGGTCGGCGGGTTTGCCATTTGGGCGCTGGCGCTGGCTGCGCTGGTGCTGACTTGCGGCTGGGAGGCGACGCTGACGCAGATGGCGCTGTTCTTCAGCAAGGCGGCATTGCTGACTTTCGGTGGCGCCTATGCCGTGTTGCCCTATGTCAACGAGGCGGCGGTGCAGACATACGGCTGGCTGACGCCGGTGCAGATGATAGATGGTCTGGCACTGGGGGAGAGCACCCCAGGGCCGCTCATCATGCTGGTGGCGTTCGTCGGTT
>JAVEWT010000015.1:0-21202 GCA_034004425.1 Methylophilaceae bacterium
TGCTGCCGGTGCTCGCCGTGTTCGCCATCGCCCAACTGCTGGAGGGGTTCGTACTGACACCGTGGCTGGTCGGCGACCGCATCGGCCTGCATCCGCTGGTCGTGATCTTCACCCTGCTGGCCGGCGGTCAGCTGTTCGGTTTCACCGGCATCCTGCTGGCACTGCCGGTGGGCGCCGCCCTCGCGGTGGGCCTGCGTCATGCCAGGCAGAGCTACCTGTCCAGTGCCACCTATCTGAAATAAGACGTATGAAACAATTGCTGCTGGACATCCAGCCGGCGCCGCCGCCGTCACTGGAAAATTTCGTCGTCGGCCGGAATGCCGAAGCGCTCGACAGCCTGAACCGGATGATCCGCGGTCAATCCGATGTGCGCTTCATCTACCTATGGGGCCCGGCCGGCAGCGGCAAGACCCATCTGCTGCAATCCTGCGCCAGACTGGCCGCCAAGTTCGATATGCCGCTGACCGTCGCCGACGATGTGCATGGCTACGACGAAACGCAACAGATCGCGCTGTTCAACAGCTTCAACCACCTGCGCGAGAACCCGGCAGCCGGTATCCTGCTCTCGGCCGGCAACGCTTCGCCCATGCAGATGGAACTGCGCGACGACCTCGCCACCCGGCTGGCTTGGGGCCTGGTCTACCAATTGCACCCGCTGACCGACGAGGAAAAGGCCCTGGCCCTGCGCACCCATGCCTCTGAGCGCGGCATGAAGCTGCCGGACGAGGTCGTGGACTATTGCCTGCGCCATCTGCGCCGCGACCTGCCGACGTTGATGGCGACGCTTGACGCCCTCGACCAGTGGTCGCTGACGACGAAGAGGCCGGTGACCGTGCCGATGTTGCGCAAACTGCTGCAACTTCCCCTGAATATTTGAACCCGACTGCCCCATGATCAGACTGACCGAAATCAAACTGCCCGTCGAAAAAGCGCCTTCACTCCTACATCAGGAAGACGAGATACGCGCCGCAATCCTGAAGAGGCTCGGCATTCCCGAAAGCGAACTGGTTCGCTTTGAAATCTTCAAGCGCGGCGTCGATGCGCGCAAATCGCACGCCATCCTCTATGTCTACAGTATCGATATCGAAGTCAGGAATGAAGCCAAACTGCTGGCAAAATTCAGCCGCGACCCGCACGTCAAGCCGGCACCGGACACCAATTATCATTTCGTCGCCAAGGCGCCGGCCAGCCTGCCGGAACGCCCGGTCATCGTCGGCTTCGGCCCGGCCGGCATCTTCGCCGCGCTGATCCTGGCGCAGGCCGGCTTCCGGCCCATCGTACTGGAGCGCGGCAAGGCCGTGCGCGAACGCACCAAGGACACCTGGGGTCTCTGGCGCAAACGCAAGCTCGATCCGGAATCCAACGTGCAGTTCGGCGAAGGCGGCGCCGGCACCTTTTCCGACGGCAAACTCTACAGCCAGATCAAGGACCCCAAGCATTACGGCCGCAAGGTGCTGCAGGAATTCGTCAAAGCTGGCGCGCCGGAGGAGATCCTCTATGTCAGCCACCCGCACATCGGCACCTTCCGCCTGGTCGGCATGGTCGAGGAAATGCGCAACACCATCATCGGCCTCGGCGGCGAGATCCGTTTTGAAAGCCGGGTCGAGGACATCGAACTGGAAAACGGCGAAGTGCGCGGCGTCGTGCTGCACAATGGCGAGCGCATCGCCACCCGCCATCTGGTACTGGCGGTCGGCCACAGCGCCCGCGACACCTTCGAAATGATCCACCGGCGCGGCATCTACATCGAAGCCAAACCGTTCTCTGTCGGCTTCCGCATCGAGCACCCGCAATCGCTGATCGACAAGGCGCGCTATGGCAAGAGCTATAGTGAGGACTTGCTCTCCAAACTGGGTGCCGCCGACTACAAGCTGGTACACCACGCCAGCAACGGCCGCGCCGTCTACAGCTTCTGCATGTGTCCGGGCGGCACCGTGGTCGCGGCCACGTCGGAAGAAGGCCGCGTCGTCACCAACGGCATGAGCCAGTATTCACGCAACGAACGCAATGCCAATGCCGGCATCGTCGTCGGCATCTCGCCGGAACAAGACTATCCGGGCGACCCGCTGGCCGGCATGCGCTTCCAGCGCGAGCTGGAGTCGCGCGCCTTTGAGCTGGGTGGCAGCGACTACAGTGCGCCGGGACAACTGATCGGCGACTTTCTCGCCAACCGGCCTTCGACAAAATTCGGTGAAGTGCTGCCCTCCTACACGCCGGGCGTGAAGCTGACCAACCTCGACAGCGTGCTGCCGGAATACGCCATCAGCGCCATCCGCGAGGCGATTCCGGCATTTGCCAGACAGATTCCCGGCTTCGACCTCACCGACGGCGTGCTGACCGGCGTCGAGACCCGCACCTCGTCACCGATCCGCATCAAGCGCGACGACGATACGCTGCAAAGCATCAACACGAAAGGACTCTACCCGACTGGCGAAGGTGCCGGCTATGCCGGCGGCATCCTGTCGGCAGCGGTGGACGGCATCCGCGTGGCGGAGGCCGTATCAATCGACATGCAAGGTCACTAGGGAAGCACGCATGGGCTGGATCATCACCAAATATCTCCTGACCGCCGGCGTGGTAGTCCTCGTCTCAGAAATCGCCAAACGCAGTGACAAACTGGGCGCCCTCATCGCCGCCTTGCCGATGGTGACCATGCTCGCGCTGATCTGGCTGCACGTCGAACAGCAACCGCAGGAGAAAATCGCCAATCACGCGTGGTATACCTTCTGGTACGTGATTCCCACCCTGCCGATGTTCCTGCTGTTCCCTTTCCTCTTGCCAAAATGGGGATTCTGGTGGACATTGACGGCAAGCGCCGTCGTGACCGCAGCCTGTTTCGGTCTGTTTGCGCTTGCTGTCAGAAAGTTCGGCATCGAACTGTTGTGAACCTGCTCGTGCATGGTCAGTCCGGGGCATGCCGATTCAACGATACAAAAGGAGGAATGAACGATGAAAGCTAATGTAGGCGGGATTGATCGTATACTTCGAATCGTCGTTGGTCTGGCGCTGATCGCCTGGGTACTGTTTTTCGGCGGCCCGGTCTGGGCCTGGATCGGCGTGCTGCCGCTGGCGACCGGACTTCTGAATTTCTGTCCGGCCTATAGCATCTTCGGCGTCAGCACCTGCAAACCCAAGCAGGCCGAGTAGCTCAGCCCTGCGTCACGGCGATCTCGCCGTGACCACTCTCGCCACGGTTGTCGTGCCAGATGATACGCACGGTATCGCCCACCTTGGCTTCGCGCAGATAAAAGGTCAGATAGGGATTTTTCGAGATTCCCGTACCCCACTGCGCTTCCAGCACCGTTTTGCCGTTGAGGGTGGCCGTCAGCAGCTGGATAAAATGAGCAGGGATGGTTTCGTCAAGGTCGTTCTTGCGACGGCCGGTTTCCATCGGATGACTGATCAGCGCCTTGACTTCGGTAACGCCGTCCTTGAGCTGGGCCCGCATTTTCATGTCACGCATCACACTCTCCCCCTAACAGCCGCTCAATGAAACTTCGACCTGCTTGGCAGCGCTGAAATAGCGGTCGCCGGCCTTGACGATGACCTGCAGGTTGGAGGTCTCCGCCATCTTGATGCGGGTCACCACGGCCGGCTCGGCACCGTTCGAGAACATGAAGTTGGCGATCAGCGGTGTCGGGTTCTTGTCGACCAGAATGGCGATCGCCTCGGTGCCGGCGATACGGCTCCTGACCTCCACTTGCACCACGGCGCCGTTCTCGGCGAAATCCGGCGCCACGATATCGATCTCGTCACTCGGCGTTTCGGTCGCGACTTCCAGTCCCTGCACGGCTTCCGCCCGGGTCGTCGCCTCGAACGCGGCCTTGTTCCACAGTGCTGCCAGCGCCTGCAACGGCAGCATCAGCAGCGCGGTGCCGGCACCCAGCATCAGTTGCAGGAAGTTCCTGCGCGGCAGTCTCATATCCGGTTTGCTCAATTGAAAAATCCTTCCTTCTTCGGTTCCAGCGCCATCTGCTTGAGCTGGTTGAGGCGCGCCTCGACGATGGATTGCTGGTAGAAATCACCATCGTTGGCTTTCGCAGCCAGGTCCATCTGCTCCAGCGCACCCTGCAGATTATAACGGCGGTAATAGGCTTCGCCTTGTGCCTGATGGCGCAGCAGATTCTTGCCCTGCATGGTATAGGCCTGCGACTTCAGCTCATAGAA
The DNA here is from genome assembly GCA_034004425.1 of Methylophilaceae bacterium. Lineage (GTDB taxonomy): Bacteria > Pseudomonadota > Gammaproteobacteria > Burkholderiales > Methylophilaceae > UBA6140. Next base: position 4,168 of record JAVEWT010000015.1, read on the forward strand.
ATACGGATCGTCCGGATAGGCCGGCTGTTTCTCGGCGATCAGCTTCAAGGCCTGGTCGGCCTGCCCCTTGGCCAGAAAGTGCTCGGCATAGCCATAGGCCAGCGCCCGATGATTGGGGAACTGGTGCAGGGCCTGGGCATACTGCTTGCCTGCCGCCTCGGCGTCGCGCTGCGCCACCAGCACTTTGGCGGCAAAAGTCTCGATGTAAGGGTGGCGGGCGGCATTCTTGCGCAGCCACTCGACCTGTTTGGCCGCCGCCTCCAGGTTGTTGTTGCGCATCAACGCCAGGCCGAGGCCGTACTGTTCTGCCGCCTCGTTGCTGAAACGGCGCTCGCGCAGGCTCTCCTGAAAATAGGTCACCGCTTGCGCCGCGGAGCCATGGGCGGCGCGCAGCTTGGCGCGCACGTACTGGAACTCCTGACTGTCCGGCACCTGCCGGTAGGGCATGCTCTCGACGCGGTTGCGAACATCGGTGATACGTTCCGTCGTCAGCGGGTGGGTACGCAGGAAGGAAGGCGCACTACCGTCGACGAAGCGCGAGCTTTTCAGCATGGTGTTGAAAAAATCCGGCATGCCGCGCGTATCGAAACCGGCGTTGTCGAGGATCTGCAGGCCGACGCGGTCGGCCTCGCGCTCGTGCTCGCGCGTGTAATCGAGCTGCTTTTGCACGGCACCGGCTGAGGCCGCCGTCATCGCGCCGCTACCGAGCTGCGGATTGGATCGCGCCGCCAACAGGGCAAGTCCGAGCGAGGCGATGTTGAGCAGCGTATCCTGCTGCTGTTGCGCCAGCATGCGGGCCAGATGTCGCTGGACGACGTGGCCGATTTCGTGGCCGACGACGCCGGCCAGTTCCGATTCAGTGTTGGCCGCCAGTATCAGGCCGGTGTGAATGCCGATGACGCCGCCGGGCATGGCGAACGCGTTGATCGTATTGTCCTGCACGACGAAGAAATTGAACTGCTGGCGCTTGTCCGGTCCGTTGGCGGCCAGACGGTAGCCCAGGTTCTGGATGTAATCGTTGATCTCGGGATCGCTCACCACCTGGTTGCTGCGCATGACGTCGCGCATGATCTGGTTGGCGATCGCCTGCTCCTGCAATGGCGACAGCACGCGTGCCGAGATGTCGCCGAGGTCGGGCAATTCGTTGGCCGCAACGGCGGGCGCCAGCATCAACCCGAAAAGAATCGCATAAATAATTTTCATCATTGCTATGATATCGGGATTAACTGTTCAGTTCATTCCGAATCCGCATGAAACCACTCACACATTTTGACCGGAACGGCCAGGCCCACATGGTCGATATCGGGGAAAAAACCGAGACCCGCCGCATTGCCACCGCAAGCGGCCACATCCGCATGCAGGCGGAAACCCTGCAGCTGATCCTCAACGGCAACAGCAAAAAAGGCGACGTGCTGGGCATCGCCCGCATCGCCGCCATCCAGGGCTCGAAGCGCACCGCCGACCTGATTCCTCTCTGCCACCCGATCAGCCTGACCAGGGTAGCTGTCGAATTCGATATCGAGCAGGAGAAGAACACCATCCACTGCACCGTCACGGCAGAAACCGTCGGCCGCACCGGCGTCGAGATGGAAGCGCTGACCGCAACCAGCGTCGCCCTGCTCACCATCTACGACATGTGTAAGGCGATCGACCGCGGCATGATCATCGGCGACATCCGCCTCTTGGAAAAACAGGGTGGCAAATCAGGGCACTGGAAAGCGGAAGCCTGAATAACTTCAGTCCAGCAGCCTCAACCCTGCTGACGTCACCGCTGAAAACAGCACCCACAAAACGCCACAAACGACCGCTCAGCGCTGCCAGTATGCGCGCAGCTGGTTCTCTCCGGGGTTGTAATGCAATTCCAGTTCGCCGTGATAGGCATGATGCACCGCCTCGCCGATGCCGCGCGCGAGGTGGATGTCGGTGGTCGTCACCAGAGTCGCGTCGCCTTGCTGCTCGATCGCCATGATGCGCTTGAGCGGATGCTCAGTGCGTTCGTGTTGCTCGTGGTTGCGGACGACACGCAGGACCTCCTCGCGGTGCGCATCGAAGAACGCCCCTGACAAGCTGACATAGCCCGCCGGATAGCCGTCATTCTGGCGATGACAGGCCGGACAGATCTGATGGTGGGCAGCCGCCGGCACCGGCATCCACTGCCAGCGCCCCTTGTGAAAAACCGCATTGCACTGCGGACAAACCGCCGGTTCAGCCAGCTTGCCCTGCATCCGGTAAGCGCCGATCTGCTGTTCGATCAACGGTCGCTCATGGGTCACGCGCTGGAAACCGGGCCCGGGATTACGGGTCGTCATGTTGCACATCCTTTCTGATCGATGAGAAATGTTCTGACGAAGAACGCGCATGCCATGCCGCATTCTTCGCTCGGAACGATCATCCTATCCCCACGCCGACAACAACATCATTCGCGCGAACACGTATGCGGAACCCGCCCGCCATTTAAGCATTCGCCCCTATGTGTTCTGACCGGCACGCATGGTAATGTTGCGATTGAGGCTTGCGCCTCCACAAACGCGGCCAAATGCAATGAAAGGGGCGATATGGAAGTTCCGGTCAGCGGCGACAGAACCTGTCTTTATCAGACATCCCAGCTCAATGCCGTGCTGGACAGCATGGCCTGGCAGGCGGCTGGCCTGCTCAGTGGCAAGCAGCGCATCCTCATCGTCGGCATATTGCGCCGCGGTGCGCCGCTGGCGGAAATGCTGCACGAACGGCTGCGCCGCTTCGACCTGCCGCAAATGTCGCTCATGCATCTGAAAGTGAAGCGCTATGCGGACGACCTGACGCTGTTGCATCCGGAAACCCTGCTGACCGAGAACCCGGAGCAGGCCGGGCTCGATCTGAGCGGCACCACGGTGCTGGTGGTCGACGACGTCATGTACCACGGCCACTCCATGCTGCGTACGGTGGAATACCTGGCACGCAAACAGGCAGCCGAGATACGTACCGTGGTACTGGTCGATCGCGGCGCCAACAAGCTGCCGGTGCGCACCGACATCGCTGGCGTGCGGCTGGATGTCGCCCCCAGCGACATCATCGAGTGCAACGTGCCGCCTTACGAAAGCACGTTCAAGATCGATCTGCTGCAACCAAAAATCAACTGAACCTGCACGAACCGGAGAGCGCCATGTTCCGTAACCGTGAAGAAGCCGCCCGCCGCCTGGCGGACAAACTGCAGGCCTGGAAAGGCAAGAATCCGCTGGTGCTCGCCATCCCGCGCGGCGCCGTGCCGATGGCGAAAATCATCGCCGATGCTCTGGGCGGCAGCTACGATGTCGCGCTGGTACGCAAGCTGCGTGCGCCGTTCAACCCGGAACTAGCAATCGGCTCGGTCGACGAAAGCGGCTGGACTTATGTCGCCGAGCATGCGGCGGCGGCCGGCGCCGACAAGGCCTATATCGAAGCCGAAAAACAACAGCAACTCACGGTCATCCGTCAACGCCGCGCCCAGTACACGCCGGTCAGGCCGCCCGAAGAGCCGGCCGGCCGCATCGTCATCGTCGTCGATGACGGGCTTGCCACCGGCGCCACCATGATTTCCGCGCTGCACGGGTTGCGCAACCGGAACCCGGCCCGATTGATCTGCGCGGTGCCGGTCGCGCCGCCAGATACGCTGGACAAGATCGCCGTACTGGCAGATGAAGTGGTCTGCCTGCAGGCACCAGCGGATTTCCGCGCAGTCGGTCAGTTCTATGCAGAATTCCCGCAGGTGGAAGATGAAGAAGTGATGCGCATCCTGCAGGCCGGCTGACAACTTCAACCGGCCGGCGGCGCTATCCGGCCTGCTACGCTACCAAATACCGATTAGCTCAGATAACAACTAAGCCAGATGACGGCCGAACCAGGCTGCGGCCTGCCGCGCCACCTCCTCCAACGTTCCCGCCTCCTCGAACAGATGCGTGGCCCCGGGCACGATGACCAGTTCTCTGGGGCAAGTGAGCTGTTCCAGCGCATCCTGATTGAGGTCGATCACCACCTCGTCGCGACCGCCTACCAGCAACAGCACCGGACAACGCACCAGATGCAGCGCATGGGTGCCGGCCAGATCGGGCCGGCCGCCACGGGAAACCACCGCGCCGATTTCATCACCCCTGACTGCAGCTGCCTGCAGGGCCGCTGCCGCACCGGTACTGGCGCCAAAATAACCGACAGGCAATCCCTGCACCTCGGGCTGCGATTCGATCCAGCCGGTCGCCGCCAGCAAGCGGTCGGTCAACAGGGGGATATCGAAACGGGTCTGGTAATCGGCGTCCTCCTCCGGCGTCAGCAGGTCCATCAGCAAGGTGCCGATGCCGGCATCGCGCAACACCTGTGCCACGTAATTGTTGCGCGGGCTGTGCCGGCTGCTGCCGCTGCCGTGGGCAAACAGCACCAGACCTTGTGCAGATTCGGGCAAGGCCAGCATGCCCTCGATATGGGTCTGGCCGGCCGGTATCCGCAGTAGTTTCTCCAGCGCCGTCATCTTGCCGCCCCGCGTCAGGCGAACTCCCGGATGGCGATCGGGATGCGCTTGCGCCCAAAGCCGCCGGCACGCTGGTCAAAACGCCCGGCGATTGCACCGGCGCAAACCGGGCAATGACCTTGCTCGCTCAACAGATAGTGTTTGATGTTGTACCAGTCGCGCTCGATCAGCGGCGTCTGACAACCCGGGCAGAACGTGGTGTCGCCCGCCCGGTTGTGCACGTTGCCGGTGTAGACATAATGCAAATCTTCGCGCAGCGCGATCTCCCGCGCCCGCAACAGCGTCGACAGCGGTGTCGCCGGCACGCCCGGCATCTTGTAATCCGGATGGAAAGCGGAAAAGTGCAGCGGCACGTCCGGCCCCAGCTCATCGCGAATCCAGCGGCACATGGCCGTCAGTTCGGCATCGCTGTCGTTCTCGCCCGGGATCAGCAAGGTCGTGATCTCAAGCCAGACATCGGTCTCATGCTTCAGGTAACGCAAGGTGTCCAGCACCGGCTGCAAGTGCGAGCCGGTCAGCTTGAAATAGAACTCATCGGTGAAGGCCTTGAGGTCGACGTTGGCCGCGTCCATTTTCGCGTAGAAATCGCGGCGGGCGGCATCGTGCATGTAGCCGGCCGTCACCGCCACGGTCTTGATGCCGCGCGCATGGCAGGCATCGGCCACATCCATGGCATATTCGGCAAAGATGACCGGGTCGTTGTAGGTGAACGCCACGCTCTTGCAGCCGGACTCTTGTGCGGCAATAGCGATGGCCTCGGGCGAAGCCTGGTCCATCAGCCGGTCCATATCGCGCGACTTGCTGATATCCCAGTTCTGGCAGAACTTGCAGGCGAGATTGCAGCCGGCGGTACCGAAAGACAGCACCGAGGAGCCCGGATAAAAATGGTTGAGCGGTTTTTTCTCGATCGGGTCTATGCAGAAACCGGACGAGCGGCCGTAGGTAGTCAGCAGCATCTCGTCGCCCTCGCGCATGCGCACAAAACAGGCGCCGCGCTGGCCTTCGTGCAGCTTGCAGTCGCGCGGACAGAGGTCGCACTGCATGCGGCCGTCTTGCAGTATGTGCCAGTAGCGCGCCTTGTATGCGGAATTCTGCGTCATGCCGTGACTCTCCTTTGGTCGACGGCGTCATCCGTACCGGCATCCGCCTCCCTGAACTTCTGCACCGTGTAACGATGGAGCCGGACATCCGCATGCCAGAACGTCGCCGGCAAACCGGCCTTCTGCTTCAGGCGCGCCATGAAATCGCTGACGGCGGGCAGTTGTTCCCACACCTGCGGCAGGAAAGTGCTGCGCTGACTGCCGAACTCGAACACCACGCCATCCTCGCCGACCCGCAACTGCGCCCATGCCTCCTGTTCGTCACGGTATTGCAGCGGCTGCATGGCGGACAGCAGCGAGACCTCGATCCCGGTTGTGGCCAGTTCCTCCGGCTGCAGCGGCGCAAAGCGCGGGTCGCGGAAAGCGGCGGCGTGGGCGTTGGCGCGAATATCCTGCAACAGCGGACGATATGCCTGCAAACTGCCGATGCAACCTCGCAAGCTGCCCTGGCGCGTCAGCGTGACGAAGGTGGCACCCGCCTCATGCAGGCGCGGCAGGCTCAGATCCACTTCCACTGCCGGCAAATCCAGCGCCTGCGCGATCTCGCGGCGTGCCAGCGGCAGCAGCACGCGCGCCAGCGTCTGCTGCGATTGCGATTCCTGCGGCCTGTCATGCATGACTGCACCCATCTCAATGCACCTCTGCCGGCGTGAACAGAAAAGCGGCGTAGCCGACTACACGCGCCTTGTCGCCGGCCGTATCGCCGGAATTGCAGAACTGCAGGAGATGCGGCTGCAAGCCGTGCGACCTCGCCGCATGGATCAGGCCGTTGACGCCGGCACCGCCGCAGGCTTGCTGTGGCGTCAGCGTATCCTGCAAGGCCAGCACTTTATCGACGGTAGCCTGATCGACCTCTTGCGCCTGTTCATAAGGCAGGAAATGCGACAGGTCGGAGCTGATGACGATCAGGGTCTCTGCACCGCCCCACACCGCCTCCAGCACCCCGGCCACTTCCGCCGGCGTCGCCCGGCCGACCACCAGCGGCACCAGCTTGAAATCATCCAGCACCGCCTGCAGGAACGGCAACTGCACTTCGAGCGCGTGCTCCTGGGAGTGGGCGGCAGCACTGACGGTCACCTGCGGAAAGCCGCGCAGCCGCGCAACCGCAAGCTGATCGATCTCGACCTTGCCGAGCGGCGTCTCGAACGCACCGGCCTGCGGCAGAGCCAGCCCCTGCAAGGGCACGCGATGCGCCGGCCCGACCAGGACGACCCGGCGGATGCTGTAGCGCAAAGGCAACAGACGGGCATAGGCCCGTGCCGCAGTCTGGCCGGAATAGACATAACCGGCGTGCGGCACGACGATGGCCTTGGGCGGCGCGAGCGCTACATCGGTGCCGGCGTCCTGCGCTGCGGCGTGCAGCATGGCCTGCACCTGGCCGGCCAGCACGCCGCCCTCGGCCGGGTAGAACATGCCGGCCACGGCTGCCGGTCGTATCGTCTGCATATTTGGTGGCTCCTTGATCTCGTCCAGGCCCATCACGGGCTCCAGCGGACCGCTTGCCCGCTTGAGCTAAATATCTGGTCGATAAGGGAATTTATCAAGAGCCGGACTAAAGAAAAATCCGCGCAAGCCCTTAGATGCGGCTGACGCAAGCTGGCAGCCATCAGGCGGCAGGGATGAGGATTAACGCGGCGACAACTGCACGCTGCAGAGCTGCGCCGGCCACGGAACAGCAGGCGCGCCTGACGCCGGACGAAGTGAGCCTGATGAAAAAATTCCGCTACTGCGGGCAGGCGAACGGCGTCGGGTCGAGGAAGGGCTGCTCGCCGCAGATCAGCGCCGCGACGATCTTCGCGCTGCCCGGTGCCATCGTCAGGCCGTAACGGAAATGACCGGTGTTCAGGTAGAGGTTCTCGATCTGCGGATGGGCGGCGATGGTCGGCAGGTTCTCCGGCGTGCCCGGTCGCAGTCCGCTCCAATGCTTGAGGATGGGCAGATCGGCCAGCTCCGGCAGAATGGCGGCCGCCTTCGCGTGCAACTCCGCGCGGGCCGTTTCCGTCGTGCGCGGATCGAACCCGACATCTTCCAGCGTACTGCCGGCCAGCAGCAAGCCATCCTTGCGCGGAATCATGTAGAAACCCTCGCGATAGACCATGTGTTCGAGGTTGCGCTGCGGGCGGTAGAGCAGGATCTGGCCGCGCATGGGCTTGATCTTCAATTTGCTGGCGGTTTCCTTCAGGAGATCGAAACTCCAGGCGCCGGAGGTGACGACGAAGCGGTCGGCGCGCAGTTTCTCGCCCTTGACCGTCTCCCACTCGGTCAGCTTGCCGGCGCCGCTCAGCGGCTTGAGCTCGGTGCCTTCCAGCAGCGTGACATTGTTCTGTTCGAGCCAGGCGCGCATGGCCTGCATGACGTGCGGCGGCCGCGCCTGGCTGACTTCGGGCAGCCACAGGGCCTCGTCGCCGGCCGGCGACTGTACACCGAAAGCCGCCGCCGATGCGGGCTGCGCGACATACTGGTAACGCTGGCACCAGCCGAGCGCTGCCTCGCGGTCGAACGCCGGCAACAGCAACATACCGCTTTGCAGCAGTTCGCAATCGACGCCGGTCTCCTCCAGCAAACGCTGGCAGATGGCCGGATAGAGCCGTGTGCCGGAATGTGTCAGGCGGTTGACGGCATCGCCGTACAGCCAGGGCAACAGGGGAAAGAGGATGCCGCCGCCGGCCCAGGACGATTCACCCGAGGTCTGGCTGGCGATGCGGCCCCGCTCGACGATGGTCACGCGGCAACCGCGCTGCGTCAGTTCCATCGCCGTCATGGCGCCGACGATGCCGCCGCCCGCGATCATTACATGCATGCTCATGAAGTGCTGGTCTTTCCCTGAAAACGGCTGCCTGCCGGCAGCATGAATGAATGTATGTGCGTACCGGCAACCGCCACCGGCCGACCCGCATTTCCCGGCGGACGATGGCTCGATCCGGGGGCTAGGCAAAAATTATGCCGGTTTCAGCAAAAAGCGGATTTATTTGCCTTTTCAAGCTTTATTCGCTTTCGAATCCCTTTTATACTTGGGCCTATGGAGATAAGCCAAAGCCACCAAAATCAGGGCTCCGTCGTCAGCAGCAATTCCAAAAGCGGAAAGTCCCCGCTGGGCCTTGCCAGAGAAGTACTACTGATCGAATCACGCGAACTCGAAAGCATAGCGCACCGTCTGGACCAGCGTTTCGCCGACGCTGTCGACCTCATTTTACAGTGCCGCGGCCGGGTCGTGGTGAGCGGCATGGGCAAATCCGGTCATATCGGCCGCAAGATCGCCTCGACGCTGGCCAGCACCGGCAGCCCGGCATTTTTCGTGCATCCGGGCGAAGCCAGCCACGGCGACCTCGGCATGATCACGGGTGACGACCTGCTGATCGCCTTGTCCAATTCGGGTGAAAGCGACGAGTTGCTGGCCATCCTGCCGGTCATCAAGCGCCTCGGCGCCGCCATCATCGGCATCAGCGGCAACCCGCATTCCACGCTGGCGCGCGAAGCCGACATCCACCTCGATGCCCACGTCAGCCAGGAAGCCTGCCCGCTCGGCCTGGCGCCGACCGCAAGCACGACAGCGATGCTGGCGCTGGGCGATGCGCTGGCGGTCACCGTGCTCGATCTGCGCGGCTTTTCCGCCGAGGATTTCGCCCGCTCGCATCCGGGCGGCAGCCTCGGACGCAAGCTGCTGATCCATGTCAGCGATATCATGCGCAAGGATGCCGCCATCCCCAAAGTCGGGCCGGACGCCAGACTGACCGACGGCCTGCTGGAGATGACGCGCAAGGGCCTCGGCATGACGGCTGTCGTCGATAGCGAAGACCGCCCGGTCGGCATCTTCACCGACGGCGACCTGCGCCGCGCGTTCGAGAAAGGCATCCGCATCGACGGCACGCTGATGCGCGAAGTCATGCACACACAACCACACACCATCACGCCGGAGCGGCTGGCAGTGGAAGCGGTGGAAATCATGGAACAAAGGAAAATCAATGGCCTGCTGGTCGTCGATCAGCAGGGATCCCTGGTCGGAGCACTGAACATGCTCGACCTTTTGACAGCAAAGGTTATTTAAGTGAGTGAGTTGAGTCCTGTCGCGGAACGCGCGAAACGTATCAAGGTCATTATTTTCGATGTGGACGGTGTCATGACCGATGGCAGCCTGATGATAGGCGACGACGGCCAGGAATACAAAAGCTTCCATTCCCTCGACGGGTTGGGCATGAAGCTGCTGAAAGCCAGCGGCGTGCAGATGGCCATCATCACCGGCCGCACTTCCAACGTCGTCACCAAGCGCGCCGAGACCACCGGCATCGCCCATTTCTATCAGGGCGTGGAAGACAAACTGGAAGCCTTCGAGGATCTGGTCAGGAAAATGAACGTTTTGCCGGAAGAATGCGCCTTCATGGGCGACGATGTGGTGGATCTGCCGCCGATGCGCCGCGCCGGCCTCGCCATCGCCGTTCCGAGCGCCACGCCGCTGGTCAAGGAATACGCCCATTACACCACGCAGGCCGCGGCCGGCCGCGGTGCGGTGCGCGAAGCCTGCGAACTGCTGATGAAGGCACAGGGCACGTTCGAAGCACAGATGGCGCAATTCCTCCGGTAAGCCGACGGACCGCCGCATGCATGCACGTCCTGCCATATTGCTCCCGCTGGCCCTGCTGGCCATACTGGCCATGCTGACCTTCTGGATCGATTACAGCGTGCAGGCGCCGGAGCCCAAGGTGGACGGCAGCAACCGGCATGATCCGGACTACATCCTGAACAACTTCGTCACCACCCGCACCGATGAGAACGGCGACCTGCGCTACCGCCTGACCGCCGAGGAGATGCGCCACTACCCGGACGACGACACGACGGAACTGGAACTGCCGCACTTCACGCGCTTCGAGGTCGACAAGCCGTTCACGCAGATCGAGGGTAAGAAGGGCTTCGTCTCCAGCGATGCCGAACGGATCGAGTTCGTCGATGACGTCAAGGTGGTGCGCCAGGCCTACAACGGCAAAGGCGAGATGGTGGTAGTGACCGACCGGCTTGATGTGTTCCCGGACGAAGAACGGGCCGTCACCGACCGGCCGGTGGTCATCACGCAGGCGCCGAAGACCGTGATTCACGCCACCGGCATGATCTACGACAAGAAAAAGCAGACCGTGGAGCTGAAGAATCGGGTCAAGGCGCATTACGAGAAACCGAAGATGGACGTTTCCAGCACGCCCAACAACCAGAACCGCCGGCCGGCGGATGCCATGCGACTGGAAACCGGCCTCGACGCAGTCAGCAACCAAACCGAACGCAGAGTGAGGCCGGTCGGTGCCGTACAGCCCGAAATCCAGCTGAACCTGAGCAAAGATATCGATTGATCCGGAGATCCCATGAACAAGCATGACACGCCATTCCGCCGCTGCGGCCAGCTCCTGCTGGCGCTGCTGCTGACGGTGGCCAGTTTCAACAGCCAGGCCGAGCGGGCCGACAAGGACAAGCCGATCGACCTCGAGGCGGACAACGTCGTGGTCAACGACGCCAAGAAAACCAGCACCTACACCGGCAACGTCATCCTGACCCAGGGCACGCTGATGATACGCGGCGACAAGCTGGTGGTGGTCGAGGACATCCACGGCTTCCAGCACAGCACCTCCTACGGCAATCCGACCACCTTCAAGCAGAAGATGGAAGGCAAGAACGAATACATGGAAGGCAGCGCGCAGCGCATCGAATACGACGGCCGCATGGACAAGGTCAAGCTGTTCACCAAGGCATGGGTCAAGCGCGGCGAGGATATCGTGCACGGCGACTACATCATGTACGATGCCACCGCCGAATACGCCGAAGTGATCGGCGGCGGCTCGCAGGCGGCGACGCCGGCGACGCCGACCGGCCGTGTCCGCGCCGTCATCCAGCCGAAGAACAAGCCGGCGCAACCCGCCCCGGCGCCCGCCCCTACACCGGCGCCGGCACGATAAGCGGCGGCTCCCAACCACCTGATGCGGACATAAAGACAGACCATGAGCGAGCTAATCGTCGAGAACCTACGCAAGCAATACAAGGCGCGTACCGTCGTGCAGGACATCTCCCTCGAGATCAAGAGCGGCGAAGTGGTCGGCCTGCTCGGCCCCAACGGCGCCGGCAAGACCACCAGCTTCTACATGATGGTGGGGCTGGTACCGCTCGACGGCGGCCGCATCCTGCTCGACGGCAAGGACCTCAGCCGCCTGCCCATCCACCTGCGCGCGCGCATGGGACTTTCCTATCTGCCGCAGGAGCCATCGATCTTCCGCAAGATGACGGTGGAAGAGAACATCCGGGCGATTCTCGAATTGGAGAAAAGCAGCGACGAGGAGATCGAAGCCGAACTGGAGTCCTTGCTGCACGAACTGCATATCGTCCACATCCGCGACAGCATGGCGGTCAGCCTCTCCGGCGGTGAAAGACGCCGGGTGGAGATCGCCCGCTGTCTGGCGACGCATCCCAGTTTCGTCCTGCTCGACGAACCGTTCGCCGGCATCGACCCGATCGCCGTGCTCGACATCCAGAAGATCATCGGCATTCTGGCCAAGCGCAATATCGGCGTGCTGATCACCGACCACAACGTACGCGAAACCCTCGGCATCTGCGATCGGGCGTATATTGTCAATGAAGGCCGCATCTTCGCGGCCGGCTTGCCGAGCGAGATCGTGCAGAACGAGAGCGTCAAGGAAGTGTATTTAGGTAAGGATTTCCGCCTCTGAGGCGTTATTTTGAATTGATATGAAACAAGGTTTACAACTCCGCTTCTCACAGAATCTTGCGCTGACGCCGCAACTGCAGCAGTCCATCCGTCTGTTGCAACTGTCGACCCAGGAACTGAACCAGGAACTGGAGACCATCCTGCAGGCCAACCCGCTGCTGGAGCGCGACGAAAAGAATGCCGACGGCAGCGACGCGGTCGACAACTTCATCCCGGCCGGCGGCACGCAGGAGATTGCCAATCCGCAGGAGGCGACGCGCGCGGAAGAAGCGCCGGTGCAGGAAAACTTCAACGACGATTATTTCGAATATACCGGCAACACGCGCTGGGACGACAGCAACGCCGGCAATGACGACGACGGCGACTATCACTTCCAGGAGGCCGCGCCGGAGACCCTGCACGACCACCTGATGAGCCAGCTCAAGCTGATGCCGTTATCCGAGCGCGACCAGATGCTGGCCATGCTGCTGGTAGACGCCATCAACGACGACGGTTATCTGGAGCAGCCGCTGGAAGAACTGGTGGAACAGATCGACCCGGCGGCCGAGGTCGATCTGCTGGAACTGCAGACCGCGCTCAAGCATATCCAGAACCTCGATCCGGCCGGCGTCGGCGCCCGCAACCTGGCCGAATGTCTGGCACTGCAACTGCGCGCGACGGAGGAATCATCCCCGCTGTTGGACCTGACGTTGACGCTGGTCGAACAACATCTGCCGCTGCTCGCCGCCCGCGACTATGCCAAGCTGCGCAAGCTGCTGCATTGCGACGACGAGACCTTGCGCCAGGCCCAGCACCTGATCACGCAGCTCAACCCGCGGCCGGGCAACGCCTTCAGCAGCATCAGCTCGGACCACTTCATCCAGCACGAGATCATCGTGCGCAAGGTCAAGGGCGTCTGGATCGCCAGCCTCAACGACGAAGTGGTGCCCAAGCTGCGCATCAACCAGATTTACGCCGGCATCCTCAAGCGCAACCGCGACAGCTCCAACCAGTACCTGATGAGCCAGATGCAGGAAGCCAAATGGATGATCAAGAACATCCAGCAGCGCTTCTCCACCATCCTGCGCGTATCGCAGGCCATCGTCGACCGTCAGCGCAATTTCTTCGAGCATGGCGAGGTCGCCATGCGCCCGCTGGTCTTGCGCGAGATCGCCGACGAACTGGAACTGCACGAATCGACCATCTCGCGCGTCACCACGCGCAAGTACATGCTGACGCCGCGCGGCGTCTACGAACTGAAGTATTTCTTCGGCAGCCATGTGGCGACCGAGTCCGGCGGCGCCTGTTCGGCCACGGCCATCCGCGCCCTGATCAAGCAGATGATTGCCGAGGAGGATCCGAAGAAACCCTTGTCGGACAACCAGATCACGGAAGTTCTGAGCAAGCAGGGCATCGTCGTCGCCAGACGCACGATCGCCAAATACCGAGAATCACTGCAGTTACCCGCAGCGAGCCAGCGCAAGGCGCTGTAATTTCAACAACACCATCGATTTTGTAGTCGTAACCAAGGAGAGAGCATCATGAATTTACAAATTACCGGCCATCATCTGGAAGTCACCCCGGCACTGCGCGACTACGTCCAGAGCAAACTGGCGCGCATCAGCAACCACTTCGATCACGTGATCGACGTCAAGGTGACGCTGAGCGTGGAAAAGCTGGTACAGAAAGTCGAAGCTACTCTTCACGTTCCCGGCAACGACCTGCACGTGGAATGCTCGGATGAAAACATGTACAGCGCCATCGACATGCTGACCGACAAGCTGGACCGCCAGGTCCTCAAGCACAAGGAAAAGCGTGGCGACCACCATCAGGCCAACGGTGCGGTCAAGCACCAGGCCACCGAGTAAGCGGGACCGACAGGGCATGGTCAGCGCATCCGCCACCCGTGCAGACCGCGCTGACCTGACCCGACAGGAAAGCTAGACATGCCCGAAATCAGCGTCGAAAAACTCTATCGCGACACGCGCCGCAACCTGAAACTTACCTGGGTCGCCGGCCTCGACGGCGGCGACAACATGCTGAGCAGCGAGACCGTGAGCAAACCCTCGCTGGCGCTGATCGGGCACCTCAATTTCGTCCACCCCAACCGCGTCCAGGTCCTCGGATGCGCGGAGATGGACTACCTGCGCAGCCTTGCCAGCAAAGAGCTGCAACAATCCATCCACAACCTGTTTTCGACCGACCTTGCCGCCGTCGTCGTCGCCAACGGCGAAAAACCGCCGCAGGAACTGATCGACGCCGCCAACCGGATGGACACCCCGCTGTTCACCACGCCGCTGCAAAGCCCGAGCCTGATGGACGTGCTGAGCCACTACCTGTCGCAGGCGGTGGCCGAGACCGTGAGTTTCCACGGCGTCTTCATGGAAGTGCAGGGCTTCGGCGTGCTGATCAAGGGCGACCCCGCCATCGGCAAGAGCGAACTGGCGCTGGAACTGATTTCGCGCGGCCACCGGCTGGTCGCCGACGACATCATCGATTTCTTCAAGGTGGCGCCCGACCGGCTGGAAGGCCGCTGCCCGCGTCTGCTGCAGGATTTTCTCGAGGTGCGCGGCCTCGGCGTGCTCAACATCCGCGAACTGTTCGGCGACAACTCGGTGAAGCCGACCAAGCCGCTAGACCTCATCATCCAGCTCGAACACGCGAGCAAGCTGATGAGCATGGAACTCGACCGCCTGAAGATCACCGCACAGCAGGAGAAGATCCTCGGCGTCAAAATCCCCAAATTCCTCATCCCGGTCGCCGCCGGCCGCAATATCGCCGTGCTGGTCGAAGTCGCGCTGCGCAACCACATGCTGCTCTTGCGCGGCATCAACGGCACCAAGCAGTTCATGCAGCGTCAGGCGCGCGAGATGAAAAAAGCCATGCAGAAGAAGAGCTGAACTATGCAACTGGTCATCGTCACAGGGCTCTCCGGGTCCGGCAAGAGTGTGGTGCTGAAAGCGCTGGAAGACAGCGGCTACTACTGCATCGACAACCTGCCGGCGACACTGCTGGCCAACATCCCGCAGCACCTGCACGGCCAGAGCCGGGTGGCGATCAGCATGGACACCCGCAGCGAAGCGCTGGAAGTGCTGCCGGACGCCATCCAGCATCTGAAGGACCTGGGCCTTGACGTGCAGGTGCTGTACCTCGAATCCAGCGTCGAAACGCTAGTCAAGCGCTTCAGTGAAACGCGCCGGCGCCATCCCTTGAGCGACGAAAACACCACGCTGGCCGAGAGCATCCAGCGCGAGCGCGACATGCTGAGCCAGCTCGCCTATCTCGGCCACCGCGTCGACACCAGCGACCTCAGCGCCAACACGCTGCGCAACTGGGTCAAGGATTTCGTTTCGCACGAGCATCAGGGCATGACCCTGCTGTTCGCTTCCTTCGGCTTCAAGCACGGCATCCCGCTCGATGCCGATTTCGTCTTCGACGTACGCTTCCTGCCCAACCCGCATTACGACCCGGTGCTGCGCCCGCTCACCGGGCATGATCAGGCGGTCAAGACCTTCATGGAGAACCAGCCGGACGCACAAAAGCTGTTCGAGGATATCCGCAATTTCGTCGCGCGCTGGCTGCCGGCCTTCGTCCGCGACAACCGCAGCTACCTGACGGTCGCCATCGGCTGCACCGGCGGCCAGCACCGCTCGGTCTATTTCGTCGAAAAACTCGGGCAGCATTTCCGTAACGAACAGCAGAAAGTACTGGTACGCCATCGCGAGCTGGAGTGACGCGCGTAGCGGACCGCACTGGGGAACAAGGTAAAAACAGCATGATAGGAATACTGATCATTGCCCACGGCACACTCGGTGAAAGCCTGATTCACTGCGCCAGCCATGTCATGGGCACGCGACCGGCCCAGCTCAAGCAGCTCGGCATCGGCAAGGACGACGACCCCTGCGAGCTGCTGCCGCAGGCGCAACAGCTGGTGGAAGAACTGGACCAGGGCGACGGCGTGCTGATATTGTCAGACATCTACGGCGCCACACCGTGCAACATCGTCAACCGCCTGCTGGTCGCGGGCCGGGTCGAGGGCATCGCCGGCGTCAACCTGCCGATGCTGGTGCGCACCCTCACCTACCGCAACAACGACCTGAGAACACTGATCGCAAAAGCACTGAGCGGCGGCCGCGAAGGCGTCATCCATTTCACCGACCTGGACTAATCACCGACCTAACCTGGGGCAAGAAACATGCTGAAAAGAGAGATCGAAATCATCAACAAGCTGGGCATGCATGCCCGCGCCTCGACCAAGCTGACCCAGACCTCCGGCCTCTACAAATCGGAGATCTGGCTGGAACGCAACAACCGGCGCGTCAATGCCAAGAGCATCATGGGCGTCATGATGCTGGCGGCGAGCAAGGGCAGCGTCATCACCATCGAAACCAACGGCCCGGACGAACAGGCCGCGATGGACGCGCTGGTCGACCTCATCAACAGCCGCTTCGGCGAACCGGAATAAGCAGCAGCCAGCCGGACCGCACGCCATGATAACAACAGAAAACAAACCCTTGGCTACACCCATTATGCAGACGCTGCAGACCTCACCCATCGCATGCACGGTCATGAATATGGCAGGTAAATCAATATCGTCACGGCAGTGGAGGGAAATTTCCCAACCGTTGGCGAACACGGCCACCTCCAATGCAAAGTCGAGACTAGCCGCCAACGAGAGAGCGACGCAGACAACAGAGTTGCGGCGCAGGCTAACCTGCACAAGCAGGTTAAGCGTAGCGGCCGAAGCCACAGTGCATGTGGCACGGCAAGGAGCGAGCGAGG
>JAVEWT010000142.1:0-4347 GCA_034004425.1 Methylophilaceae bacterium
GAAGTCCGGTTGGTTCTGATCGCTTCGCGCGAAGAATATTATCGCTTACAGGACGAGGCGGAGGAGTTCGTCCGCTTTTTCAACGTCAAGGTCGATTTCACCGACGATTTTCCGGCAGACAAGCTACTGTACCGTCAGATTGCGGCTTATGTCGCGGAGCGTTGCGAGCATTTCGGCTTGCCGCATTTCAGCGCCGAAGCCGTGGCAAAGGTGCTGGAAACCATGCATCGCTGGGTGGAGGACAAGCAGCGTATCAGCAGCCGACTGGCCGATCTGCAGCAACTGATACTTTCCGCTGCCGCTGAAACCAGGCGCAGGGTCCAGTCCGCCAAGCCGGATGTTTTGGTGGAACGGCAGGATGTGCTGGCCGTGCTGCATGCCAGCTACAAGCGCCATCGCCATCCGGAGATGCAGATGCTGCGCGCCATCGTCGACGGCGATCTGATGATTAGCGTACAGGGACGTGAACTGGGGCAGATCAATGGATTGACCCACATCGATCTCGGCGATGCCGGCTTCGGCTCGCCGGTTCGTATCTCCGCCCGCTGCTGTGCGGGGGAGGAAGGCGTCATCAACATCGACCGCGAAGTCGAGATGACCGGGCCTAATCATGACAAGGGCCTGTTCATCCTGCAGAGCTGGCTGTCGGCGAGCTTTGCCAAGCTGACGCCGCTGTCGCTCAATGCCTCGCTGGTGTTCGAGCAGGAATATCACGGCGTCGAGGGCGACTCTGCTTCCTGCGCCGAGCTCTATGCATTGCTGTCGTCCATTTCAGGCTTGCCTTTGCCACAGGGTATCGCCGTCACCGGCGCCATGAACCAGCATGGCGAAGTCATGGCGATCGGCGGCGTCAACGAGAAGATAGAGGGCTATTTCCGCGTCTGCCAGGCCATCGGCCTGGACGGATCGCAGGGCGTGTTGATTCCGGAACGTAACGCCGCACATCTGGTGCTGAACGAGGAGGTTGTTGCCGCTGTCGCTGCCGGCAAGTTCCAGATACGGACCTTCGCCCATGTGCTGGAGGGCCTGGAATATCTGACCGGCTTGAGTGCGGGTGAATTGGATGAGAAGGGCGATTACCGGCCGGAAAGCGTCATGGGGCGCGTGCAGCGCGTGCTGGAGGGTTTTCGCAAGATCTACGACAGCAACAAATCTGACGACTGAAGCCCATGGCTAACCGGGAAAATAGCGAGGAAAAGGAAAAGTGCCGGCTCGACAAATGGCTGTGGGCTGCACGATTTTTCAAGACGCGGAGCCTGGCGGCCGAGGCGGTGGAAAGTGGCAAGGTGAGGGTCGACAGTGACCGCGCCAAACCCTCGAAGGAAGTCAGGATAGGCGCAGCGATCCATATCCGCACCAAGGATTTCGAGATCGAAGTGCATGTGCGCGGTCTTTCCAACCAGCGGCGCGGCGCGCCTGAGGCACAACTCCTGTACGAGGAAACGGAGTCGAGCCGGCAGCATCGTGCCGATCTGGCGGTTACCCGCAGCAACGAACACGCGCAGCGCGAGCGCGGCAGCGGCCGGCCGACCAAGCGGCAGCGCCGGGAAATCAAGGGCTTTACCGAGGGTTGGTGAGAGTCTCACGTTCTGTGGTCGAAGTTCGTGACGTGGGTTTACGCCCGCCAATAGGCTGTGTTAGGATAGTTCTACTACAAATGTAGCAAGGTGCTAATATGACAACAACCACATCAATCCGTATAGAGCAGAAGCTTTATGAACAAGCAAAGGCGGACGCTGCCGCAGAGCATCGCACCATCTCCGGCCAAGTGGAATATTGGGCGAAGGTAGGGCGAGCCGCGCTGGACAATCCCGATTTGCCCGTGAGCTTTATCGCTGAGTCGTTGGCTTCGCTTGCAGAGCCACGTGAGGATGCCACGCCCTTTGTGCCGCGTAGCCGCGCAGAATGAGTTACGAAGTCCTTCAGACAAGACGTTTCTCTCGGCAGTACAAGAAGTTGCATGAAAATATCGCAGTCGATGTAAATATTGCTGTAGCTCAGATAGCCGAGAATCCAGAAGTTGGAGACAGGAAAAAAGGCGACCTCGCAAAGCTGCTGATTCACAAATTTCGCAGTCAAGGACAACTTTACCTGCTTGGATATACCTTGGAGCAGGAGGTGCGTCTGATCTACCTTGAGGCAATCGGACCTCATGAGAATTTTTATCGTGATTTGAAACGCTGAGCCTGAACGACCCTAAAAACACCTGGAATAGAAAGATGAAAAATCAATGATTTTAGTCACGGGCGGTGCCGGCTTCATCGGCTCGAATTTCGTCATGGACTGGCTGGCGCAAAGCGATGAGCCGGTGCTCAATCTGGACAAGCTCACTTACGCCGGCAATCTGCAGAACCTTGCCAGCCTGGAAGGCGATAGCCGACATGTGTTCGTGCAGGGCGATATCGGCGACAAGGCGCTGGTGTCTTCCCTGTTGCAGCAATACCGGCCCCGTGCCATCCTGAATTTCGCGGCCGAGTCTCATGTCGATCGTTCCATCAGCGGTCCGGATGATTTCATCCAGACCAACATAGTCGGCACCTTCAATCTGCTGGAAGCCACGCGCGGCTGGTGGATGAGTCTGCCCGAGCAGGAAAAGCAGGATTTCCGCTTCCTGCATGTGTCTACCGATGAGGTCTACGGCTCGCTCGCGCCCGACGCGCCGGCTTTTACCGAAATGCATCCGTATGAGCCCAACAGCCCTTATTCCGCTTCGAAAGCGGCCTCCGACCATCTGGTGCGGGCCTATCAGCATACTTACGGCTTGCCGACCCTGACCACCAACTGTTCCAACAATTACGGCCCATACCATTTCCCGGAAAAGCTGATTCCGCTCATGATCGTCAATGCGCTGGCGGGCAAGCCGCTACCGGTCTACGGTGACGGCATGCAGATTCGCGACTGGCTCTACGTCAAGGATCATTGCAGCGCCATCCGGCGTGTGCTGGAAGCGGGCAGAGTGGGCGAGACCTACAACGTCGGCGGCTGGAACGAAAAAGCCAACATCGATATCGTCAAACTGATATGTGAGCGTCTGGACACCCTGCGGCCCAGAACCGACGGCCAGTCCTATGCGGCACAGATTACCTACGTCACGGACCGCCCCGGACATGACCGGCGCTATGCCATCGACGCACGCAAGATCGAGCGCGAATTGGGCTGGAAACCGCAGGAGACCTTCGATACCGGCATCGCCAAGACCATCGCCTGGTATCTCGAACATCAGGAGTGGGTCGAGAACGTGCAAACCGGCGCTTACCGCGAGTGGCTGGCCAACAACTACGGCAACCGTTGAAGATGGCCGGAACACTTAATTTTCTGTTGTTCGGTTGCAACGGCCAGGTCGGCGGCGAACTGCAGAAAACACTGCCATCGCTAGGCAATGTTGTAGCGCTGGATGTGGACAGCACGGAGCATTGCGGGGATTTCACCAAACCGGATGCCATTGCGGAAACAATACGCAGCATCAGGCCGGATGTGATCGTCAATGCGGCTGCCTATACGGCGGTGGACAAGGCCGAAAGCGAGCCGGAATTGGCTTTTCTAGTTAACGCACAGACTCCGGGCATATTGGCGCAAGAAGCCGAGAAACTCGGCGCCTGGCTGATTCACTATTCCACTGATTATGTGTTCGATGGTTCTGGCGGTGAGGCATGGAAAGAGACCGATGCGCCGAATCCGTTGAATGTCTACGGCGCCAGCAAGTTGCAAGGCAAGCGCAATATCGCCGCCAGCTGCAGCAAATACATCATTCTGCGCACGAGTTGGGTCTATGCTGCAAAGGGTGGCAACTTCGCCAAGACCATGCTGCGACTCGCCCAGGAGCGGGAATCGCTGTCGGTGGTGGATGATCAGATCGGCGCGCCGACCGGCGCAAGATTGCTGGCTAGATTGACCGCGGACGTCATTCCAAAGGCGATGCAGAATCCGGGGCTTTCAGGCCTGTATCACGCTGTCGCCGCCGGTGAGACTTCATGGTATGGCTATGCGCGCTTCGTGATCGGTGGCGCGAGACAGCGCGGTGTCGCGATCAAGGTCAGTGATGAGAATGTCCGGCCGGTCACCAGCAGTCAATTTCCAACACCGGCAAAGCGGCCGGCCAATTCGCGTCTCGATACAAGCAAGCTCGAACAGGCGTTCGGCATCAAGCTGCCGGATTGGCAGACTGGGGTAGCGGAAATGCTCGACGATATTCGAGTTGGCGGATAATTTTGCTTGCACGTGATATACAAGGATCGATGGTTTACAAAATATAGAGTTGTTTCGCCTGTTTTATTGTGCTATTAATAGTTCTTTTAAAAGTACTTTAAATAACACTCTAATACGGAGGAAACATGATTTCCGCAAATG